>NZ_JBSIFD010000022.1:0-108440 GCF_053615495.1 Comamonas sp. HJ-2 | reverse complement strand
GTTCGCTTGGAGCCTGATTCCATGAGACCTGCCTTTTTCCTTCAAGAAAAGGTGTCAACCTCGGGCAGGACGGGTCAAAGCCATCAAAAAAGGGATGCCAAGGCATCCCTTTTTGCTTGGGCAGCAGCCGCGTTGAACGCTCAGTCTTCGTCACCCAGCAGCGCCTTGTGGATCACGGCGCCGATGATGGCGCCCACGATGGGAGCCAGCCAGAACAGCCACAATTGCTCCAGCGCGATGGCCGGCCCGAACAGTGCCGGGCCGGTGCTGCGGGCAGGGTTGACCGAGGTGTTGGTCACGGGAATGGAGATCAGGTGGATCAGCGTCAGGCACAGGCCGATGCTCATGCCCGCAAAGCCCACGGCAGCCTTCTTGGTGGTGGAGCCTAGGATCACCAGCAGAAACACTGCGGTCAGCACTACTTCGGTCACCAGCGCCGCCGCCATATTGAACTTGCCCGGCGAGTGATCCCCGTAGCCGTTGGTGGCCAGATCGGCCACCTGGGCACCGGCCTTGCCACTGGCAATGAAATACAGCGCGGCGGCCGCCACAATGGCACCCAGCACCTGGGCAATGATGTAGCCGGGCAGCTCGGCAAAGCGAAAACGCCCCGCCACTGCCAGACCGACGGAAACCGCTGGATTGAAGTGACCGCCGGAGACGGGACCGAAGGCGTAAGCGCCTGTCAGCACCGTCAGGCCGAAGGCAAAGGACACGCCCAGCAGGCCGATGCCCACTTCGGGAAAGGCCGCTGCCAGCACCGCGCTGCCGCAACCGCCAAACGTCAGCCAGAAAGTACCCAGAAACTCCGCCGACCATTTTTTGACATTGGATGCCATGATTGCTCCCTATTTCCGATGGCGTTGTCCGTGCAGCCCCGCGCGGCACAGAAATGCTGGCATCTTAGAAAGCGATCAGCGAAAAGTACAAGGCACAAATGTGAACAATCCACGACAGCTCTGCCTTTGGGTCCTCTCGTTGATCTGCGCCAGCCTCGCTGCCTGCACGACGGCGTCGCTCGCACCCCACCGCATCTGCAGCACATCCGAGGCCCGGCCCTGGTCCCTGCTTGGGGAAATCCGCTGGCAGCACGACAAGCAGTTTGCCGACACGCCAGTGGGCGGCCTGTCCTCGATCGACTACGACGCGGGCAGCAATCTGTACTACCTGGTCAGCGACGACCGCTCCGCCCACGGGCCGGCGCGCTTTTACACGGCGCGTATCGAATACGACGCCAGCGGCCTGCATCAGGTCAGGCTGCAAAATGCCCGACCGCTGCTCAGCCCCGCCCAGGCCCCCTACCCCAGCCACCGCCAGCCCCTGCCCGGCATCGCGACACCCGACGCGGAAGCCCTGCGCGTGCTGCCAGGAGGTCAGTCCCTGCTGTGGAGCAGCGAGGGCGACTTCACACGCGGATTCGGCCCGCAATTGCTGCAATCAGGCAAGGATGGACACTGGCTGCGCGAATGGTCGCTGCCGCCCGAGCTGCACCTGCCGAGCAGCAAGACCCAAGGGCCGCGCAGCAACTTCACGCTCGAAGGTCTGGCGCTGAGCCAGGATGGCCGAACGCTCTGGCTGGCCATGGAGGCAGCGCTCAGACAAGACGGGGCCCTGCCCGCAGCTGACCACTCGGGCGGCCCGGTGCGCATCACCGCCTATGACATGGGCACGCGGCAGCCCGCGCGCCAGCTTGCCTATCTGCCCGATGCCCTGCCTGCCGACCTGTGGCTGCAACACGGTGCCATCAACGGCATCAGCGCCGTGCTGGCCGACGGCCCTGAACACCTGCTGGTGCTGGAGCGCTCCTTTGCGCCACCGCTGCGCTTCGGCACCCGCATCTACCGCATCAGCACCCGTGCCGACGCCAGCAGCGATACGCTGGGCCAAACCCGGCTCGTGCCGGGCAGCTACCGCCCTGCAGACAAGGAATTGCTGCTGGACCTGGCCGATGCCGGCCTGCGGTCCGTGGACAACCTGGAGGGCATGAGCTGGGGACCGCTGCTGCCCGATGGCCGACGCGTGCTGCTGCTGGTCAGCGACAACAACTTCAATCCCGCCGAAGTCACCCAGTTCGTCGCATTGAGCGAGGAGCGCGGCCGCTGCGGCGCAGGTTTATAGTGCCGTTCTGCGCCTGGAATCCGAATACAGGCTTGCCCACTTGCTGCATCGCAAAGCGAATCGAACCATCATGAGCCAGACCGACCACTCGACCTCCGTTTTCCCTCCCATCGCCTTTATCGGCGGCGGCAATATGGCCAGCGCCATCATCGGCGGCCTGATCCGCCAGGGCGTTCCGGCCCGCAGCATCACCGTGGTCGAGCCTTTTGAAGCCACGCGCGCTGCGATCAAGACCAGCTTCGGCATCGACGCCCTGCCCGCCGCCACCGAGGCCCTGCAAAACGCCCAACTGGTGGTCTGGGCCGTCAAGCCCCAGAGCTTCAAGGAAGCGGCCGCTCCCGTTGCCGCCCACACCCGCCACGCCCTGCACCTGAGCGTGGCGGCCGGCATCACCACCGACAGCATTGCGGCCTGGGCCGGCACCCACCGCATCGTGCGCGCCATGCCCAATACACCGGCCCTGGTGGGCAAGGGCATGACGGGCCTGTTCGCCCGCCCCGAGGTCGATGCCCAGGGCAAGGCCCTGATCGAGACCGTGATCGGCAGCACCGGCGAACTCAGCTGGGTGGACAAGGAAGCCCATCTGGATGCCGTGACGGCCATCTCCGGCTCCGGCCCGGCCTATGTATTCCTGTTCCTCGAAGCCATGACCCAGGCGGGTGTCGACATGGGCCTCAGCGCCGAGCAAAGCTACAAGCTGGCCGTGGCCACGTTTGCGGGCGGCTCGGAACTGGCGGCACGCTCCAGCGAAAGCGCCGAAGTGCTGCGCCAGCGCGTGACCAGCAAGGGCGGCACCACCTACGCGGCCATCACTCATATGCAGGAGCAGAAGTTGCCCGAGCATTTCATCGAAGCCATGCGCAAGGCTCAGATCCGCGCACAGGAGCTGGCCGCCGAGTTCGGCAAATAAAGAAAACCGGCCTCGGCCGGTTTTTTGGAGTCATTCAGGCATTCATCGCTTATCAGTCAAGCGATTCAAGCTATGAAAACAGGACTATTTCAACGCAAACCCTAGCGCCACACCCGCAAAGATTGCGGCGCCAATCCAGTGGCTCTTGCTGAAGGCGACAAAACAGCCTTCGCGCGTGCGGTCCTTGATCAGACTGAAATGCCAGACGATCTGGGCCGCTGCCACGCCCATGCCCAGCCAGAAGGGCCAGCCCAGCTGATAAGGAGCCAGCACCCAGGCGATCAACCCCCAGCACAGGGCAAAGAACAGCATGATCGCCGCGACATCGAAACGGCCCAGGGTGATGGCCGAGGTCTTCATGCCGATCTTGAGATCGTCATCGCGGTCCACCATGGCGTATTCGGTGTCATAGGCCAGCACCAGAAACATATTCGCCAGCCACAGCGTCCAGGCCGTGGCATTGACTTCGCCCGTCACCGCCGCAAACGCAATCACGATACCGAAATTGAAGGCAATGCCCAGAAAGGCCTGAGGCATGGCAAAAAAGCGCTTGGTGAAGGGATAGAGAATCGTGAACAACACGGCAGGCACCGACCAGGCCACGGCCTCCCAGCGTGTGGACAACACCAGACCGAAGGCCACCAGCGTGAGCACCAGGCCGACCATGGCGGCTTCCCTGACCGAGATCTGGCCGCTGGTGATGGGACGCTGGGTAGTGCGTTTCACATGCCTGTCGAAGTCGCGGTCGGCAATATCGTTGATGGTGCAGCCCGCGCTGCGCATCAGCACCGTGCCCAGCACAAAGACCACGAGCAGATGCCAGCCCGGAAAGCCCTGGCCGGCCACCCACAGTGCCACCAGCGTGGGCCAGACCAGCACCAGCCAACCCGCGGGGCGGTTGAAGCGGATCAGATCAAGATACAGCGACAGCTTGGAGCGCGGCGAAGCAGGGATGGAGGCGGACATGAGACGGGTTCCGAAAGGCAGGAGATCACGACCGGGCCCCCAGGCCACGATCAGCGCAGCGGCAATTGTGCCTCGGCCTGCGGCGGCCCGATGGCGCCGCCCCCATGCTCGACACGGTCTGTCAACCAGAGCACCAGGGCCGTCCAGCCCAGGCCCAGGCACAGGCCCGCCAGCACATCGCTGGCATGGTGCACGGACAGCAGCACGCGGCTCAAGCCCGTGCTCAGGGCCAGCAGCGTGGCCACCGCAAAGATCCAAGTCCGCCAGCGCCTCGGCAGGTGACGAGCGGCCAGCCAGGCCAGCATGCCGAAAATCGCTGCCGTGCCCGCGCTATGGCCGCTGGGAAAGCTGAAGCCGGCCTCATGCACCAGCCCGTCCAGCGGGCGCGCGCGCTGCATGGTCCCCTTGATGAAACGCACCCACAGTCCGGTGCCGGCCACCGCCACCACCCAGCTCAGCAGCTGCAGACCCTGGCGCCGCCACAGCAGCCACAGGCCCACAACCAGACTCAGCAACCCCATGACGCGCAAATCCCCGAGCAGGGTCCATGCCCGCACCAGAGGCTGCAGCATGGGCGGCAGGGCCGCGCTCACCGCGCGCTGCAGCTTCAGGTCCAGGGCCATCAGCCCCTGAGGCGGCAGCACCGACTGGGACTGGTGCACGCCGACGCTCAGCAGGGCCAGAAGCACAGCGGCCAGTGCCGCCACCGCCAGCAAGCGACCGCCATCCGGCCTGAAGTCCGCGCTGCGGTCCTGCCACAGCCACTCGGCCCGGCCCTGCGCACGGCAACGCAGCATGTATGCCCCAACCAGCAATAGCAGCAGCAACACCCAGATGACATGGCTGTCCACCCATTGCGCCAGCAGGACCACGGGAGTCGCTGCAGAAAACACAGACATTCCTTTCAAAAGCAAAAGCGAAGAAGCCCTGACGGGCCTCTGGAGGCTAGCCCGTCAGGGCTTGGGGAAGACCGGGACGAGCTGCTGCCGCGGCGCGACTCACTCCTCGAGCAGGGAGCGCAGCATCCAGGCAGTCTGCTCGTGCACGGCCAGACGCTGGGTCAGCAGATCGGCCGTAGGCTCGTCGCCGGCCTTGTCGGCACGTGGGAACAGCTGGCGAGCCGTGCGCGCCACGGCCTCGTGGCCCTGCACCAGGATGCGCACCATCTCCAGGGCCTTGGGCGGCTGGGCCGGGGCATCGGGCAGGCTGGTGAGCTTGCCGAACTGGGCATAGGAGCCAGGTGCATGGTGGCCCAGTGCGCGGATGCGCTCGGCCACGGGATCGACGGCATTCCACAGCTCGGTGTACTGCGCCATGAACATGGTGTGCAGCGTGTTGAACATGGGCCCCGTGACATTCCAGTGGAAGTTGTGCGTGGTCAGGTACAGCGTATAGGTATCGGCCAGCAGCGCCGACAGCCCCTTGGCGATGGCGGCGCGATCCTCGTCGCTGATGCCGATATGGATGCCTGCGGGCACCTGCGGCGCGGCGTCCGACTTTTGTTTCTGCGATTTGTCCTTGCCTTGCTTGGTCATGCACTCACCTTTCAGGTTTAACGAATCCAGGCTCCCGCCCTCTTCGAGCCGCTAAAGCCACGCTTATTGCGACAGGCGCTGCACTCCCGGCAGCGGGCAGGCGTAGACGGCATTGCGCAGTGCGGCAATCGCCTCATAGCGCGTGAAGCTGCGTCGCCAGGCCAGCACCACACGGCGGGTGGGCGGCGCAATGCCGTCTTCCTCATGAATCGGAAGATAGCGAATATGAGGCTCATCGGCGCGGCGACGGCGCTCAATGGGAGCCAGTGCATCCTCGGGCACGGACAGTCGCGGCACCAGAGTCACGCCCATGCCGGCGGCCACCATATATTTGATGGTTTCGAGAGAGGAACCTTCGAAGGTGCGGCGAATGCCTTCGGAGTTGCTGGCATAGCGCGCGAATTCGGGGCAGACCTCGAGCACATGGTCGCGGAAGCAGTGCCCCGCGCCCAGCAGCAGCATGGTCTCGTTCTTGAGATCCGTGGTGGACAGGCTTTTCTTCTGCGCCAGCGGGTGGGTGCTGGGCACGGCGGCCATGAAGGGCTCGTCGTACAGCGGCGCCAGTGCCAGACCGGTATCGGGGAAGGGCTCGGCCATGATGGCGCAGTCGATCTCGCCCGTGCGCAGCATCTCCAGCAACTTGACGGTGAAGTTCTCCTGCAGCATCAGCGGCATCTGCGGCGTCATATTGATGGAGTTGCGCACCAGATCGGGGAGCAGGTAGGGGCCTATGGTGTAGATCACGCCCAGGGTCAGAACGCCTGACAGCGGGTCCTTGCCACGCTTGGCAATTTCCTTGATCTCATTGGCCTGCTCGAGCACGCTTTGGGCCTGGCGCACGATCTCCTCGCCCAGCGAGGTCACCGAGACTTCACCGGCACTGCGCTCGAAAATCTTGACATCCAGCTCTTCCTCCAGCTTCTTGATCGCCACGGACAGCGTAGGCTGGGACACATAGCATGCTTCGGCGGCGCGGCCAAAGTGCTTTTCCCGCGCAACGGCCACGATGTACTTCAATTCGGTAAGAGTCATAGAGAGGGGGTCTTTGGGATTCTCAATAACAGCATTGATTCATCCTGTTTTTGCATTCAATCACAAATTGCCAAGGCAAAAGATTACATATATTCCTGCAAAAACGTAACTCTTTACGTCTTCAAACGCAGGTTTGGGTATTTCAGGCCTTTAAATATTCGGCCTTTCCACCCAGCCAGCGGCTGACATGGCGTGCAGCCAGCGCAGGAAACTGCTCAAGCATAAGCGGTGCCAGCTCGCGCGCCCAGTCCAGCAGCATCACGTCCTGCTCGAGATCGGCAAAGCGCAACATGGGTGCGCCCGACTGCCGGGCGCCGAGAAACTCGCCCGGGCCGCGAATCTCCAGATCCCGCCTCGCGATCTCGAAACCGTCATTGGTCTCGGCCATGGCCCGCAGGCGTTCCTTGCCGGTATCGGACAGGCGCCCGTTGTCATTGACCGAATACAGCAGCACACAGGCCGAGGCTGCAGCGCCGCGCCCCACACGGCCGCGCAACTGGTGCAGCTGCGAGAGGCCGAAACGCTCCGAGTGTTCGATCACCATCAGCGAGGCATTGGGCACGTCCACACCCACCTCGATCACCGTGGTGGATACCAGCACTCCCATGACGCCGGCAGAAAACAGCTCCATCACGGCCTTTTTCTCGGCCGTGGGCATGCGCGAGTGCAGCAGACCCACCATGACACCAGGCAGCATTTCGCTCAAATATTCATGGGTGGCCGTGGCATTCGACAGATCCAGCGCCTCGCTTTCCTCGATCAGCGGGCAGACCCAGTAGACCTGGCGCCCGCTGGCGACCTGGGCGCCGATGCGCTCGATCACCTCGTCCTTGCGGCTGTCCGAGATCAGCTTGGTGACGATAGGCGTGCGCCCTGGCGGCAGCTCGTCGATGGTGGAGACATCGAGGTCGGCGTAATAGCTCATGGCCAAGGTACGGGGAATCGGTGTGGCGCTCATCATCAGCAAATGTGGCTCCATGCCCGTGGCCGCGAGCTTTTGCCGAAGCGCCAGACGCTGGGCCACGCCAAAGCGGTGCTGCTCGTCGATCACGGCCAGGGCCAGGTTCTTGAACTGCACCTGCTCCTGAATCACTGCATGGGTGCCCACGACCAGCGCCGCCTCGCCGCTTTCCACCAGCGCCAGCATCGCGGCGCGCTCCTTCTTTTTCTGGGCGCCGGCCAGCCAGGCGACCTTTTTGCCCAGCGGCGCCAGAATCGGCTCCAGCCAGCCGACCAGCTTGCCGAAATGCTGCTCGGCCAGGATTTCGGTCGGAGCCATCAAGGCGCATTGCCAGCCGGCCTCGATACAGGCCACGGCAGACAGTGCTGCCACCACCGTCTTGCCCGAGCCCACATCGCCTTGCAGCAAACGATGCATGGGAATACGGCGTTCCATATCGGCTCGAATCTCTCCCACCACTCGCTGCTGCGCCCCCGTCAGGCCAAACGGCAGTTGCGCCAGAAACTGCTGGGTCAAATCCGCCATGCCGGCCTGCGGCCTGAGCACGGGCGCGCGCAAGCGGGCGCGCTCGCGCTTGGCCTCGTACTGGGACAGCTGCTGGGCCAGCAACTCTTCCGCCTTGAGTCTTTGCCAGGCCGGGTGGGAATGGTCCTCCAGCGTGACCAAGGCCACATCGGGCGTTGGATGGTGCAGAAAAATGAGCGCATTGCGCAAGTCATATGCCGGCTGCAGTCCATTTTGACCATAGAACTGCGCAATGGGAGGCGACTGCCCCGGTGGCAAGGTCTCGGACAGATCGGCACGCAACAGCGCCGAGGCGATGGCCCGGCGCAGATAGGCCTGGGGCAAACTGGCAGTGGCGGGATAGACCGGTGTCAGCGCCGTGGGCAGCTCGCCGCCCGCCACCCGGAATGCAGGGTGCATCATCTGCCGCCCCCAGAAACCGCCCTTGACCTCGCCGCGAATGCGCAGGCGCGCCCCGGGCGCCATGGTCTTTTGCTGTGACGGATAGAAGCTGAAGAAGGTCAGCAGACAGGTGCTGCTGCCGTCATCCACGGTGACCTTGAGCATGCGCCTGGGGCGCAGCTGCACCTCGCTGTGCGTGACCGTGGCTTCGATCTGCACCGTCTCGCCATCACGCGCGTTCTTCAGCGGCACGATGCGGGTTTCGTCCTCATAGCGCAGCGGCAGATGCAAAGCCAGATCGATATCGCGCGTCAATCCCATCTTCTGCAAGGCCTGCTGCGCAGGGCTGACGGTCTTTTTGGGAGCGGCATCCTGGTCCATGCCCGCCTGTTTCTCACGAGCGGCAGCGCGCTTGACAGCAGACTTCGGCTCGGTAACAGGCTTTTTTGACACAGACAACTGAGACTCCTTGACTACACTCCCCGCGACAGGGAAAGCAATGTATGTATATACAGCATATTCAGGTTCGCAAACAACTGCCGCCAGCGCAATAACGTCAAAATCGCTACCATTCTCAAATTGTTACTATGTGTTTCCTCGTAAATCCATGTTGAAGCGAGTTGATGTCGAGCACCTGCGCCCGGGGATGTTTGTGCACGAGTTCTGCGGCTCGTGGATGGAGCACCCCTTTTTGCGTACCCGCCTCCTGCTCGATCAGCCCAGGGACCTGGAACGCCTGCTTGCCACCACCATCCGCCAGGTGTGGATAGACACCGGCAAGGGGGCCGACATCGCCCCCGACATCACGCCCGCAGAAGTCTTGGAGTCGCCAGGCGACGAAGCTGTGCCCAGCTCGCCGGTACGCCCCACCAGAACCAGCGTGGAGTTGCAGCAGGCCCATCAGATCATTGGGCAGGCACGTGATGTGCTCAAGACCATGTTCAAGGACGTTCGCCTGGGCCGTCCGCTGGACCTGCCTGCCTCAGGTCTGCTGGTCGACGAGATGGCCGAGTCGATCAAGCGCAACCCCCACGCCCTGATCAGCCTGGCGCGTCTGAAGACTGCGGACAACTACTCCTATATGCACAGCATTGCGGTGTGCGCGCTGATGATTGGTCTGGCACACCGCATGGGTCTGGACGAGCACCAGGTGCATCAGGCCGGTATCGCAGGCCTGCTGCACGATATCGGTAAAAGCAGAGTACCGCCGGATATTCTCAACAAGCCTGGGCCGCTGGATGCCGAGGAATGGGTCATCATGAAGTCCCACCCTCGCTGGGGCTACGAAATCCTGTTGCCCCAGGGGCTGGACGACGCCGTTACCGACGCCTGCCTGCATCACCACGAAAAAGTCGACGGCACGGGCTATCCCGACGGACTGAAGCAGGACGAGATCAGTCTGATGGCGCGCATGACGGCAGTCTGCGATGTCTATGACGCAATCACCTCGGATCGCCCCTACAAGCAGGGCTGGCACCCGGCCATCGCGCTGCAGCGCATGGCGCAATGGGCGCCCCATCATTTCGACAAGGCCATCTTCGAGCAGTTTGTCCAGACGGTGGGCATCTACCCGCTGGGCTCGCTGGTGCGGCTGCAGTCGCAGCATCTTGCCGTGGTGCTGGATGTCTCGCCGACCTGCTTGCTGACCCCGAAAGTGCGGCGCTTTTACTGCCTCAGCCAGCAGCGCCGCATCACACCCGAGATTCTCGATCTGGCTTGCCCCCTGGCCAACGACAGCATCGTCGGGCGCGAAGACCCTGCCGACTGGCCCTTCAGGAATCTCAACGAGCTCTGGAATCCAGCCGCTGCTCAGCCCTGAAGCCGGCAGCCCTAATGGCGATTTGCGACAATCACCCACTTGTTTGATTGAACTTGGAACGGGCCTCGTACGGCCCTCAAGCACCGCATGTCTTCCTGCACCCGTGAATTCACACTCAGCGATTTCGACTTCGACCTGCCCGAATCCCTGATTGCCCAGCATCCCACCGCCGTTCGCAGCGCCTCGCGCCTGCTTGACGGCCGCAGCCTCCCTCCCACCGACCGCATCTTCCGCGAACTGCCCGATCTGCTGCAGCCCGGCGACCTGCTGGTCTTCAACGACACCAAGGTCATCAAGGCGCGCGTCTTCGGCGAAAAAGCCAGCGGCGGCAAGATCGAGCTGCTGGTCGAGCGCGTGCTGCAGAACAACGAGGTCGTTGCCCATATGCGCGTGAGCAAAAAGCCCTTGCCCGGTGCCAAGATCCATCTTTGCGGCGGCCTCAAGAACGGAGGGTTCGAAGCCACCCTGCTGGGCCGCTGGCCGGACGAGAACGGGCCGCTGTTCCATCTTTCCTTCAAGGGCAACCAGGGCGAATCGCCCTATGAATTGCTGGAGCAGTTCGGCCACCTACCGCTGCCGCCCTATATCGAGCGCCAGCAGAACGCCGAGCACGACCCTGATGAAAAAGAAGACAGCGAGCGCTACCAGACCGTGTTCGCAGCCCACCCTGGTGCCGTAGCCGCACCGACCGCCGCCCTGCATTTCGACGAGACCGTTCTGGCCGCCCTGCAAGCCAAGGGCGTGGAGCGCGCCAGCGTCACCCTGCATGTGGGAGCCGGCACCTTCCAGCCCGTCAAGACCGAAAACCTTGCCGACCACACCATGCACAGCGAGTGGTATGACATTCCCCTGCCCACATTGGCCGCCATGGAGCGCTGCCGCCAGCGCGGCGGCCGCATCATTGCCGTGGGCACCACCACGGTGCGCACGCTGGAGTCCTGGGCCAAGTACGGCAATATCAGCGGCGACACCAGCATCTTCATCACACCGGGCTTTCAGTACCAGGTGGTCGACATGCTGATCACCAACTTCCATCTGCCCAAAAGCACGCTGATGATGCTGGTCAGCGCTTTTGCGGGCTATGAGCACATCATGGGCATGTATCAGCATGCGATTGCCCAGCATTACCGCTTCTTCAGCTATGGAGACTCCATGCTGCTGGAGCGCCGGCGCTGATCTGCAACACATTGGAGCCGCTGTGCCGGCTCCTGGCATAAGGAGTTACAGAAACACTGGGTCCAATCTTTTCTTAGTGGTAGATTTCATCGTTTTGTCAAAGTGCTAATTCATTTAGAAAAATCGATGGAAGTTCAAACCCCACAAGATGAAGAGCTGGATCTGCTGGATCTATTGGTCACACTCGCAGAAAACTGGAAAATTCTGATTTTCGGCCCGTTATTGGCTGGCATTGCGGCTTACGGAATCGGTCTGGTGATCCCCAAGACCTACGAGAGCAGCGCATCGGTTCAGGTGGAGCGTCCTGGCTCCAGCTTTACCGCCCCCATGGCCGCCAGCCTGGCCATGTCTGCAGACGTGCTGCACCAGCTTGCCCCCGTTGCGGGCCTGGACGATGGCCTGACCAAGGAAGAAATCTATAAAAAGCTCAGCAAGCGCATCACCGTCAATGTCGGCAAGCAGGACAAGCTGCTGAATATTGCAACGCTGGCCAAATCACCCGAAGCGGCTCAAAAGCTCAACCAAGCGCTGCTGGACACCTTGTTTCCCCTGAGCAGGCCACGCGGTCTGGAGAAAAAGCAGCTGGAAGTGCAACTGGCCTCCGAGAAGACACGCCTGGAGGAGTCGCTCAAGCTGGAGCATGACACTTCTGCCAATCTCTCCTCCGGGAAAAGTGTCACCGAAGCCACCAGCCGCCTCTATGGCGAACTGCTGACCGCCAACAGCAATCGCCAGAAGGGGATTCTGGACATGGAGCGTCGCCTCGGCGGTCTGGACAACGACGATGTGATCCAGATGCCGACCCTGCCCGAGCGCTCCATCAAGCCCAAGAAGCCCATGCTGGCCATTGGTGCTGCCGTGGGCACCGGTTTCCTGCTGCTGCTGTTTGTCTTCATCCGGCAAGCGCTGCGCACCGCCAAGGAGTCTTCAACCGAGCAGGCCGAAAAAATTGCGCGTATTCGTAACGCCATGCCCTGGTAATCCTTCATCACCCCAGCCAGTGCCCGCACCTAACAGTGCGGGCATTTTTATGGGCGTCACAACCAGAGCCGACAACTTCATCCCCCTAGAATTCCTCGCTTCTCTTGTCGCAAATCGCTACGGACATGCTCCCCAGCTGGCTCTCTCCCACACTTTCCCCGTCAGCACAGTCTGCCATCCGCGGTGTTCTGCTCACCATATTCGCCTGCGCGCTGTTTGCCGTTCTGGATAGCGCCACCAAGTTCACAGGAACGCTGCTTCCGGTTCTTATGGTTTTGTGGCTGCGCTTCACGGCCCAGGCCCTGGTCACCAGCATGCTGGTTTTGCCTCGGCACGGCCTTTCGGCACTGAGAACCCGTAACTTGAGCTTTCAGCTTCTGAGAGCGATCTCGGGGCTGTTGACCACGGTCTGCGCCTTTTTCTGCATAAAGAACATGCCTTTGGCCAATTTCACGGCCATCTGGTCAGCGGCTCCGCTGTTTATCGTGGTGGCCTCGGCGCTATTTTTCAAAGAGCAGGTCAGTCCTGCCCGTTGGTCGCTGCTGGTGATCGGTCTGCTGGCAGTGATTGCCATCGTCCGACCGGAAAACGATGGACAGCCCTTGGGCCTGGCCGCTCTGTGGCCTGTTGGTCTGCTGGTATCGGGCACCACCTACCAGGTCCTCGGAAGTCGCCTGTCGCGCCTAGATTCACCTCCAACCACCCAGCTTTACTCGACCTGGCTGCCCTTGCTGCTGACCACGCCTCTCATAGGCTTTGTATGGCAGCCCATCGATGACTGGCAGATCTACGCAGCAGCAGCTGTGATGGGCCTTTGCAGCGGCATTGGCCACCTGATGCTGCTGCAGGCATACACACACGCCACGCCCGCAACCGTGGCGCCTTTCCTCTACAGCCAGATCGGCTTTGCCATGCTGATGGGCTGGCTGTTTTTCGGGCAGCTTCCCGACAGCACATCGCTGCTCGGAATGACGGTGGTGACGCTCAGCGGCCTGACGGGCGTCTGGCTTGGAATCAGGGAAAAGCGCTGAGACAGCCCAATCTGCCCATCTCAATAGCCGTGTCTGAGCTTGAACTCCCTGGCCTTGCCGAAGTGTCCGTTACCGATAAAGGGCACGGGAGGCCTCAGGGCCGATAACGGTGAAGGGTGATTGCTCATCAGCACCAGATGGCCACGATCCTGAGGAATGAACACACGCTTGGACTGGGCGTGCGAGCCCCAGAGCATGAAGACCGTGGGCCGCCCCTGCTCTGCCACCTGGCGGATGATGGCATCGGTCAGCTCTTCCCAGCCTTTTTTGGCATGGCTTGCGGCCTGCCCTTCTTCCACCGTCAGGCTGGTGTTGAGCAGCAGTACACCACGTTGAGCCCAGCTCACCAGACTGCCACCAGGCTGGGGAAACGCCGGAAACGGCGTGCCCAGTTCGCGCTGCATTTCCTTGAAGATGTTCTGCAACGATGGCGGAACGCGCACCCCGGGTGCTACAGAAAATGCCAGACCCTCGGCCTGCCCACGACCATGATAGGGGTCCTGCCCCAGGATCACGACACGCACCTCCTCGGCGGGCGTCAATTCCAGGGCCCTCAGGGGCTTGGGTGGGAAAATCACGGCCCCTGCATCCAGTCTTTGCTGCAAAAACTGCAGCAAGCCCTGGCCTGTGCTCCTTGCAAAGAAAGAGTCGACAACGGCTTGCCAGTCTGGCGAGACAGGCCAGTCCTGCGGATCTGCACTCATCAACTGGGTAGGCGCAGCGGTGTTAGCACTCATGCTCTGGCTAGTGAAGTTCATGCCTGGATTTTCTCAACTTCCAGAGTCATCTCGAATGATTCCCTCAAGGGTTCTCACCTATTTCTAGGCTCAAAATACCTGATTTCAGTGAGTGACACATTCTGACAATTTGCAAAGAATCGACTCCAACATAGCTGACCACTTGGCGGCTCAGGCTCACAAGGAGTTATTCATGCACACATCTTCTGCCAGTCACTCACAAGCCTCTGCCGCGCAGGCCTTCTTTTCCTGTGCCCGCCCAGCGTTCACCTTGAGTCCCCAGGGCTTCAAGTTTGCCGACTGGGAGTTGAGGCTGCGCTCGCGCAGCCTCATCAGCGCTGCCGGGCATGAGGTGGGACTGACCAAGAGCGAGTTCGCGCTGCTGCTGGCCCTGCTCAAACGTCCCAGACAAATCATGAGCCGTGAGCAGATCATGGATCTGACGCAGGCCGAAGACGATGTCTTTGACCGTGCCATCGATGTGCAGATGCTGCGCTTGCGCCGCAAGGTCGAAGCATCGAGCCGCGCGCCCACGCTGCTCAAGACCAAGCGTGGTGCCGGCTATTTTCTGGATGCCGATGTGCAGGTTCTGCGCTGAACCCGCACAGCAGCCAATCGCTCACTGAAACAACTGGGCCAGGGCCTCGCCCGGCTCGCGGGCACGCATAAAAGCCTCGCCCACCAGGAAGGCGTCAATGCCGGCGTCACGCATGGTCTTCACATCGTCGCGGCTCAGGATGCCGGACTCGGTCACCAGCAGGCGATCGGCAGGCACATCTTTCTTGAGGGCAATCGTGGTCTGAATATCGACCTCGAATGTGCGCAGATTGCGGTTGTTGATGCCCACCAGCGGCGTCTTGAGCTTGAGAGCGCGCTGCAACTCCTCGCCGTCATGCACTTCCACCAGCACATCCATGTCCAGGCTGTGCGCAATCTGCTCCATCTCCGCCATCTGCGCATCGTCCAGGCAGGCGGCGATCAAGAGCACGCAGTCGGCGCCCATCACCCGAGATTCGTAGATCTGATAGGGGTCGACCATGAAGTCCTTGCGCAGCACCGGCAGCAGCGTGCTCGCGCGGGCCTGCTTGAGATAGTCAGGCTGCCCCTGGAAGAACTGGCGATCGGTCAGCACCGACAGGCAGGCCGCACTGATCTTGCCGTCGCCCACCATATAGCTCTGGGCGATGTCGGCAGGATCGAAGTCGGGACGGATCACGCCCTTGCTGGGACTGGCCTTCTTGACTTCGGCGATCACACCGGCCTGTCCCTTGGCAATCTTGGCACGGATGGCGCCCACGAAATCGCGCGTGGAGACACGGCTTTGCGCATCGCGGCGCATCTCGGCAAACGGCACGGCCTTCTTGGCGGCAGCAACTTCCTGGACCTTGACGTCGCAGATTTTCTTGAGAATGTCAGACATGGTTTTCCTTGTTGGCGGCAGCATCTGCTGGTCCGCGCAATACCTTCATGATGACGCGGTGCATGCCTATGCCCACCACGATGAACAGCAGGGAGAGGCCCAGCACGATCCAGGTGCCGGCATCACTCCAGATGGGCGCATCCAGCAGGCTCATGCCGCTGCCTGGCCGAGCTTTTGCGAATAGGCCACCAGCTCCTGGAGCTTGGCCAGTGCCGCGCCGCTATCGATGGCCTTCTGCGCACGCTCCAGGCCCTCTTCGATCGAGCCGGCCACATTGGCGGCATAGAGGGCGGCGCCGGAGTTGAGGCAGACGATATCGCGCGCCGGGCCTTGGTCCCCCTGCAACACGCCCATCAGCATGGCCTTGGACTCCTCGGGATTCTCGACCTTGAGCGAGCGCGTACCCGCCATGCGCAGACCAAAGTCCTCGGGATGGACTTCATACTCGCGCACCACGCCGTCCTTGAGCTCGCCGACCAGCGTGCCCGCGCCCAGGCTGATTTCATCCAGACCATCACGGCCGTAGACAACCAGCGCATGCTCGGCGCCCAGGCGCTGCAGGGCACGCACCTGAATGCCGACCAGGTCTTCGTGGAACACGCCCATCAGGATATTGGGCGCGGATGCCGGGTTGGTGAGCGGACCCAGGATGTTGAAGATGGTGCGCACGCCCAGCTCCTTGCGCACGGGGGCCACGTTCTTCATGGCCGGATGATGGTTGGGCGCAAACATGAAGCCTATGCCCACATCGCGTATGCAATCGGCGATCTGCGCGGCGTTGAGGTTGATGTTGACGCCCAGCGCCTCCATGGCATCGGCGCTGCCCGACTTGCTGCTGACGCTGCGCCCGCCATGCTTGCTCACCTTGCCGCCCGCTGCCGCAATCACAAAGGTCGAGCAGGTGGAGATGTTGAAAGTGTTGGCGCCGTCGCCGCCGGTGCCGACGATATCGACCAGATTCCTCTTGTCGTGCACGTTCACCTTGTTGGAGAACTCGCGCATCACCTCGGCCGCAGCCGAGATCTCGCCAATGGTTTCCTTCTTCACGCGCAAGCCGGTGATGATGGAGGCCGTCATCACGGGCGAGAGCTCGCCGCGCATGATCATGCGCATCAGATGCAGCATTTCGTCATGGAAGATTTCACGATGCTCGATGGTTCGCTGCAGCGCTTCCTGGGGAGTGATCATTGCAATATCTCTCTATGTTTTTGAGAGCTGCTTGCGCTTATATTCACTTGATTTCCCATTGTTTTCATTTTGAAATCAAGCAGTAGCAAGCGTTAGCAGCTATCAATAAATCGACGGTTATTTCTGGTCAAGAAAGTTCTTCAGCATCGCATGGCCGTGCTCGGTCAGAATGCTCTCGGGATGGAACTGCACCCCCTCGATGGCCAGTTCGCGGTGGCGAACCCCCTGGATTTCACCATCTTCGCTGGTCGCCGTGATTTCAAGGCATTCGGGCAGCGTGTTCCGGTCTATGACCAGAGAGTGATAACGGTTGACCGTGAACTGCCTGGGCAGGTCGGCAAACACTCCCTTCTGGTCGGTGCTGATGACGCTGGTCTTGCCATGCATCTGCTGACCCGCCCGGATGATGTCGCCGCCAAAGGCCGCGCCGATGCTCTGGTGACCCAGGCAGACGCCCAGAATCGGCAGCTTGCCCGCGAAATGCTTGATCGCCGCCACCGAGATGCCCGCCTCGTTGGGCGAGCAGGGGCCGGGCGAGATCACCAGCCGCTCGATGCCGTCGCGCGCGATCAGCGCCTCGACTTCGGCCACCGTGGTTTCGTCATTGCGCACCACGGTCACCTCCGCGCCCAGCTCGCCAAAGTACTGGACGATGTTGTAGGTAAAGCTGTCGTAGTTATCGACCATCAGCAGTTTCATGGTCTTACTCCCCTGATTTCTTGGGTTCACGCAGGCGCGCAAATTCCTGGTGTTCGTAGGCGATGCAGGCTTCCATCAGCGCGCGATAGACGGTCTCCATCACATCGGGCTGGCCGCCCTCCTGCGCCGTGCGCTCACGCACGCGGCTGACGATGGCTTCGATACGCGCCTCATCGCGCACCTGGCTCGCATCGCCCTTGATTCGCGCCGCCTGCTGCATATAGCCGATGCGTGTGACCAGCAGCGGCACCAGCACATCGTCGAGCGCATTCACATTGCGGCGCACATCTTCCATGGTGGTGCAGTGCTGCACCAGATCAATGGCTTGGCTCATTCCAGACCTTCCTCAACCAGTTCTGCGGCGCGCAGCAGGGCACGGGCCTTGTGCTCGGTTTCTCTCCATTCCAGCTCGGGCACGGAGTCGGCCACCACGCCGGCAGCGGCCTGCACATAGAGCACGTTGTCCTTGATGACGCCGGTACGAATCGCAATCGCCAGATCCATGTCGCCGGCAAAGCTCAGATAGCCGCAGGCACCGCCGTAGATGCCGCGCTTGCTGGGCTCGAGCCGGTCGATGACTTCCATGGCATGCACCTTGGGAGCGCCCGTCAGCGTGCCGGCAGGGAAGGTGGCCTTGAAGACATCCATATTGTCCATGCCGTCCTGCAAGATGCCTTCCACATTGCTCACGATATGCATGACATGGCTGTAGCGTTCCACGGCAAAGGCTTCGGTCACCTTGACGCTGCCGGTCCTGGCAATGCGGCCGATATCGTTGCGCGCCAGGTCAATCAGCATCACATGCTCGGCACGCTCCTTGGGATCGGCGATCAACTCCTGCTCGGTGGCCTTGTCGGCCTCCACCGTATTGCCGCGCGGACGAGTGCCGGCCAGGGGGCGAATCGTGACCTTCTGGCCGTCGGGCGTGCGCTCCTGGCGCACCAGAATCTCCGGGCTGGCTCCCACCACATGGAAATCTCCGAAATGGTAGAAGTACATATAGGGGCTGGGATTGAGCGAGCGCAGCGCGCGGTACAGCGACAGCGGCGAGGCCGTGAAACGCTTGTGAATGCGCTGGCCCACCTGCACCTGCATGAAGTCGCCCGCCGCAATCAGCTCCTTGGCTTTTTGCACGGCGTCCAGATAGTCCTGCTTGTCGAAGCTGCGCTCTGCGGGATAGCTCTCGCCGGCACGGATCTGCGGCGCGCTGACGGAATAGCGCAGCTGGTCCTTGAGCTGGCGCAGTCGCTTCTTGGCGCGGGTATAGGCTTCGGCCTCGCCGGGGTTGGCATAGACGATGAGATAGAGCTTGCCCGAGAGGTTGTCGATGACGGCGACCTCTTCGCACTGCAGCAGCATGATGTCGGGCGTGCCCAGGCTGTCGGGCGGGCAGCTGTTCTCCAGCTTTTTCTCGATATAGCGCACGGCGTCATAGCCGAAATAGCCGGCCAGGCCGCCGCAAAAACGCGGCATGCCCGGCGTGACGGCCACCTTGAAGCGCTGCTGATAGGCCGCGATGAAGTCCAGCGGATTGCCGCCGGCTGTCTCCACCACCTTGCCATCGGTCACGACCTCGGTCCTGGCCTGGTCACCGAAGCCAGAGGCGCGCACAAAGCTGCGTGCCGGCAGGCCGATGAAGCTGTAGCGGCCGAAGCGCTCGCCGCCGACAACGGATTCCAGCAAGAAGCTGTACTTGCCGTCGCCATTGGCATGGGCCAGCTTGAGATAGAGGGAGAGCGGGGTTTCGAGGTCGGCAAAGGCCTCGATCAACAGCGGGATGCGGTTATAGCCTTGGGCCGCAAGCGATTTGAATTCCAGTTCCGTGATCACGGGAGAAGCTCCGGGAGTCATGGCGCATGGTGCATCTGCACGGCTTGATTACGGGCAGATGACGCGTTTGAAGAAAGGATGCGCCGGTTCATTCCAATTGGCCCGAAGTATGCAAAGCATGGGGCCGCGGGGTGCACGCCGGGCTCGTGCCGGGTGCTTCAGCAGTTCGGATGTGCAGGCTTACGCCAGGGCCAGGCTCCCCGGTCTCCACAACCTGCATTGAACGTGCGATGAATGAACATGATGCGGACAGTGTAGCGCATAGCGCCGCCGCGCAAACAATGACGCTCCGATGCCATGCAATGACTTCCATGCTGGGGACAGACCTGATTGCGGCAATCACGGGCAAAAACAAACATACCGTTTTCACCGGAACGCGGGCCCACGGCGCGCAAAGCGAAGCGGTCACCAGAACTGCTCGGCCGGAAATCACGAGGAGACAGCCATGCCCAGTGCCCGTTTGATGCCAGCCCTGCTGCTGGCAGCCGCTCTTGCCTGCCCGGCCGCTCAGGCACAAGGCTTGCCCTCCGAGCCCGTGAAACTTCACGGTGTCATCTATGCCCCCAGCTTGCAATCCCAGGGCAGGACGCTGGAACTCAACGGCGCAGGCACCCGCTACAAGGCCGTTTTCAAGGTCTATACCGCCGGCCTGTATCTAGAAAAACCGGCACGCAGCCTGCAGGAAATCGCCGCCCTGCCCGGCCCCAAGCGCATCAGCGTGACCATGCTGCGCGATATCGACTCGGCCGAGCTTGGCAAGCTGTTCTCGCGCGGCATGGAAGACAATATGGAGCGCGCCGCCTTCTCCAAGCTGATTCCGGGGGTGATGCGCATGAGCGAGATCTTCACCCAGCACAAAAAACTGCTTGCGGGCGAGAGCTTCATGGTGGACTGGCTGCCCGGCCAGGGCGCCCTCGTGACCGTCAAGGGCCAGCCTCAGGGCGAGGCCTTCAAGGAGCCCGAGTTCTTCAATGCCCTGCTGGGCATCTGGCTCGGGCCCAGGCCCGCCGATCAGCAGCTCAAGAAAGCGCTGCTGGGCGAGGCTGGCTGACTCACTTGAGCAGCTCGCGGTAATAGTTGGGCAGCGCAAACAGCGCGCCGTGCACCTGCTCGTTGTAGTACTGCAGATCCCGCACCCTGCGCTGCCTGAGGCGCTCGGCCACTTGCTGCGCCTTCAGCTCCAGCGGGTCCAGCTCATCGGAGGCCACGGCCAGCCCCCAGTAAGCGCCGTAAAGCGGAATATAGAGGCCGTAGCAGCGCACCACGGCAAACTGCTGACGCAGGCTGCGCACCAGCTCTGCCACCTGCGGACCGTGGAAGACAGGACTACCCAGATGCAGCACCAGCGCGCCGCCCGGCGCCAGCACGCGCTTCATGCGTGCCAGCGAGTCGGGCGCGTACAAGGCGCTGGCTGGCGTGTCGGGGTCGGTCAGATCCATCAGTGCCAAATCAAAGCGCTCATCCGTTGCCTCCATCAGTGCCAGACCATCGCCTATGCAGACTTCAACACGGGCATCATCGAGTGCGCCGCGATGCACGGCATGCAGATGCTGGCGCGAAAAATGCACCACGGCCTCGTCCAGCTCGGCCAGCACCACGCGCTCCATGCTCGGATGCTTGAGCAACTCCTCGGCGGCACCACCGTCGCCGCCGCCCAGAATCAAGGCCTTGCGCGGCGCGGGGTGGGCCATGGCGGCCGGGTGCACCAGGGCCTCGTGATAGAAGAACTCCTCGCCCTCGGAGGTCATGAAGCAATCATCGAGACGCAGCACCTTGCCGAACTGCGGCGTCTGCAGCAGCTCCAGCTTCTGGTATGGGGTCTGCAGCGTCTGCAACGACGTGGCGCGATAGCCAAAGCGTGCATGGGGCGCGAGCTGCTCCAGGGCCCAGCCGGATTCGGTCTCGGGTGCAAGGTCCACGGCATGGTCTGCCGGCTGCGCCATGCCGATGTCTCCGCGCATCAATTGCTGGCGCAGCACCTTTTTGGGCGCGAAAGCGTCGATCACCCCTTCCATCAGACGGCGGGCCTTGCCCGAGTTGTCGGCGGAAAAATTGCACACATAGACGTCGATGGTGACACTGCCCGTCTCGGGCCAGGTATGTATGGCCAGATGGGACTCCGCCAGCAGCACCGTACCCGTCACCCCGCCGGGCTGGCCTTCATAGGGCGGGAACTTCACCCAGGTGTCATCCACCAGGGTCAGCCCCGAGGCCGCAGTCTGTTCGCGGCAAAGCCCGGCGATGGCGTCGGCATCGAGCATGTAGCGCTCATGGCCTGCGCATTGGTAAAGGTCGGCAGTCAGGTGCAATCCGTGCATGTGGCGTGAGTCCTCCTTCGTTCTCTGCCGGCTGCAAGGGATGCACGAGCCGACATGGGTTCAAACAAAGCAAATGACTCTAGCAAATATGCTTATCCGCACTCTTTCTTGCCAGATATGCGGACCAAAAGACGGCATCACACCACAAGCTGCTCCAGCGAATCCAGATGGGCCCTGGCCTCGACCGCCGTGATGGGCTGGCCGTGGTTGTAGCCGTAGGTCATCAGCACCACCGGACAGCCAGCGGCATGGGCGGCCTGGGCATCGTTGCTGGAGTCCCCCACCATCAGCGTGCGTGCGGGTTCGCTGCCCAAGGCCTTGCAGGTTTCGACCAGCGGCATGGGGTCGGGCTTTTTGCGCGGGAAGGAGTCGCCACCGAACACGCAGTCGAAAAAGCCGTCCAACCCCTTGGCGGCCAGCAGGGGCTGGGCAAAGGACAAAGGCTTGTTGGTCAGGCAGGCCATGCGCAGCCCCAGGGACTGGAGTGCCTGCAGACCTTCGGCCACGCCCGGATAGACATCGGCAAACTGGCCGTTGATGGCCAGGTAATGGTGCTCATAACGCTGCCAGGCGCGGGGATACAGGGCATCGATGTCCGGCGCCTCCACATGCGCCAGCACGGAGCGGATCAGATGCTCGCTGCCCTTGCCCACCATGTTCTCGATGATCTGCGGCGCTATGGCCGGCAGTTGCAGATCGGCCAGCATGCGGTTGAGCGCTTCGGCAAAGTCGCCCAGCGTATTCACCATGGTGCCATCGAGGTCGACCATGACGGCATCCAGTTCCAGGGCGGCGGCGGGAGCAGGCAGATTCAGCTTCATACAACTATCAATTCAATAGCTGCATGCGCTTTTCAATATTGGGCTTGCAGCCAAAACACTAAAACTTTCATACCCCGACTCCAATAGCCGCGCTCTTGCATCGAGCGCAGCCGAAGCCAGGACAGCGAGCCAGACCTGGGCGGCTTCGCCGCCTCAATGCAAAGGAGCTGCGGGGCGCAGCGCCTTAAGCGGGAGTCAGGCAAGATTCTTGCGCATGGTGTCGATGACAGCCTTGTAATCCGGCTTGCCGAAGATAGCGCTGCCAGCCACAAAGGTGTCGGCACCGGCATCAGCCACGGCGCGGATATTGGCTTCCTTGATGCCGCCGTCCACTTCCAGGCGAATGTCTTTGCCAGAAGCATCGATCAACTTGCGGGCCTTTTCGATCTTGCGCAGCGTGCTATCAATAAAGCTTTGACCGCCGAAGCCGGGGTTCACGCTCATCAAGAGGATCAGGTCGATGTCTTCGATCATCCAGTCCAGCACCTCCAGCGACGCGGCGGGATTGAACACCAGACCGGCCTTGCAACCGTGGGCCTTGATGTTCTGAACGCTGCGGTGCACATGCTGCGATGCATCGGGGTGAAAGCTGATGTAGTCCGCTCCTGCCTTGGCAAAGGCCGTGGCGAGATCGTCCACGGGCTGCACCATCAGATGCACGTCAATGGGCACGGGCTTGCCATCGGGTGTGACCGAATGGGGCTTCAAAGCCTGACAGATCATGGGGCCGAAGGTCAGATTCGGCACGTAATGGTTGTCCATCACGTCAAAGTGGATCCAGTCGGCGCCGGCCGCAATGACATTACGCACTTCTTCACCCAGACGGGCGAAGTCGGCTGACAGGATGGAGGGGGCAATACGGTAGGTGGGGCTCATGGATTGCAATTGTCGCAGTTACCATTAGCTCATGCCGATGAATGAGTTTCTGGTCCAAGTCCAGCCCGCCTACCTGCCCGAGCAATCCGCTCCGGCCGCCGGCGTCTATGTGTTTTCCTACACCATTACCGTCACCAACACGGGTGAGGTGCCGGCGCAGCTGATTGCGCGGCACTGGATCATCACCAACGAGTTAGGCCATGTCGAAGAGGTCAAGGGCCTGGGCGTGGTGGGCCGACAGCCGCTGCTGCAGCCTGGTGAATCCTTTGAATACAGCAGCGGCTGCCAGCTGCGCACGCCCACGGGCACCATGCGGGGAAGCTATCTCTGCGTGAACCACGAGGGCGAGACCTTCGAGTGCGAGATTCCGCTCTTCGTATTGCAGATGAATGACTCCGGCGACCCCATGCCCATGCCCGAGAAGCGCGTTCTGCACTGAGGCAAGCACCCACATTTGCATGAAGAAAAGCACTCTTGACCTGCCCGGCCTGCTGGCGTCCCTGGACCCCGGTGCTGGCCTTGCGCAACGCCATCTGTGGCTGATCCATCTGGCCGAATGGATACGCGCAGCCGAACCCTCCGTCGAAGGCGCCGTGCAGCGCGTGAAACAGATCGTCGAGGCCTTCGAGGCCGATCCCGAAGCCCTGGCCCGGCTGCGCCGCTGGAGCCAGACGCTGATGGAGACGGTGGACATCACCGCCCTGCTGGCTGATTTCGGCTTCGCCCCGCGCACGGCCATGGCCAGCGAAGTGGCCGAGCGCCTGCGCTACAAGCTGCTGCCCAGCACGCCCGAGACCAAGGATGCCTCCGAGCTGTTCATGCTGGTCTTTCCCGACCGTTTCGACGCCCGCTGGCTGCATGCGCTGGACAGCCAGCTCATGGCCCGCATCACCACCTTGCTGACCCCGCAACAGCTCGAAGAAGGCGTGAGCTTCTGGGAGCGCAACCTGCTTGACGCCATCACCTATTGCGCGGGCCAGATTCTTTCCACGGGGTTTGCCCCAGAGCTGCGTCTGCGCATGAGCGAGCAGGCACGCGAGGAAAAGCCGTTTCATGCGCTGATCCACGATGTGGAAAACCTGCGTGTGGAGGTCATGCTGCCGCTGCGCACCACCGACAGGCGCGACGCCGCAGCCGCCCAGCTGCGCGAACGGCTCGAGGCCTGCCGCGCCGCCGTGTCCTCGGTGTACTCCTATGTCGAGGCCGAAGGCATTTCCGTCGGCCTGATCTTCCGCCTGCGCCAGGTGCGTGCGCGCATTCTGCGCATTCGCCGCCTGCTCGATTGCCTGCTGGCAGAAGACCGTGCCTACGAGACGTCCGAGCTGCTCTCCAACCTCGTGGCCGTGGGCATAGAGCGCCGAAGCGTGCGTGCGCTGATGTCCACCAACTCTTCCTTGCTGGCCGCCAAGGTGGCCGAGCGCAGTGCCGAAACCGGCGAGCACTACATCACCCGCGACGGCAGCGAATATCGCAAGATGGTCGCCAAGGCCGCGGGCGGCGGCTTTGTGATGGCCTTCACCACGCTGGCCAAGTTTGCACTGTATGCGTTGGGCCTGTCCGTCTTCTGGTCGGGGCTGGCTGCGGGCTTCAACTACGCCATCAGCTTTGTGCTGATCCAGATGCTGCACTTCACGGTGGCCACCAAGCAGCCGGCCATGACGGCGCCGGCCATGGCGGCCAAGCTCAAGGACATCCAAAGTGATGGCTCCATCCAGGAGTTCGTCGACGAAGTCGCCCATCTGGTGCGTTCCCAGGTGGCCGCCATTCTGGGCAACGTGCTCATCGTCTTCCCCGGGGCGTTGCTGCTGTCGCTGGGCTACGCCTATCTTGTCGGGCACCAGGCGCTCAGCACCCCGCATGCGCGCCAGGTGCTGGACTCGCTGAGTCTGCTGGGGCCGTCCGTGCTCTTCGCCGCCTTTACCGGCGTGCTGCTGTTTGTCAGCAGCCTGATTGCCGGTGGTGCGGAAAACTGGTTTGTGCTGCGAAATATCGATTCGGTGATTCGCTACAACCCGCGCATCACACGCTTTCTGGGCACGGGCCGCGCGGATCGCTGGGCAAGCTTCTTGCGCAAGAATGTCTCCAGCCTGGCATCCAATATCTCGCTGGGTTTCATGCTGGGCCTGGTGCCTGCATTTGCGGCCTTCTTCGGCCTGGGACTGGAAGTACGCCACGTCACCCTGTCCACGGGCCAGATCGGCGTCGCCGTGGCATCTCTGGGCTGGGAGGTGCTGCATGACGATCTGTTGTGGTGGGCCGTGGCCATGCTGCCCTTCAATGCGGCGCTGAATGTGGGGGTGAGCTTCTATCTGGCTTTCCGTGTCGCCCTGCGTGCCCACAACGTCAGCGGCGTGGATCGCTCGCGCATCTACAAGGCCATACGCCAGCGTTTCTGGCGCAGGCCGCTGAGCTTTTTCTGGCCTTGACCTTTAACCGCCGCCGACCAGCGGCCCAGCAGGCCGCAGCATCGCGAGCGGCCAGAGACCTTATGGGTGAATTCGATCTGATCCGCCGCTATTTCCAGCGCCCCGTACGTCGCGCCGCCCTGGGCGTGGGCGACGATTGCGCGCTGCTGGCCCCGGCCCCCGGCATGCAGTTGGCCATCTCCAGCGACATGCTGGTCGAGGGCCGCCATTTCTTTGCCGACGTGAACCCGCGCCTGCTGGGTCACAAGGCTCTGGCCGTCAATCTCAGCGATCTGGCCGCCAGCGGCGCCAGGCCTCTGGCGTTCACGCTGGCCCTGTCTTTGCCCCGTGCCGACGAAGACTGGATCAGCGAATTTGCAACCGGCCTGCTGGCTCTGGCCGACGCCCATGAGTGCGAGCTGATCGGCGGCGACACCACGGGCGGCCCGCTCAATATCTGCATTACCGTGTTCGGCGAAGTCCCTGCCGGCCAGGCCTTGTTGCGCAGCAGCGCCAGGGCCGGCGATGAGATCTGGGTCAGCGGCACTCTGGGCGATGCACGCCTGGCACTGGAGGCCATGCTGGGCCGTGTGCAATTGCCTGCCGAGCTGCTGCAGCAGACCCGCCAGCGGCTGGAAGCACCCACGCCGCGCGTGGCCCTGGGCCTGGCGCTGCGCGGCATTGCCAGCAGCGCGCTGGATGTCAGCGACGGCCTGCTCGGCGATCTCGGCCATATTCTGGAGCTGTCCAGCGTCGGGGCCACGGTAGACAGCCGCTGCACCACGCCCTTGATGGCCGCAGCCGCCTATCCGCACGATGCATGGCAATTCGATTCAAAGCTGCAACAGCAATGCACACTGGCAGGCGGCGATGACTACGAGCTGTGTTTTACCGCCCCCGCAGCCCGGCATGCCGATGTGCTGGCAGCAGGCGCTGCCAGCGGCACGACTGTGCATCGCATAGGCCGCATCGATGCCGAGCCGGGCCTGCGCGTGATCGACGCAAATGGAGCCCTGCTGCAAAACCGCTGGAAATCCTTCGACCACTTCGGCAGCTGAACGCCGAGCACGCGGGCAGGAGGCGGCCGGCACCTGGCAAGCGGCGTGCCAAGAGCCCTGGGTTAAGCTCAAGCCCTCACTGTCCACAAGAGCTGCCCAATGCGTTCAAGCCGTCTTCTGCCCGTATCCATGGTCTGTGTCGCAGCTGCTTTGCCCGGGCTCGCCCTTGCCGACACCAGCAGCCTCAGTGTCTCGGGCAATCGCGCGCCCATCACCGAAGTCACGCTCTATCCCGGCATCGCCGCCGTACAGCGCGAGGCCCGCATCGACGCCCAGACCCGCCTGCTCAGCTTTGAATGCCTGCCCGCCAGCGTGGATACGCAAAGCCTGCAGATCAGCGGAGACGAAGGCGTGCGCGTGGGTGAGATCAAGACCCTGATGCAGTCCAGGCAGATGGCTGCCAAGGAGTGCACCAGCCCGCTGGACCAGCAGATTCGCAGCCTTGAGGATCAGCTCGCGAACATCGAGGCCGAAGAAAGCGCAGCCAGGCTGGTGGGCGATTTTCTGCAGGGCATGAGCAAGCCCGGCGACGAAGCCAGAATCAGCCCCGCTCAGATCGCCGGCACCAGCCAGGCCCTGCGCCAGACCAGCCGCGACAACAGCCTGCGTGCTCACCAGATTCAGCGCCAGAAGCAGGATCTGCTGGCACAGCTGCAGCCCCTGCGCCAGGAGCGCGACCGCACGGGCTCCGAGCAGTCTCAGGTCATGAAAGTCAGCGTGCAGCTGGCCAGCGCACGCGCTGCCAATGTGCGCCTGAGCTATCAGGTGCGCGGCCCCAGCTGGCAGCCTAGCTACCGCGCTCAGTTGAACACCACCAAGCAGCAGGTGCAGCTGGAGCGCCAGGCCCTGGTCGTGCAGGCCAGTGGCGAGGACTGGAGCAATGTGCGCCTGCGCCTGTCCACCGGCCAACCCAGCCGCAGCACCCAGGGTGTCATGCCGCGCCCCTGGACGGTTGATATCGCCCAGCCGCTGCCGCCGGCCGCACCGGCGCCGGCCCCTGTCGCCATGATGGCGCGCGGCGGAGCCCGGGCGATGCGCGAAGAGGCCGTGGCACCGGACTTGCCGGTGCTCGATGTCTCCAGCATCAACACGGCCTACCGCACGCAATTCATCGTGCCGTACAAGATCAGCGTGCCCTCCAGCGCCGAGCGCATCACGCTGTCGCTAGGCCAGGAAAATCTCGCCACCAGCCTGCTGACCCGCACCGCGCCGGCCATGGAAGAGGCGGCCTATCTGATTGCCACGCTGCAGGCTCCGCCAGGCATCTGGCCGGCGGGCCCGGTAGCACTGTTCCGTGACGAGGCGCTGATTGGCAATGGCAGGCTGGACTTTGGCAACGCCCAGGCACTGGCGCAAGGACTGTCTTTTGGCCGCGATGACAACGTCGTGGTGCGCCGCCTGCCTGCGCAAAGTCATACCGGCAGCGGCGGCTGGGTCAGCAGCAAGACCGAGCGCAGCATCGTGCGCAACTACGCCGTCGAAAACCGTCACAACCAGCCCATCGCGCTGCAGGTGCTGGACTCGGCCCCTGTTTCGCGCAATGAGCAGATCAAGGTGCAGTCGCAATACAGCCCGCAGCCAGCCACCACCAGCTGGAATGCGCAAAACGGCATGGTTGCCTGGGAGCAGAATCTGGCCGCCCGCAGCACGGCCCAATTCCAGGCCACGCACCAGATCCGCTTTCCCGAAAACCAGCCCATCACCGGACTGCAATAAGCCTGCGCTTATCATCACGCCATGACGGATGACTCATCAAACAGCGCTGCAGCACCTGCCGATATTGCGCAAGCAGCTATCAATAACAAAGCACGCCCCGGCATGAATGCGGCGGGAATCGCCCACCCCAGCGTGAAGTTCATGCTGCAACACCCGGCCCATCTGATTGCTCTGGGCTTTGGCTCCGGCCTGCCCCGCGTCGCCCCCGGCACGGTGGGCAGCCTGTGGGCCTGGCTGGCCTATCTGGTGCTGGCACTGTGGCTGAGCCCGGCACAGATCGGCTGGCTGATTGCCGCCAGCATTCCCGTAGGCTGGTGGGCCTGCACCGTCACTGCAAAGCATATGCGCGTGGCCGACCCCGGCCATATCGTCTGGGACGAAGTGGTCGCCATGTGGATTGTTCTGTGGCTGTGCATGCCCATGGGCTTCTGGGGCCAGCTCATCTGCTTTGCGCTGTTCCGCTTTTTTGATGCCGTCAAGCCCCAGCCCGTCAAATGGGCCGACCGCCTGTTCAAAGGCTTCGGCCTGCGCGGCGGCTGGGGAATCATGTGGGATGACCTGGTTGCTGCCTTCTGCACCCTGCTGGTCGTGGCTCTCTGGCGACATTTCTTCTGACTATGCAAGCCATGGAGGAGACGATGAGCACACAAGCAAGCGGCATCGAAGAACTAGTGCGACAACTGGCCGCCAGACTGACTGAAAAAGGCTGGATGCTGGCCACCGCCGAAAGCTGCACCGGCGGCATGATTGCCGCGGCCTGCACCGATCTCGCAGGCTCCAGCCAATGGTTCGAACGTGGTTTCGTGACCTACTCCAACGAGGCCAAGACCGAGATGCTGGGCGTGCCTGCCGAGCTGATCGCAAAGCACGGTGCCGTCAGCGAGGAAGTCGTGCGCGCGATGGCCGAAGGCGCCATCCGTCACTCACGCGCCCAGGTCAGCATTGCCGTGACGGGGGTTGCCGGGCCTGGCGGCGGGTCAGCGGAAAAACCGGTGGGAACGGTTTGGGTGGGGTGGTGTATTGGTGTCCATACAACGGCCCAATGCTTTTTTCTACAAGGTAGCCGAGCCTCAATAAGAAACGCCACTTTGATTAATTCAATTGAATTTTTGATCAAAATACTAAATCAGCCTGATACCTGCAATTTAATTGCACCCCTACATCAACTTTTGAAAGATTGATTCCAAGCATATTCAAAACCGTTCCAACAATCAAATCAAGCAGACTTGTTAATGGCAATAAAATTATACTCAAAACGGGCCCTAAGACTGGAACCTTCAGCACCTCATTGATCAAACTCGAAACAATATTGAAATTAAAATCTATGGTCTTCCAAGAAGGCGGCCGATCCAAGCGAGGAGGATTATCATATTTAATAGTTGTGATTTTCTTCAACTCCAGAGGCACCGTAACATTTATTGGTATCCCCAGAGCTTTCACGCTAAGACCCAATTCAAGCCTCAATAAACCAGAAGATGAATTCACATTTAAATATTTATTATTTGAAGCGCAAGAAAAATCTTCTGATTTAGCACTCCCCTCTCCAACACCAACATTCAAAATAACATCCAAGGATACAAGACCAATATTAATACCAGTTATTATTTTTAAATCTATCTGTGAAGTTTTTGCTTCAACAACATCAACCGCAGGATTTCCCACAGCCGTTTGCGGTGGCTCAATAATCTTTGTTTTTACATTTACTTTTGCAAGGCCCACATCAATACCAATGTTGGCTGCAGCAGCATTTTTGCTATTAGCAAGCATTACCAACGCACTAGTAAAGTCCAACACATTAAGACTCGTCTTCAATGCTGCATCACTCAGCCCAGCCCCCAAATTCAGCAACCTTTCGAGCCTCACTGCAACAGGATTTGCATTAACTGCAACCAACAGCCTGCTCAAAATATCAATTTGAGCAGATGCAGTAGCCCCCTGTTGCTGTAGCAAGTCAATCATTGTGCCCAATAGATCACCCACACCAATATCAGTATTCAAAAGTTTTTGATAGTCTCCCAATTTTAAATTTAGCTTTGTAGAAAGCAAATCTAAATAGCGAAGTAAATCCATATCAGAATTAGCTAACCCTCTCCATCCCACCGCATCAATTTTTATAGAGCTTCCAAGCAAGCCATTAATCAGCGGCTCCAAAATAGATTCATCAGTATTTAAGCTCAGTAGTGTGGAGCGAACAGTAATTTTGACCAACGGAGGGGTCTGCCGTGCAATCGCAGCAGCCTTAACATTTCTTGCAGAAATATTTGATGAATAGAATACAAAGAAAAATGGAACATTTCTTTCCAAGAGGACTTTGCACGCATTAGCATCTTTTGAATTTTTATCTGTGCCGATAAATCCATCACTGCTGCTGCTCACAGCACTAGGGGCCCATTTCCCAACAATTGCAGAAAATGGCTCTCCTGCCAGGATGCCATTAGAAGCCGCATTCACTCGTGCAGCAGCGCTACCACTTGAGTCACAGAAGGTAGAAAGAGGTCCACTCGCCCCCGCCAACGCGGCCAGATCCGCAATCTTCTGCAATTCCCGCTTTTGCCAGAACACATTGCCGATATCGATGGTTGCCAGGCAGATCACGGCAATCATCAGCCAGAGCGCCCCCAGCGTCGCCACGGAGCCCGATTGGCGACGAGCGCGAACACGGCTCAAGTCTTTGGCAAAAGACTGCATGCAGAGAACCTCTCTGACCGCTTAGCGGCTACCACCTGTCTTGCTGCCCACCTGTGTTTCCGTGCTTTCCGGGATCTTGTGGGTAAAGCTCTCCAGATAGCGCAGGTAGCTGCGCTGGGCCACATCGCTTGTCACGGGATAGGCATTGCGCGATGCGTACTGGCCACTGGCCTGCAGCGCCAGCAGATAGCTGGTGGCATCGCCCACACGGTTGCTTGCGGGCGGCGTCAGGGAAGCATTGCCGGGAGCCGGTGTCTGGGTTACCGCAGCCTGTGCAGTTGCAGCAGGCGTAACGGCCGCACTTCGTGGGGCACTCATATTGCTCACGCCCGTGCCGATGCCTGTATTGCTGCCGGCCTGCGCCATGGCAGCCGAGGCCATGCCCAATGCCATCAATGCCAGGGTGAATGCGCGGGCCCGTTGGGTGAATGCTGTCTGCGTATTCATGGGGACTCCTTGAAGGTTCAGGGCCAAGCACGCTCGGGCGCACTCTTCTTGGCAGAAGCTGCAGGCTTGCTGCCGACATCTTCATCGGGGGTCTCGAAAAACAAGCCGCCCGCCGCCGCTCGCTGAGGCAGCATGGCTTGCACGGCCTGTTTGCCACCAGATTCACCGCTCTGACGCACTGCGACAGGGTTTGCTGCGGCCATCACCACTACAGCGTCTGGCAACGCTCTTACCGGACGAGCAGGCTGACGCGAGATGACGGACTGCGACGCTGGCTCAGCGCGCGGATCCAGTGCTGGCTGCGCCTGCTGCAGTTTGGCGGGCATCGCCTCGGTAAGCAGAGGCTGTGCTGACTTGGGCGTCTCCTGCGGTGGCGCAGCTTTCGCTATCGATACAGGAGCTTTCTGCGATTTATCCATGGTCACTTCAGGCTGCTTCGACTCTGAAACCATTTCCAATGGAGCGGCAGCCGCTACATCAACAGGAGCAGCTATTGTCTGCACAGGCACAGGCGGCACGTAGGCATAGGTTTGCGGAGCTGCCGGCATCAATTGCCTCGCCCCTTGACCGGGGTGACGCGGCCGTCCTGCATCAAAGCTGCCGCCAGAGACCATCCACTGACCACCGCTGAGCCCCCGCTCCACATTCCGCGCCATCATGGGCGCAGCTGCGGGCAGCGGCAACGGGGACTGGGACGTTTGAGCAGGAGGCTGCACAGACTCCGCTGCCTTGACTACCGCCACCGGAGCCTTTGCGGCTTCAGGCTCCGGTGCGGGCTTTTTTGCGGCGGGCACCTCCTGCACTGCAGCAGGCTCCGGTACTTCGGCGGATTTCCCGGAGCTGGCCACGGCCTGGGGCGCGGTCTTCACTTCCGGACGGGAGAGGTTGACGACCTTGCCGGTCGCAGCTGCGGCAGGCTTTGCTGCGGCCAGGCTTGCAGTCCTCAACCACTCCCCGGCCTGCTCCTTGACCAGTTGCTGGGTCTGTGCGTCCAGCTTGCGCTGGCGCATGAATTCCTCGGCCTGTGCGCCCTGGCCGCTGACCATCATGAACAGACTCAGATTGACATTGGCCTGAGCGTCCTCGGGGTTGAGCTGCGCCGCTTGCATCAGGGGAATGCGCGCTGCATTCAGATCACGCGCACGCAGATAGGCATAGCCCAGATCGGTCAACAGGCGCGAATCCACGGGATTGCTCATGCGCGCCTGCTCCATCTGCAGAGCGGCACTGCGAAAGTCGCCCTGCTCTGCGGCCACACGGCCCAGGCCGTAGCGTGCGGCTCCGTCCTTGGCGCTGCCCAGCAGGCCCTGGTAAATGGGGATGGCCGCACTGAGCTGCCCCACCTGACGCAATGCATCGGCGCGCAACAGCCGCGAATCGCTGGAAGCGCCCCACTGCTTGTCCAGCGCATCCAGGTGCGCAATGGAGGCATACCAGAGCGACTTGGACTGCATCTGCTTGACCAGAGCGAGGTAAGTGTCCTGCGTGTCGACCACCGCCTCCTTCTCCAGCGGTCTGTCTGCTGCGGCCTTGGCTGCGGGTGACAACACGGGCTGGTTCTGCCCCAGCAGATTACCCATGCTGGAGCAGCCCGACAGCAGGGCCATGGTTGCAGCGGCCAATGGCAGCATCAGATATCGACTTTCTTTTTTCATTTCGTCATCCCTCCCAGCGCCCGAATCACGGCAAGGAACCCCGGTCCGGCTGTAATGATGATCAGGGCCGGAAGCAGCGTCACCACCATGACGGCAGTCATCTTGACCGAGATCTTTCCTATCAACTCCTTCATCTTGGCCTTGCGCTGCTCACGCAGACGTTCGCCAAAAATGCGCAGCGGCTCCTGCACGGCTCCGCCGTATCTGTCGATCTGAATCATCAGCGATGTCAGGTTGGCCAGGTTGTCGTTCTGATAAACCTCGCTCATGCGAGCAAAGGAACGCTCACGCGTGCTGCCCCGGCTGTACTGCTGGTTGGCCAGCTGTATCTCTCGCGAAAGCACGGGCATGACATTGCCAAAGTCAGAGCCTATGACCTGCAGAGTCTGGTCCAGACTCATGCCCGTGCCTTGCAGCAAGCCCAGCAAATCGACGAGCAAAGGCAGCTCGCGGGCGACGCTAGCCCTGCGGCGGCGAGCCACGCTGCGCAGCACCCATTTGGGAAGCAGAAAGCCTATGGTGAACGCTGCAAACAGGTAGAGCAGAAATTGCTTGCTGCCCGAGAAAACAAAGGCAGCAAGCAGTACAAGCAATACAGAGACCACGCAGCGCGCTATCAGGTATTGCAGCTGCGCGCGAGTCGACCCCCAGCCGCATTTGCTCAGCAAAATGCGGTCTTCCTGTGCAACCAGCGCCTTCCCAAACGAGGTATTGAGCCAGTGCGCAGGCAGGTCGCCATCGCCATTGAGCGAGCGCAGCAGATCTACAGGCCTGGCAGGCGTAGCAGCCTCATTCGCCGCAGCCGCGCCGCTGCGGCTCAGTGCATCCCGCACCACCTGACTGCTGCGTTCGCGTCGCTGATGTGCATAGGCAATCAAAGCCGCCCCGATCAGCGCCGCCAAGGCCAGAAATGCCACGCTCAGCATCAGCAAAAGACGGGATGTCTCCATCAATCTGCCCCCTCATCGAGCTTGGCCATACGGTAGAGCAGCAGCACACCAAAGACCTGCAAAGCAGCTGCCGCCCAGATGATGTTGCGGCCACTGGCGTCATTCCACATCTTCAAAAAATAGCTCGCATTGAAGGAAATGATCAGACAGCACACGGCCACCGGCAGCAGGCTCAACACCCAGGCGGACAGACGCGTTTCGGCCGTCATGGCAGAGAGATCCTGCTCGGCCTGTTCGCGGTCGCGCATGAAATTGGCCACACGTTCCAGCAGCAGATCGACCCGCCCCCCATAACGCACGCTGATGCGCAGAATAGCTGCCAGCAAATGCAACTCGTCCAGCCTGGTCTGCCTCGCTACATGGGCCACCGCATTTTCCAGATCCATGCCCGCGCGGGCCAGACTGGCGGCTTTTTCCATGACCGACTGCAACGGGTCTTTGGTGCTGGCTGCAGCCATCTGGAACGCTGCCTGAACGGAGTTGCCAATGGTCACCAGGCGCACCGTGTTGTCGAGAAAACCGGGCAGCTGCTGCGTGAGCCTGGTGCGGAACTTCTGTGCCCGCGTGTAAAGCAAAAAGAAGAAGCCAATTCCCAGCACCACCAGCGCCGCACTACCAGCCAGCCAGCCGCAAAGCCAACGATCAGAAACGCCGCGACAATCAAGGCCAGACCGCCATAGAAAATTCCTGCACCGACCGTCCCCAACAAAATGGCGGGAACCGGCCAGCCTGTTCTTTTCTCGTTGCCCAGTAAGGCATCCGCCGCCGAGCCATCAAAAGCCGATGCCGCTGCATCCTTTGTAGCAAACCCGGCCGCAGCGGCTGCGCTTTTTTCCAGGCTCTGCTCCAGATGCCTGGTCATACGGTGCGTCCTCTGCTGCCGGCTGACAAGCATCCACAGCGCAATCGCGGCAGCCGCAATCAGCAGCGCCAGACTCAGGAGCAAAAACGCATTGCTAGCCATGGCGCAGTCCCGCATGGTTTGCGCCATTGCCTCCGGCGTGCTGCAGCACCGCGCGATAGCGCGCCAGCTTGGGCGTATGCGGCACCATGCCCAGCGTGCTCCATCGCTCCAGATCCTCTCCATCATTCTGGGGCAGCAGCTCGTGGCGATAGAGCTCCTGCGTGGCAATCACGCTATCGATGATGCCTGTGACTTCGGTGATCGACGTGATGCGCCGCTTGCCATTGGGCAGGCGGCTGATCTGCACGATGAAATCGAGCGCATTGGCAATCTGGCGGCGCAGGCTGACCTCGCTGCCCTGAAAGCCCGCAAAGCCGGCAAGCATCTCCATGCGATGCAGACACTCGCGCGGAGAGCTGGCGTGGATAGTGGCCATGGAGCCATCATGACCGGTGTTCATGGCCTGGAGCATCTCCAGCACTTCCGCGCCGCGCACCTCACCCACCACAATGCGATCCGGGCGCATGCGCAAGCTGTTGCGCAGCAGATCCCGAATGGAAACCACTCCCGCGCCTTCAAAACCACCGGGACGGCTTTCCATGCGCACCACATGAGGGTGAGGCAGCGTCAGCTCGGCCGTATCTTCAATCGTCACCACCCGCTCATTGCCGGGGATAAAGCCCGCAATCGCATTGAGCATGGAGGTCTTGCCGCAACTGGTGCCGCCGCTGATAAGAATATTGCAGCGCTCACGCACCGCCAGCTCGAGTAAGCGGGCCATGCCTTCGTCCATGGTGCCGAAATCGACCAGATCCTGAACCCGCAGCGGATCATTGCGAAACTTGCGTATCGACACCGCCGGCCCGTCCAGCGACAACGGCTCTATCACCACATTGATACGCCCTCCATCCGGCAAGCGCGCATCGACCATGGGCGTGGATTCATCGAGGCGGCGCCCCAGCGGTGAGATGATGCGGCGCACGATGCGCAGCACATGAGCGTTGTCGGTGAAATGCAAGGCCTCCTGCTGCAAAATTCCCTTGCGCGAAACGAATACGCGCTGATAACCGTTGATCAGAATGTCCTCGACCTCCGGGTCGGCCATCAAGTCGTCAAGCGGCCCCAGCCCCGACAGCTCCTTGTTCAGAGCCTGCGCAATCCATTGCACCTCCTCGTCATTGACGGGAAACCGCTGCTGACGCACAAACTGCTCCAGTTCCTGGTGTACAAACTGGCGCACACGACTGGTTGACCATTTGGCAAACACCGCGCCCAGCTCCTCCACACGCGTCAGCAAATGCTCGTGTGCGACGTTCTTGATCAGCAGCAGTTGCTTCGAGTCCGAAAAATGACTGCTTTTTTCGGCGAAAACAATGTCCATGCTCATTCGCCTCTCCTCAATCGCTTGGCCCATTGCCCCAGAACGCCCGACGTTGGCGCCGCGACCTTGTCGGCCGCAACCGCTCCGCTGAGCAATGCTCTGGCCATGCTTCTGACGCAAGTCACATAGGGATCACCGCGCAGCGACTGCGACAACAACTGTCCACAGCTGGCGGCATTCAGCAAAACCGTGGACCGGTCCGGAACCACATGCAACAACTCCAGACCAAGGCGCTGCGCGACCTCTTTGGCGGGCAGGCCGGCTTGCGCATTGAAGCGGTTGAGCACCAGCTTGAGCGTGCTGCGATTCACGCCCTTGGCATCAAGCTCCTTGAGCATCTGTGCCGTAGACACAATGCCTCCCAGCGACTGGTCACAAACCACCCAGCCCTGTCCGCTCTCGCGCAGCAAAGGCGCCAGAAAATCAGCCTGCACCATGCCGCCCAGATCAATCACCTGCACCCCAAGCAAGCTCTTGAGCGTGTTGACTACGCCCGCTGCAGCCGCAGGGCTGACTTCGCGCAGCATGCCCAGATCGGAAGGCCAGGCCAGAGTCACAGTGCCCGTAGAGTGCTTGGCAAAGGCCGATTCGATCAATGTCGCGTCCAGGCGGCGCGTATTCTGAACCGCGTCCACAAAACTGAAGTCACCAGCGATGCCCAGATACAGCAAGCCATCGCGTGCAGGCAAGCCCAGATCCAGCAATACCGCATGTGCAGATTCATCCAGCGGCAACTGACTTGCGCCAAAAGGCCTGGCAAGCTGTTTCTTGTTCTTGGCGCCTCTCACGTCATAGGCATGCATCTCCTGGAACATCACGGCCAGATGCGTTGCCAGCGTAGTCACCCCCATCCCTACACGCGCTCCCAGCAAAGGCAGGGAGAAACCTTTGGTTTCCGGCTCCAGCGCCACAGCCGCAGGCAGCTGACTGCGTGCATGCATCTGATGCCTGATGGCCGTATTGGCCTCGCCTTCGGACGCATCCCAGTCAATGAATTCAGCCACGCCACAGCGCAGGGCCGCACGCATGGAAGCGGGCTCCGCAGCAGAGCCGGACCCCATGATCACCACCCCGGGGAAGCTGGCGCGCAGATCGCCGACCAGGACGATGGCAGCCTCCGTCATGGGAGCCGAGAAATCCACCACCACCACGCCAAGCCCAGGCGCCGAAATTGCAGTGTGAAGCGCAGCCAGATCGCCTGCCACCGGTATCACTTCAGCATCGCTACCCAGAACACTCGCCAGCCAGAAAGCGTGCGATGTCGACTGGGTTACCAGCACCACTCGTGCATTGCCGCTCACCGCCCCAGGCTGCGCGGTATTGAGCTGGGATGAGTCCATGCGCATATTCATGCCTCTACCCGGACACTCAGCGCGAGAAGCCTGGCGCCACACTGGACGACAGACCACCCGCCATCCATGGCCCCCATACCGCAGGATCACGCTGCTCGGTGCGCCCGGGCAGCAGCGGCTCCACATTCACATCGCGAGCCAGCGGCTTGACGAGGCGCGGAGTCACCACAATCGCCAGCTCGCTCTCCTTTTGCTGAAACTCCTGACGCTTGAACAGCACACCCAGAATAGGGATATCGCCCAGCAAAGGCACTTTGTCGGTACCTGATGCAGTGTTGCGGCTGACCAGTCCGCCAATCACAAAACTCTCGCCATCCCCCAGTTCCACCGTCGTGTCGGCACGACGGGTGGTAATGGACGGAACAGTCGCGCTATTCAGAACAATGGTGTTGGCATAGTCCAGCTCGCTGGCCTCAGGCGCCACCTTGAGCACGATGCGATCGTTGGACAGCACCGTGGGAGAGACCGTCAAGCCAATGCCGTAAGGCTTGTACTGAATGGCCACCATGCCCGTGCCCGCTGGCACGGGAACCGGCACTTCCCCGCCCGACAAGAAATTGGCACTCTGACCCGACAGAGCCACCAGCGTTGGAGCGGCCAGTACTCGCGCCAAATTGTTGCCTTCAAGCATGCCGATATTGACGCCAATTCCGGCCTTATCGAACTGCATCAGCAAGTTGAAGGCCTGGGTCAAAGGGTTTGCTACCGTGCCTGTGGTGGAGCTTCCGCCGCCAGTTCCATAGGATCCGCGTCCAAAAATGCCAAAGCTGAAACCCGAGCTGTTGGGCGCCGTGCTGAACAGGTTGAGACCCACCTTCTTCATCTGGGTCTTGTTGAACTCGACCACCTTGACATCGACCTGCACCACATTGCTTTTGAGCTGGACGCTGGAGAGATCGACGGTCTTGACCTTGTCGGCGGACTGCGCATTCGCCAGTTCGCCGGCAAATTGCTGCTCTATCAGGCTGGAGGCCTTGGCCGTGCGCAATTCCACCCGCTGCTGCACATTGAGCATATAGGTCTGCGCCTGCGCTTCACCGCGCGGCCAGACCATGAACGATGTACTGCCGGGCTTGAGCGGGCTCAGCAGAATCTTGGCGGCAGCCCCCTTGCCTGCACGCTTGATATGCACCGCCGCAATCGTGTCGTCACCGATTGCAATGCGCTCCACTCCGCCGGGCAGGTTCAACTCATGCTGAGCGCCCATGACCAGCTTGATTTCCCTGGCTGCTGTGGCTTGCTGTGCTCTGCTTTCGCCCGCATTGGGCACTTGCTGCGCAAGGGCCGGGACAGTGACAACACTCAAGGACAGGCCGCAGAGCAGATACAGCGGCTTCAGCGAAAAGGTGCGGGATGCGATTGAAACAGTCTTGTTGTTCATAGATCAATACCGCACGGTTTGGGAGTTGGCGCCACGCACGAATTCAACGGGCAGGGAAGAGTCTGCGGAAGCGGTACGTGTGCGCGGCACTGCTGGCTTGGCAACCCCGGCTGTCATGGGCTTGGCCGCATTCATGCGCGCTGCCGAAGTGCCTGCAGACCCTGCCAGGCTGCTCATGGCCACACCCGCCTGCGCTGCATCAGCACCTTCCAGCGGCGTTGCAACAGCTCCTTTGGTCATGGCCACAGTCAGCACACCGGGCAGCGGCGCAAACTTTTCCATATCCGGCTCTGTCATATCCGTCGGATTGCGCAGTGCGAGTACCAAGCTACCGTTAGAGCCTCCCAAGGCCAGTTGACTCACCTCTGCCACAGGTACTGCAAGCACTGCAGTGCGGGCGTTGTCGGGGCCATTGGCCTGCTTGCCTTCTGCTTTCTCAGCCGTAGTCAGTGCATCCACTGACGCCGCGCCATAGGCCAGCACACGCTTGCGCGAGAGCAGCAAGCGCGCCTGGCTCTGGTCGATTTCATTGCCATCGCGGCGCAGTACAAAGAAGACATCGACAAAGTCCCCTGGGCGTATGCGATTGCCGGCGCCAATGCTTTCATCTACCTTGACGGCGACGGCACGCTCACCTTCTGCAACCTTGAGGGCAAGGCCCGTCACCATCTGCCCTTGGAGTACAGGCGCACCCTTGGGAATGTCCACCGCGGGAACGGAGCCAATAGCAGCCTGAATCTCGCCAAAAGCACCATCGGGCTTGACGGGCAACTGCGTGAGCTGCAGATCCTCGGCCTTGAGTGTCTGACCCGCTGGAATAGCCTGTGCAGCCACCACCACGCTCATGCCGGCATTGGGTTTGCTGTCGCTGACGGATGCTTGATCCTGAGGGGCCGGAGCCTGCGGAGCCCTGGCGAGCATCCATCCATAAACGCCCAGAGCCAATGCCGCTGCCAGCAAAACCCCGACCGCGATCTTTGCGACATTCACCATAGATTCCCCTCTTCTTACTTTGCCTCAAAGAGCAAGGCTTTATCGTTTTCAGTCAATCAAGCTAATTTGTGCGACCGCTTGCCCCTGCAAAAGATTTGGAGTGGGTAGACCCAGAAAAGGTCCAAACAGCTTCGGAATCAGCGGAGCAGAGGCGTAGTTGTAATTCACCTGCATGGTCACGCAGTTCACCTGACTGGTATTGCTGCTAGCTGTGAAGGACGCAGATCCGGTACCACACAGACCAGAGGTGGCATACAAGCCCGCTGCATTGCTGAGACCTGAGCCACAGGTCGCAGAGCCAAGGCCTGCACCGATTTGTGAAAGCCAATCAGTCGCTATAGCCGCACTAGCGCAGGCCGCAGCAAGACGATCCAGCAACTGCTTCTCCTTAGTCGCCGAACTGCCAGAGGACGGTGCTGGATAGCGCACTGCGGCTCTTGCCCCTTCGGCGGCAGCCAAAGTCAGAGTCTGCTGTGCCGCAAAGATCAGGCCATAGGTGATGATGGCGTAGAAAATCAGAAAGAAAATGGGAAAGAGAATGGCAAATTCAATTGCGGCTGCACCTTGCTGCTTTTTGAGTTGCATAATCCCCTCTTTTCTCATTTCCTATGTATTCAGTATCAGAACAATCACAGTTGCTAACGAAAGATAGGCAACATAAGGAATGAATCTTTTTTTCTTTTTTTGATAACCTTCACTAAAAATCATGGAAGGGATATATAAGTATTTCAAATTACTTCTAACTACTAGACCATGGATCACTGCAAAGCCGCAGCTCAAAGCCCATATTGGAAGCAATAGCTCCCAACCAACCCATGTGCCAAGTGCGGCAGCGAACTTCACATCCCCAGCCCCCATCAACCCAAAGAAATAAAAGATAAGAAATATAAAAAATACAGCGAAAAAACCAAAAACCCCATCAGTTAGATTAACTTTAAAAGGTTGAGCTTCAGGAATCAGAGAGAGTATAAAAATACCCAATCCAAAACCTGAAACGGTCAGCCAATTATTTACCTTTCGCCATCTAGCGTCAGAAACCGCAGCTACACACAGCCACAGCAAAAAGAGCAATCTCAAATAATCTCTCAACCCCATTTCTATTTGAGCTTATGACGCAGGAGCTTTTGTACCGACTTTTTCCAATGAGGTTGCTATTTTTTCAAAAACCACCTGCAGGTATTTCCCAATATCAGTTACAGCAGTTAAAAGTCCCACAGCAATCAACCCGGCGATCAGGCCATACTCAATCGCCGTTGCACCTTCTTCATCACGCCAGAATTTGATGATTTGGTCTTTCATGACTAGCTCCTTCAACAATCAGGTTTATAGATCGCTGTGGCTGTTTTCGACCACCGCGGAACCAATCTTACGAAGCCGGAAACATCTTGAAATATTTGAAATAGCTATCAACAACTATGCAACATAGTTCTCGGCAATTTCAATCAATGTGTAAGCAAGCACTCCCACAGAAAAAACCCAATAAAAACAAAGACTTCACAAGACACAGAGAAGCATCTGCAGTTTTTTTGACTCGTCCCTCACATATGTCTTCCGGTTCAATCTACGCAATCTTCATTTATTTCCTACAGATTAATAGATTTCGTCCTACATTCAATAATCGGGTTAACCCTTGATTTCAGATGAAAAACAAAAAGGCCTGCAGATAGCAGGCCTTTCTGAAACAAAAAAGATCGCTCAATAAAGTGATTCGGAAATCACTGCAGGGCTTTAATCAGTTTGAGAGCAATGTCCTGCAGCGGTGGCTGCAGTTTTCTATAGCAGTCGAGCAAGCGCTGCTCATCGCTGGGCAGCGATGCGGTCTCGGAATGCAGACCTGCCATCAATTCCAGCGCCGTGGTCTGCAGCGCGATGGCCAGTCTTGCCAGCGTGTCATTCTTGAGAGTGCGAATGGCTCCCGACTCGATCTGCGAGATGGCCGATGCAGTGACATCCGCCATCTGCGCCAGGCGTCCCTGGCTCAAACCCAGCGCCTGTCGCCGGGCGCGTATGCGTTCACCTAAATGCGTCATCTATCCCACTAACTCACACTGCACGCAAGTGCCTGCGCAAATATCGCGCGGCTTTTTGAGTACCCCAGCAACCGAGACGCTTTTATAGAAGGCCTTTGCAACGCCACTGTCCCTAACTCGGTGGCAGCAAGCAAAGACCGCCCTGCAGCGGTGCTGCCGCCCCTTGGGGGAAAGCGCAAAGCGCCTCAGGCGATGGCTCTGGTCAGGCTCCGTGGCACTTCTTGAACTTCTTGCCGCTACCGCAGGGGCAAGGGTCGTTACGGCCGGGCTGCTCGCCCTTGACGATGGTTTCCTGGCGTGGGCCCATGCTCTTCCACAGACGGTACAGGTCATACACGGCCCAGATGGCTTCGCCAAAGGCATCCACACGTTCCTGGCTGGTCGAGGCAGGGCCGGCTTCGTCGTACAGATTCAGAGCCGGCTCGTCCGTGTCGTCCTCGGTCAGGTTGACGATGAACTCCATGGCCGCGTCCAGCAACTGGGCTGCTTCCTTGTCGCGTGGCGCAGCCCATTCGTCGGCCCAGTTCTCCACCACGAACATGAAGCCCAGCGCCCACACTTGCGAGAACGAGGGAACTTCTTCGCCGGCCAGCTCGGCCTGCTCGGCTTCGGGCAGGATGGCGATGGCGCCACGCGTATCCAGCGCTTCGGGCTGGAAGGCTGCGTCGTCGGCCAGGGACTTGATGTCGGCATCCAGTTGCTCGCGCACTTCGGCCAGGCGCAGCTCGAACAGTTCCATGAAACGTGCCTGCTGGGCCTCGTCCTTGAAGACTTCCAGCTTGGGCAGCGGCTGGCCTTCGGCCACTTGCAGGGCTTCGCCATCGCCCAGCAGCATGGGCATGTATTCGGCAGCGGCAATGGGACGGCGTGTGCAGACCAGAGCGGTCAGGAAACCGTCACAGAATTCCCACTGGGGAATTTCGTCGCCGCGGGTGCGCAGCTCGTCGAGCAGCGCGTCCAGCTCTTCGAGCTGATCATTGCTCAGCGCGCCCTCGGGCATATCGGCGAGAGCCGCGTCTTCTGCGGCGGAGTTAGGTGCTTGTTCTTGCATAGGGAAAGGCTTTTATGATGGCCCGAACCATTTCATCACTATCGAAGTGCAGGGCCGGGCGATGGATCAAGGGGACAAAGCATCCAGGATGGATGCCCCCGTACAGGCTGAATTTTAGCGGGCCGCCATCAACACACCCTGCCATGGGAGTATCTGCAGTGCATCGCTTCTTCAATAGTCTGCCCCTGCGCTATGGCGCCCTCTTCATTTCCGCGCTCGTGCTGGGCATTTCGCTCTACACGCTGACCACGGCAGGCAAGGGGCTTGGGTGGTTGATTGCGTCTTTGCTGCTGGTGCTTCTCGGCATCTGGGATCTGCTGCAAAAGCAGCACGCCATACTGCGCAACTATCCCGTCATGGGGCATATGCGCTTCATCTTCGAATTCATACGCCCCGAGATTCGCCAGTACTTCATCGAAGGCGATACCGAGGCCCAGCCGTTCTCGCGTGCCCAGCGCTCGCTGGTCTATCAACGTGCCAAGGGCCAGGTCGACAACCGACCGTTCGGCACCCAGCTCGACGTGAGTCAGCAGGGCTATGAGTGGGTCAACCACTCCCTGCAACCCACCAAGCTCAGTTCGCATGACTTCCGCCTCTGGATTGGCGGCACGCAGGAGCAACCGGCCGAAGGGGTGGATCCCTGCACCCGCCCCTATCACGCCAGCGTCTTCAATATCTCGGCCATGAGCTTTGGCGCGCTGTCGGGCAACGCCATCCAGGCGCTGAACCAGGGCGCGAAGATGGGCGGCTTCATCCACGATACGGGCGAAGGCTCGATCAGCCAGTACCACCGCATGCATGGCGGCGATCTGATCTGGGAAGTGGCTTCGGGCTATTTCGGCTGCCGCAATGCGGACGGCACGTTCAGCGAAGAAAGATTCATCGCCAACGCCACCGATCCGCAGGTCAAGATGATAGAGATCAAGCTCAGCCAGGGCGCCAAACCCGGCCATGGCGGCATGCTTCCCGGAGCCAAGGTCACTCCCGAAATCGCAGCAGCACGTGGCATACCGGTTGGCGTGGACTGTATTTCGCCCTCCAGCCACAGCGCTTTCTCCACCCCTGTGGAGCTGATGCAGTTCATCGCCAGGCTGCGCCGTCTTTCCGGCGGCAAGCCCACGGGCTTCAAGTTCTGCGTCGGTCACCCCTGGGAATGGTTTGCCATGGTCAAGGCCATGCTGGAAACCAATATCACGCCCGACTTCATTGTCGTCGACGGTGCCGAAGGCGGCACGGGCGCAGCGCCTGTGGAGTTTGTCGACCATGTGGGCGTGCCGCTGCAGGAAGGCCTGCTGCTGGTGCACAACACCCTGCTGGGCGTGAACCTGCGCCAGCGCATCAAGATCGGTGCGGCAGGCAAGGTCATCACGGCCTTTGACATTGCCCGCATGATGGCCCTGGGTGCCGACTGGTGCAATTCGGGGCGTGGCTTCATGATGGCGCTGGGCTGCATTCAGGCCCAGAGCTGCCACACCGGCACCTGCCCCACGGGCGTCACGACGCAAGACACTGTGCGCCAGCAGGCGCTGGTCGTGCCCGACAAGGCCACGCGCGTCGCCAACTTCCACCGCAACACCCTGCATGCGCTGCAGGAGCTGGTTCAGGCCGCCGGCCTCAGGCATCCCAACGAGATCACGGCCCACCATATCGTGCGCCGGCTGGACGACACCCAGGTCAGCCTGCTGTCCAACCTGATACTGCGCGTGGAGCCAGGCTGCCTGCTCAAGAACCTGGAGCGCCAGCACAAGGTCTTCCAGAACTACTGGCCGCTGGCCACGGCACAGAGCTTTCAGCCCCTGCACGAGCCTGTGTTGCGCCCATCAGCTGCGGGCGGCGCCGACAACACGGCACAATCGCAAGCTTTTCCCCAGCGCAACGGTATCTGGACCTGAGAAGCCAGAGCCTCGCGCCCGACAGACCCCACGCCGTGCCATCTCAGGATATTTCCGCCCAAGAGCAGATGCCCTCCGCGCAAAACGCCATCGATTACCAGGCATTTCTGCGCGAGCATCTGGACCAGCCTCACAGCATCATGCGCTATGAACTCGCGCAGGAAACCCTTTGGGTCAAGCGCGCCAACCAAGGCAACCCGGCCCTCAACTACTGGCTGCTGAACACGCTGGCCAAGCTGTTCAGGGCCGCCGTGCTGCAGCCCGTGCCCAACCCCGGAGGGACCGAGTCCCTGCAAACCGAGGTGCGCCGCCTGCGCAGTTTCAAGGCCAAGGGGCTGCGCGTTCCGCAGGTGCTGGCCACGGACGACCAGGCCTTTGTGATGCGTCATCTGGGCCGCCCGGGCGAAGAAGCTCCATCGCTGAGCAATGCCATCGAAGATGCGATTGCCCGGGGCGCGCAGCCCACGCTGGAGCTCTGGCAAAAAGGCCTGGAGGCCATACAGCAGGCTCATGCCCGCGGCGAGGTGCTGAGTCAGGCCGTGGCGCGCAATATGGTGGTCTGCGCCGACGGGGTCATAGGCTTCATCGACTTTGAAGACGATCCTGCAGCCCATTTACCGCAAGCCGTCTGCATGGCGCGCGATGCGCTCAACTACGCCCAGTCCACAGCGCTGTTTCTGCAGCAGGCTGGTGCGCTGGAGCAGGCCCGGGAGACCTGGCAGCAATTTGTGCAGCAGCTTCCCGCCGAGGCCCGGCAGGTGCTGGAGCGCACCGTCAACAAACTGAGCTGGGTGCGCTTTCTGCCCCGCAGCAAGAGCCTGGGACGCGACACCCTGCGCGTGCTGGCGGCCCATGACTTGCTGACGGCCACCTCACACTCCGCCTGAATGCAATCAAATCAATAGCTATCAGCGCCTTCCCCGGCTGGGCTTAAAGCCTGAAATCCATGAAAAAAGCCCCGACCATCAGATCGGGGCTTTTTGGATTGAGGCCTGTGCGCGCTCAAGCGTGAGCGGACACCGCCTCGTTCTCTTCCTTGCCTGCCAGAGCAGCATCCAGCTTTTCGTAGTCCAGCGCGTTTTCCCACTTGGAGACCACCACGGTGGCGACGGCGTTACCGATGAAGTTGGTCAGCGAACGGCATTCGGACATGAAGCGGTCCACACCCAGAATCAGTGCCATGCCGGCCACGGGCACCTCGGGCACCACAGCCAGGGTCGCGGCCAGGGTGATGAAGCCAGCCCCCGTCACGCCCGCCGCGCCCTTGGACGACAGCATGGCAACCAGCAGCAGCGCGATCTGGTGGCCCAGGGTCAGATGGGTATCGGTGGCCTGGGCAATGAACAGCGCAGCCAGCGTCATATAGATATTGGTGCCGTCCAGGTTGAAGGAGTAGCCGGTAGGCACGACCAGACCGACGACGGACTTGCTGCAGCCGGCTTTTTCCATCTTGTGCATCAGCGAAGGCAGGGCCGACTCGGAAGACGATGTGCCCAGCACCAGCAGCAGCTCGTCCTTGAGGTACTTGATCAGCTTGAGCACGGAGAAGCCGCAAAAGCGCGCCACGGCACCCAAAATCACCAGCACGAACAGGGCCGAGGTGATGTAGAAGGTCAGCACCAGCTCGGCCAGGTTGACCAGCGAGCCCAGGCCGAACTTGCCGATGGTGAAGGCCATGGCGCCAAAGGCACCGATGGGAGCGAACTTCATCACGATGTTGACCAGCTTGAACACGGGCTTGGTCAGGGCTTCAAAGAAGTTCAGCACGGGCTTGCCGGCCTCGCCGACCATGGCCAGGGACACACCGAACAGCACGGCCACCAGCAGCACCTGCAAGATGTTGTCGCCCACGAACGGACTGATCAGCGTCTTGGGGATGATGTCCATCACGAAGCCGGTCAGCGTCATCTCGTGCGACTTGGCCACATAGCCCTTGACGGCCGTCTGGTCCAGATCGGCAGGGTTGATATGCATGCCGGCACCGGGTTGCATGACATTGGCCACGATCAGGCCCACGACCAGCGCCAGCGTGGAGAAGGTCAGGAAATACGCCATGGCCTTGCCGAACACACGGCCCACGGCGCTCAGGTGCGTCATGCTGGCAATGCCGGTGACGATGGTCAGGAAGATCACCGGTGCGATGATCATCTTGATGAGCTTGATGAAGGCATCGCCAAAGGGCTTCATGGCCTCGCCATAGGCGGGCTCGAAATGCCCCAGCAGCACGCCCACGATGATGGCGAACACCACCTGGAAGTAGAGCTGACGGTAGAACGGCAAGTGCTCGCGCGGAGCAGATTCTGTGGGCAGAGTGTGCACGCTGCATCTCCAAAATTGCGGGCGCACCACCGTGGTGCGCCGAATTGCTGCCGTTTGTACTCCCGCGCCCTTTTTGTGCCGATAACCCATTGGTATTAGGTCCGTACGCGCTCCCTTGGAGAGCATGCACCAACTTAGGGAAATCCCTAGGCCTCGAAATCCGCACTGAACCTGCTCCAGAGCCACACTGGACTCCTTGATCACCCACTCTCGTCATGCGTCTTGCGCGAAACCTTGCCCGAAACCGACTGTTTCTGACCCTTGTCATCGTGCTCAGCGGCATGCTGCTGAGCATGTGGGCCGCCAGTCGCGTCGCGCTGCAAACCTCTTTGCACGATGAAAGCGAAAGCGTGCAGCGCCAGCTCACGCTCTATGCCCAGGCCATGGTGCAGCGTGTGGACCGCTACCGCACCCTGCCCGAGGTGCTGGCGCTCGATGCCGAACTCAAGAGCGCGCTCAGCCACCCGCTCAGCGCCACCGAGGTGGACAGGCTCAACCACAAGCTGGAGCAGGCCAACGGCGCCAGCCGAGCTTCCACGCTGACCCTCATCGACAAAAGCGGCAAGGCCCTGGCCGCCAGCAACTGGCGCGACTCGCACAGCAATGTGGGCGAGGACTACAGCTTTCGCCCCTATGTGACCCAGGCGCTGAGCCAGGGCAGTGGCCGCTTCTACGGCATAGGCATGACCACGGGACTGCCCGGCTACTTTCTCTCCCAGGCCATTCATGATGATGACGGCTCGGTGCTTGGGCTCATCGCCATCAAGATCCTGTTTCAGGAGCTCGAAGGCGAGTGGAGCCAGTCGCCCGACATCGTCTTCGCCTCGGACGAGCATGGCGTGGTCTTTCTCTCCAACCGCGACGAATGGCGCTACCGCCTGCTGGAGCCGCTGTCCAGCAACGACCAGCAGGAGGTGCGAGACACCCATCAATACGCGGGCCAGGCCCTGATTCCGCTCGGCTACCGCACCAGCCGGCAGCCTGCGGGCATCGGCATGCTGGCCCATTTCAGCCAGCCTCCGCTGATCGACCCCATGCTCTGGCTGCGCATGGAACTCCCCGAAAGCCAATGGCAGCTGCATCTGCTGCACGACATCGTCCACAGCCAGACGGCCAGTCACTGGGCAGCAGTGGCCGCCGGCGGCCTATGGCTGGCCGCCTCGCTGCTGGTGCTCTACATACGCCAGCGCCAGCGCCTGGCGGCCCTGCGCCAGCGCAGTCGCAAGGAGCTGGAGACCGTGCTGCACCAGCATGCGCAGGAGCTGCGCACGGCCCAGGACGGCATTGTCCAGGCCGCCAAGCAGGCCGACACCGGACTCTCGCGCAGCCTGCAGCATCTGCCGCAAGGCGTGGTGGTGGTGGACCCGCAGCTACGGCTGGTGGCCTGGAACTCGCGCTATGTGGAGCTGTTCCGCTACCCGCCCGAGCTCATGCATGTGGGCCAGCCCATCGAGGCTCTGATACGTCACAACGCCAGGCGCGGCCTGCTGGGCAAGGGCGATGTGGAGCCTGCGATCCAGCGTCGGCTCCAGCATCTGCGCAGCGGCAGCCCCCATTTGCACGAAAGCGCCAAGGGCGACGGCACGGTGCTGGAGATTCGCGGCAACCCCCTGCCCGATGGCGGCTTTGTCACCAGCTATGCCGACATCACCAGCTACAAGAACACGGCGCGCGAGCTGCGCAATCTCGCCGATACGCTGGAAAAGCGCATTGCCGACCGCACCCGGGACCTGGCCCAGGCCAAGCAGGAGGCCGAGCGCGCCAACCGCTACAAGACCCGCTTTGTCGCCTCGGCCGTGCATGACCTGCTGCAGCCGCTGAATGCAGCGCGCATTTTCACCAGCCTGCTGCCCACCTATCTGCACGATGAGGCCGGCCGCCAACTGGCCCAGCGGGTGGACAAGGCACTGGCCTCTCAGGACGCCATCCTCACCAGCCTGCTCGACATCTCGCGCATGGAATCGGGCCAGCTCGAAGTCCGCGTGCGTGACTTCGCGCTCAGCTCCTTGCTGGAAGTGGTCCACAACAATTTTGCGCTGCAGGCCGAGAACGAAGGCCTGAGCCTGCACTGCATGCCCAGCCGGCTGATCGTGCGCAGCGACGAAGCCCTGCTGCGTCGCATACTGCAGAACTTTGTCTCCAACGCCATCCGCTATACGCGCAAGGGCCGTATCGTCGTGGGCTGTCGCCGCCAGGGCGACCAGGTGCGCATCGAGGTGCATGACCAGGGTCCTGGCATCCCCCAAAGCCTGCAAAAGGAAATCTTCGAAGAGTTCCGCCGCCTCGACGAAGGCCATGCCGACGACCGCGGCACCGGCCTGGGCCTGGCCATCGTGGAACGCCTGGGCAGATTGCTGGACCATGAGATCGGCCTGCGCTCCACCCTGGGCAAGGGCAGCGTCTTCTGGGTCAAGGTTCCACTGGGCCAGGCCGCTGCATTGACGCCGGTATCGCAGCAGCCTTCTCCCAGCGCCCGCGTGGACAGTCCGCTGCAGGGCGGCACAGTCTGGTATGTGGAGGACGATCCCGCCACCCGCGACGCCACCTGCGCCCTGCTCGAGCGCTGGGGCTGCGATGTGCCGCTGGCCGCCAACGCCCCCGAAGCCCTGGCCTATGCAGCGCCCGGCAATGCCCCGCAACTGGTGCTGCTCGATGTGCATCTGGGCCAGCTCTACGGCCCCGATATCTATGCCCAGCTCTGCGAGCGCTGGGGGCAGCAGCCTCCGGTCATCCTGCTGACCGCTGAAGGCGATAGCACCCTGCGCCGCCAGGCTGCCGAACGCGGTTGGGGCTTTCTGGCCAAGCCGGTCAGGCCGCCGGCGCTGCGGGCGCTGATGAGCCAGACCTTTTTGCGCGGACGAGAAGGCGGGAGCGCCTGAAAGCCAAAGTCACTTCCAGCTGCGGCGCTTCCAGTGCATTGCGCTATAGCTATGAATTCAGGAGCAAAAGCAATCTGCACGCCATGACTGTACAAGCCGAGTGGCGGATTCTTCGATATGCTGCATCAGCCTCTGCGGCTTTCAGGCACGCGGGCCGTTCAACCCTGACAGAGACAGCATGCACCATCATCCCGTTGAATCCGCCGTTCCGCCCGGCAGCCGCATCGCACAGCGATTGGCTGGGGCCAGCTTTCACGACTCCTGGAGCATCGTCTCGGACGCCACAGGTCTGTCTGCACTGGAGCACTTCATTCTTGCCGCGCGGAAAACGCCGCGCTGGATTGAAATCTGCATGCGTGCGCGCAATCTGGTCGGCGGTCTGGTGGGGCTCAAGAACCTGGGCAGCTTGTCGGCCCTGAAGCCCGGAAAACCAGCAGCCAGCTACGGCCCCGGCGATAGGGTCGGCATCTTCACGGTGTTCGGAAACACCTTTGATGAAGCCCTGATCGGCGACGACGACAAGCATCTGAAGGTCGTGCTCAGCATTCACCGCAAAAGCGACATCAGCTCCCTGGACACCGTCATCACCGTCACCACCGTCGTGCATGTCAAGAACGCACTGGGCCGCCTCTACATGCTGCCCGTCAAACCCATGCACAGGCTGATCGCTCCTGCCGTTCTGTCCTCCCTGGGAGGACGAACCCATGCTGCATGAGGAGACACACCTCTGCATGCCTGCTCTTCCCTAGACGGTTGCAGAAAACATGCGCGACTACGACAGCCTGGCTCATCGACACAGCAGCAAAGACATGTGCGTGGAAAAGCCCGTGTCACTCATTGCCAATCTGATCGGCTTTGCGCCTGCAGAGGAAGACTTGCACTATGCGCTGGGCTTTTATGCCGGAGACTGCGGCATTGACGACCGCCTGGCTGTGCGCTGCCGGATCGATCTCGCTCATTGGCCCGATGTGGTCAGCAGGCTGCGTCTGAAATCCCTGCATGAAGTATCGTGCGACGCCGACTGGCAAGAGGATTTCCTCTGGTTGATCGATGCGCAAGATGCCGAAGGCCCGCTCCAAGCCCATTGTCATCGCTTCATCAATGCGGCGAGACAGGTTTTTCAGGACGAGGTCGATCATTGCTGGGAGATCTTTTTCTCCCACGGCAGCGATATCAACGCATGGTGTGCGGTCTGGCGTAGCCAGGAGCATCTGAACTATCTAAGCTTCGATCAAGGCTGACATCCCGATGACAGCCCGTCTCAACACAGGGGGTCGCCAGATGCTGAAATCCTATCGTGCCAGCTGCCATTGCAGCCGGGTTCAGATTGAAGTCGGCCTGGACCTGAGCCAGCCCAGCTATCGCTGCAACTGCTCCATCTGCAGGCGCAGCCGGTTCTGGCCCGCCATCGCCAGCCCCGAAAATTTCCGCCTTATTACGGGTGAGAAGGAACTCACCCTCTATGTGTTTGGCTCGCAAAAGAACCAGCATTTCTTCTGCAGGCGCTGCGGCATCCGCGTCTTTGGCGTGGGCCACGACACGCCGATAGGCCAGATGTACGGCATCAATATCGGTTGCCTGGAAGAGCTGTCGGAGGAGGAGCTTTCGCGAATTCCCGTCACGTATGTCGATGGCATGCACGATCGCTGGGATGCGACGCCGGAGTTTTTCGCGCACTTGTAGCCATCGAACTGCGACGACAGTTTGCAGCGGCAAGCTGCACAGAAACGAGGTCAGAAAGGCCTCAATCCATAGCCAACAAAGCGCAGCAAGCTATCAAGACAGATGACTCTTGAGGCACCAGGGCAATCAAACCTCGTGATCGTTTTCCAGGCTCTTGACCAGCACTGCCGCCTGGGTGCGTGAATAGCATTCGAGCTTCTTGAGAATCGCCGTCACATGGACCTTGACGGTGTTCTCGGCCAGGCCCAGTTCGTGCGCGATCTGCTTGTTGAGCAGCCCGTCGGCAATGCACAGCAGCACGCGAAACTGCTGGGGCGTGAGCTGGGCCAGACGAGCAGCCAGGGCCGCATCGGCCTCCGAGCGCTCGGCCACCATGGAGGGAAAGCTGATATCCCCGCTCAGCACATCGTCAATGGCGGCACTCATATCGTCTGCAGCCGCAGACTTGGAGATAAAGCCTGCCGCCCCGAACTGCTGGGCGCGACGGATGATGCGAGGGTCGTCATTGGACGAGATGATGATCACCGGAACCTGCGCATATTCGCCGCGCAGATGCAGCAGGGACGAGAAGCCGCGCGCGCCGGGCATGGCCAGGTCCAGCAGCACCAGCTCGATTTCAGGATTCTCCTGCATCGCTGCGCCCAAGGTCTGGGCGCTGGCCGCCTCCACAATGCGAAATTGCGGAAAGCGGTCGTGCAGCACCTGGATCAACGCTGCGCGAAACAGCGGGTGATCGTCGGCAACGAGAAGAGTGGGCTCGGACATGGCCCGGAGTCTGCCACGGCTGGCACGGCGCTGCATCTGCAAAAACGCATATCCCGCAGCGCCCGGGCCTGTCCGTCACCCAGGCTGCGGCCCACTGAGTCCGGCTCTCAATCGAGCTTGATGTTGTTGGCCGTGATCACACGCCCCCATTTGCTGCGTTCGTTGCTGACGAATTTCTCCATCTGCTCGGAGCTGCCGGGCATGGGCTCGACCCCCATGGCTGCCAAACGGGCCTTGGTGCGCGTGTCGGCCAGCGCAAACTGCAGCGACTGGCTGAACTTCTTGACCACCTCGGCCGAGCTGCCCTTGGGCACGACGATGCCCTGCCAGGCATAGCCTTCGAAGCCCTTGAGGCCCTGCTCCTGCAAGGTGGCGACCTTGGGCAGCACATCGATGCGGGCCGGGCTGGCCACGCCTATGGCCTTGAGCTTTTTCTCGCCGAGGAAGGGAATGATGGTGGCGCTATCGGCCCACATGGCAGGTATCTGGCCGCCGATCACATCCTGCACTGCGGGCGCAGCACCGCGATAAGGAACATGGGTCATATTGCCCAGACCTGCTTCTTCGCGGAACAGCTCGCCAACCAGATGATGAGGGCTGCCCAGGCCGGCCGAGCCCCAGCTCACGCCGGTCTTCTGCTGCTTGGCCCAGGCGACAAACTCGCTCAGATTGCTGACCGGCACATCGTTGTTGACCACCAGCAACATGGGAAAGCGCACCAGCATGCCTACGGGCTTGAAGTCCTTTTCGGCGTTGTAGTTGAGCTTGCGGAACAGAAACGGATTGGCAGCCAGCGTGGCGAAGTCGGCCGTGAACATCAGGTTGCCGTAGTCATGCGAGCGCGCGCTGTACTCGGCCGCGATATTGGTTCCCGCACCGGGCTTGTTGTTGATGACGATGGGGCGCTCCAGATTGCGGCCCATGGCTTCGGCAATCACGCGGGCCACCACGTCGGAGCCCCCGCCTGCGGCGTAGCCTATGACCCATTCCAGGGGCTTTTCCTGCGCCATGGCGGCCGGCCCTGCAGCCCATGCCAGCGTCGAGCAGGCCAGTGCGGCCAGAAACTGTTTACGTTGCATCATCCTTGTCTCCTTGATTCATGGCCCCTTGAATAGATTTTGGTGACGGGGCCTTTAGGGGATGGCGCAGCTGCCGCCAGGCCGGCGGCTTGCTGCATCTCAAGCGGCAGCGTGTACCGGGGCAACCGGTGTCACGGCACCGCGCTCGGCCGGGTCCGCACCGGCAGGAGCGAATCCTGCGCTGGCGCGGGCCAGTTCGAGCGCATGCAGCAAGGTCTCTTGATGGCCGATGTGATTGGCCAGCAGCAGCACCAGGCGGGCATTGAGGGCGTGGCTTTGCGCGGTTTCCAGGCCCTGATGCGTGGCGATCAGGGCTTCATAGAAATCGTCGCAGGCCTGCAGATTCGGGTGAGTGGACAGCAGCATGGCAGTCTCCTAAAAAAGGGGGAATCTTCTGAGGGTGTTGCACTCCACCAGGGACAGCAAGCAAGGGCCTGGGCCGACCGCACCGCCCCGCAACGAGGCTGTCGTCGGTTGCCCGTATGCCCCCTCCCGCGTAGCAAGAGAGGACGCCTCAGGGGGAGCCTTCATTTCAACCGCCGGCGCGCTGCAGCGCGGCACGCACGGCAGCCTCGTCGGGACGGCGCCAGCGCGCGCAGACATGCTGATCGGGGCGCAGCAGATAGCTAGTGCCCGGTCGCGCATCCAGGCGCTGCGCGGCCAGACCCTGGGCATCCAGCAGATCGGCTTGCGCGGCCCCGGCATCGCCCTCGGCGGCAATGGAGAGATTGAGCACACCGGTCAGCTCGCGCGCCCAAGCCGGCGTGGGGCCGAAATGCAGCAGCGTGAAGTCCGGGCCCAGGGCGCGCAGCAGCCAGGTGGTCTGGCTGTTGCCGGGACGGCGCATGGGCGCATCGCTGAGCACGGCGCCGGGCAGTTGCGAGCCTGCGAAGACCTCGCTGTCCGGCGTGTTGAGCGAGGAATGATGCAGCGTGGCCGGCACCGACAGACGACCGCTGTTGACGATGCGACGCGCAAACTCATGCTCGCGCGCCAGCTCCAGCGCCGCATCGCGAAACAGGCGACTGATCTCGCTCTTGGGCGTGATGAAGTCGGTGGCGCGCGTGGAGTTGCGGATATTCTCGTCGGCCGCGTATTCGCGCTCGGCGCCGTAGCTCGCGATCAGCGCAGCATCGGCCTGACCGCGCAGCACGCGGTCGAGCTTCCAGGCCAGGTTCTCGGCATCCTGCACGCCGCTGTTGGCGCCGCGTGCGCCGAAGGGAGAGACGCCATGCGCGCTGTCGCCCGCGAAGACCACGCGGCCGTGGACGAAGCGGTCCATGCGCAGGCAGGCAAAGGTGTAGACGCTGGCCCATTCGAGCTCGAAGTGCGCGTCCTTGCCCAGCAATGCGCGGATGCGCGGCAGGATGTTTTCGGGCTTTTTCTCCTCCTCGGGATCGGCTTCCCAGCCCAGCTGGAAGTCGATGCGCCAGACATCGTCGGGCTGACGGTGCAGCAGCACGCTCTGGCCCGGATGGAACGGCGGATCGAACCAGAACCAGCGCTCGGTCGGGAAGTCCGCATGCATCTTCACATCGGCAATCAGAAAACGGTCGCGGAAGATGCGGCCATGGCTTTCCTGGCCCAGCAGGCCGCGCAAGGGAGAGCGCGAGCCGTCGCAGGCCAGCACCCACTGGGCATCGATCCGGTAATCGCCCTCGGGCGTTTCCACTGTCACCAGGGCACCGTCGTCGCGCGGCGCCAGCGCCGTGACCTTGTTGTGCCAGCGCAGATCGATCAGCGGCAGCTGCAGGGCGCGCTCGACCAGATAGGCTTCGGCGTAGTACTGCTGCAGATTGATGAAGGCCGGGCGCTCGTGGCCGGCTTCGGGCAGCAGGTCGAACTGGTAGAGCGACTGATCCCTGGCAAACACCTTGCCCAGATTCCAGGACACGCCCTTGTCCACCATGGGCTGGCCCACGCCCAGGCGGTCCCAGATCTCCAGCGTGCGCTTGGAAAAGCAGATGGCGCGCGAGCCCGTGGACAGCTTGCAGTCGTTGTCGAGCACCACCACCGGCTGGCCGCGCTGGGCCAGATCGATGGCCAGCGACAGGCCCACGGGCCCGGCGCCGACCACCACCACGGGGTGGCGAGCCGGCGCATCGGCATCCTGGTCCGCATGACGCCGATAAGGAATCTGGATGGACTGGATGTCGGCGGCGCTGCCGCGCAGGGCGTCAAGAGAAATGGCGGTGGTGGACATGGCGTTCATCGGTGCGCAAACCTTGAAAAGCGTGGATCTGTTTCTTGGGGCAAAAGCCGCCCCTCCGGCTCTTTGCGGCCGGATTCAAACTCTGTTTTTTTGATAGCTGCTACCGCTCGTCAGGCATTGAATTCAATGTTTTTTCCATTTGAATTCATTACAAATCAAGCGCAAGCAGCTCCTGTTTTAGATAGCTTCGCCGTAGACCGCCGCGCCTGCGCAAGAGACTGCCAGCCGGGCGGACCAGGAGGCGATCAGCCTTCCAGCGCCAGCCACATCTCGCGGTCGCGCTCGGCAGTCCAGATACGCGGGTCGACGTGGCCCGATGCCTCGTCATAGGCACGTGTCACGTCAAACGGCATGCAGTGGTTGAAGATCACCCAATGCCCGTATTTGGGCTGCAGCTTGGCAAAGGCTGCCTCGTAGACCTTGCGCAGGTCCTGGCGCGCATCGGCGCCGGCCTTGACCTCGGCCCACAGGTCGCTGATGAAGTTGCGCGTGCCCGCCAGGCCGGCCTGCACTTCGGCGGCGTTCTGCAGCGCTGCACCGCGGCCGGGCACCAGCTTTTCGGGCTTGAGGGCGGCAATCGCATCCAGCGTCTGCGGCCAGTCCTGGAAATAGGCGTCGCCGGCATAGGGTGTGGCATCGAACTCGACCAGATCGCCGCTGAACAGCACCTTCTCCTGTGGCAGCCAGACCACGGTATCGCCCTTGGTGTGGCCACGGCCCAGCTGCAGGATCTGCACCTCGAGCTTGCCCAGCCACAGCGTCATCTTGCCGGTGAAGGTCATGGTCGGCCAGGTCATGCCCTCGGGCACGCTCTCGACGTTCTGGAACAGGCGCGGAAAGCGGCCGATCTCGCTGGCCTTGTCCTGCTCGCCGCGCTCGACGATGAGGTCGTAGGTGTCCTGGCTGGCAATGATGTGCTCGGCGCCATAGGCCGAGGCACCCAGCACGCGCACCGCGTGGTAATGCGACAGCGTGACGTACTTGATGGGCTTGTCCGTGACCTCGCGGATGCGGCGGATCACGTCCTCGGCCATGACGGGTGTGGCCTGGGTGTCGATGACCATCACGGCGTCGTCGCCAATGATGATGCCGGTATTGGGGTCGCCTTCAGCCGTGTAGGCATAAGCATGTTCGGAGAGCTTGTCGAAGCTCACCTTCTTGACTTCAAGGTCGGCGGCGGAGGCAAAGGTCTTGGTGCTCATCGTTGCAATCTCTTTGTTTTAAACAAATGCATTCAGCTTTATCGAATTTCTGAATGCTAGATATAAATTCAACATTGCACAATCGATTTGTCATAGTGAAAAACCCTTGAGACTTTCCAGCCGCTTTTCCACCGTCACAATGCCGTCATGCCTCATGCCAACTCTTCTTCGACCGACGCCCGTTTGATGCTTGAATCCAGTGACGACGAACCCGCGCGCGCACCGCGCGGCATACAGAGCGTGGAAGTCGGCGGCCAGTTGCTCAAGGTGCTGGCGCGCACGGGCCGGCGCATGGCGCTCAAGGATCTGGCACGCGAGGCGGAGATGACGGCAGCCAAGGCCCACCCCTATCTGGTGAGTTTTTGCAAGCTGGGCCTGATGGAGCAGGATCGCGTCAGCGGCCATTACGGCCTGGGGCCGCTGGCCATTCAGATGGGGCTCATCAGCCTGCAGCAGGCAGATCCCGTGCGCATGGCGATTGCCGAGCTGCCCGCCCTGGCGCAAGAGGTGGGCTACACCGTGTCGGTTTCCATGTGGAGCGGCCAGGGGCCGACCATCATCCGCGTCGAGGAAGGCCCGACCCATGTCTATGTGGCCATGCGCCACGGCACGCCGGCCTCCTTGCGCCATACCGCCACGGGCAAGATTTTTGCGGCTTTCGGCGACCCGGCCCGTATCGCACCGCTGCTGCAGGCCGAAGGCCACAGCCTGGACGAACCGGCGTTTGCCAAGGAGCTGGACGCCATCCGCCGCAACCACCTGAGCGTGGTCGAGAACCAGTTGCTGTCGGGCGTAAGCGCGCTGGCGGTGCCGGTGTTCGACGGCTTCGGCCAATTGGTGCTGGCGATTGCCGCCATCGGCCCTTCGGTCACGCTGACGCTGGACCCCGCTGGTCTGCCGGCACAGAAACTGCAGGCCCAGGCCCGTCAGCTATCCCTGCGCCTCGGAGCCCCGGCTGTGCTGACCGGGGCCTGAGACCTAGGCCCGGTAGCCCAGCGAAGCGCTGATACTGCGCGCCTCTTCGCATACAGCCTGGGCAATGCGGCCCTGCGGATCGGGGTCGAAGCCGCCGCTGGCCCCGAGCGCGCAGAGCACGGCCACCACATGACCGTTGTAGTCGAGCAAGGGCGCCGCAACGGCGCTGATGCCAGGCAGATTCAGGTCCCGGATCGCCGCACAGCCGGCTGCGCGAATCTCACTGCGCAGTTGCTCCAGAGGCTTGCTCGCATGCAGCAGACGGCGATGCTCGGGGCTGGCTGCCTCCAGCTCGCGCGCCAACAGCGCCTCGACCTCGGGCTGCGGCTCCATGAAGGCAAAAAAGGCCCGCCCCGTGGCCGACCACAGCATGGACATGACCGAACCCACACGTACATTGACGGTAATGGGCAGGCTGGGCTCTTCAAAGCGCACGATGGTGGGGCCCATATTGCCCATGACCGCGACAAAACTCGTGACCTGCAAGGACTCGCGCAGATGCTGCAGGGCCGGCTCGGACATGCGCACAGGATCGTTCTGGCGCATCGCAGCCAGGCCGATATGGATGGCCTCGCGTCCGAGCGCGTACTGGGTGCCGCCACGATCCTGCTCCACCAGGCCCTCGGCCATGAGGCTGGCCAGATAGCGATGCACCTTGGCCGGACTTTCATCGACGGCAGCGCCGATGGCCGTGAGACTGGCGCGCCCGCCCAGCCCGGCCAGTGCCTTGAGCACGGCCAGACAGGTCTCTGCTGCCTGCACACGCTGGCGACGTTGATCCGGCTCTTGCCGGGCATTCTGCGACGCCACTCTTGCTGCGGAGCTGGCTGCTTGCCGCTTCGCCATCGCCAAAGTCTTCTTCTCGATTTTCATAGCTGGTTGCGCCTGTCTCATAAGCCGTTGAAGACATTTTCACGCATGTCTCGTGCTGGCTCTCGGGTAATCCCTTGAAGCATATTTACGCAATGCGTATAAAAATTACGCAAAACAATTTCCGTATTAAAGCGGAATCGCAGGCGGAGTGAAGCTTGGTTAACCCGCAGGCAAACAACACCACAGCCCAGGAGACACCCTCAATGAAAAAACGCCTCTTCACCGCCTCGGTTCTGGCCACCAGCATGCTCTGGCTGGCCGCAGCCCCAGGCACCGCCGCGGCCCAGGACAAGTACCCGAGCAAGAGCGTGCGCTGGATCGTTCCCTATGCCGCAGGCGGCGGCTCGGACTTCCTGGCCCGCACCATAGGCCAGGCCTGGGGCGCCCAGGCCCATCAACCCATCGTCGTGGACAACCGCCCGGGCGGCAACACGGCCATAGGCGCCTCGGAGACCGCGCGCGCACCGGCTGACGGCTATACCGTGCTGTCGGCCGACAACGGCACGCTGATCTTCAACCCGGTGCTCTACAAGAGCCTGAGCTACAACCCCGGCAAGGATCTGACGCCCGTCACGCTCATGGGCCGCTTTCCCATGATTCTGGTGGCCGGCCCCGCCGAGAAGGCCAAGACCGCCAAGGAGTTCATTGCCGCCGCCAAGGCCAGCGCCGAGGGCGTGAACTACGGCTCCGCCGGTGCGGGCAGCCCCCATCACCTGGCCATGGAGCTGCTGAAGTCCGAGGCCGGCCTCAAGCTCGCCCATGCGCCCTATCGCGGTGCGGCTCCGGCGCTGGCCGATGTGGCAGGCGGTCAGATTCCCGTGATGATGGTGGACCTGGCCGCCGGCGCCGGCTTCATCAAGGGTGGCAAGGTGCGTCCGCTGGCCGTGGCCAATGCCACGCGCCTGCCCCAGCTGCCCGATGTGCCCACCTTTGCCGAGCTGGGCCTGCCTGGCGTGCAGGCTGCGGCCCTGGTCGGCATGGTGGCTCCGGCCAAGACACCGGCCAATGTCGTCACGGCGCTGAACAAGCAGGTGGTCGCCGCCATCAACGAGCCTGCCGTCAAGCAAAAGCTCATCGACTTTGGCGTGGAGCCGGTGGGCAACACGCCCGAGCAGTTCCAGACACTGATCCACAGCGAAAGCGCACGCTGGCAAAAGCTGATCAAGGATCTGAACATCACGCTGGACTGATTGCCCCGCTGATCCATGCCGCAGAGGCTGGCGGCAGGCCGCCTCTGCGCTCTCGTCCGATGGCGCAAGCCATCTCCTGCCTCTTTGCGTTTGCGAGCGAGCCATGACCGTTTCCACCCCCAGCCGTTGCCCCATCGATCACAGCCAGTTCGGCAAGCCCACCGGCCAGAGCGGCCCTACGGGCTGCCCCATCAGCCACGGGGCTGCCGGCTTCGATCCCTTTGCCGACGGCTACCAGCAGGACCCGCCCGAGTATGTGCGCTGGGCACGCGAACAGGAGCCCGTGTTCTACAGCCCGCAGCTGGGCTACTGGGTGGTCACGCGCTTCGACGACATCAAGGCCATCTTCCGCGACAACCTGACCTTCAGCCCCTCGATCGCGCTGGAGAAGATCACGCCCACAGGCGATGAAGCCAATGCCGTGCTCGCCAGCTACGGCTTTGCGCTGAACCGCACTCTGGTCAACGAGGACGAGCCCGCCCACATGCCGCGCCGCCGCGCGCTGATGCAGCCCTTCACGCCCGAAGAGCTCAAGCACCACGAGCCCATGGTGCGCCGGCTGGCCCGCGAATATGTGGACCGTTTCATCGACGACGGCCGCGCCGATCTCGTCGACCAAATGTTGTGGGAAGTGCCGCTGACGGTGGCCATGCATTTCCTGGGCGTGCCCGCAGACGATATGGACACGCTGCGCCAGTACAGCATTGCCCACACCGTCAACACCTGGGGGCGCCCCCGGGCCGAGGAGCAGGTGGCCGTGGCCCATGCCGTGGGCAATTTCTGGCAGCACGCGGGCCGGATTCTCGACAAGATGCGCGCCGACCCCGATGCCGAAGGCTGGATGCAATACGGCATTCGCAAGCAGAAGGAACTGCCCGATGTCGTCACCGACTCCTATCTGCACTCGATGATGATGGCCGGCCTGGTCGCCGCCCACGAGACCACGGCCAACGCCACGGCCAATGCCGTCAAGCTGCTGCTGCAGCACCCCAAGGTCTGGCAGGAGATCTGCGCCGACCCCTCGCTGATCCCCAATGCCGTGGAGGAATGCCTGCGCCACAACGGCTCAGTAGCCGCCTGGCGGCGCCTGGCCACCAAGGATGTGGTGATCGGCGGCCAGGCCATTCCGGCCGGCAGCAAGCTGCTCATCGTCACCTCTTCGGCCAACCACGACGAGCAGCATTTTGTCGATGCCGACCTGTTCGACATCCACCGCGACAATGCCAGCGATCACCTGACCTTCGGCTACGGCTCCCACCAGTGCATGGGCAAGAATCTGGCCCGCATGGAAATGCAGATCTTCCTTGAAGAGTTCACGCGCCGCCTGCCCCATATGCAGCTGGCTGAGCAACGCTTCACCTATGTGCCCAACACCTCGTTCCGCGGCCCCGAACATCTGTGGGTTCAATGGGATGTGAGCCGCAACCCCGAGCGCGCCAACCCCGCCGTGCTGGCCGAACAACAGCCGGTGCGCATCGGCGAATCCTCGCAAGGCGGCGTCAGCCGCAGCATGCTGGTGGACAGCACCGAGCTGATTGCGCAGGACGTGCTGCGCGTGCGCCTCAAGGCGCCCGACGGACGCGAGCTGCCACGCTGGACCCCGGGCTCGCATATCGACCTGCACTGCGGCGACACCGGCATCTCGCGCCAGTACTCGCTATGCGGCGATCCGCAGCAAGCCGATACCTACGAGATCGCCGTGCTGCGCGAGGAGCACAGCCGTGGCGGTTCGGCCTGGATACATGGGGCACTGCAGGCCGGCATGAAGGTGCAGATGCGCGGCCCGCGCAACCACTTCAGGCTCGACGAAGGCGCGCAGCAGCTGATTCTCGTCGCCGGCGGCATAGGTATCACGCCGGTTGCGGCCATGGCGGCTCGCGCCCAGGCTTTGGGCATCCCCTATGAAATCCACTACAGCTGCAGCCAGCGCGAGCGCATGGCGCTCCTGGATGCATTGCAGGCACGGCATGGCGAGGGTCTGCAGATCTATGTGGGCGCGGAAGGCCGGCGTGCCGATTACGCGGCACTGCTGGCCGAGGTCAGGCCCGGCGCACAGATCTATGCCTGCGGTCCGCAGCGCATGCTCGACGGGCTGGCCCAGGCCAGCCAGCACTGGCCCGAGGACAGTCTGCGCGTGGAACATTTCTCCAGCACCCTGGGAGCGCTGGACCCGGGCAAGGAGCACGGCTTCGAAGTCGAGCTGCGCGAATCCGGCATCACGCTGCAGGTGCGCAACGATGAAACCCTGCTCGATGCGCTGCGCGGCGCCAATATCGATATCGAGTGCGACTGCCGCGAAGGCCTGTGCGGCTCCTGCGAGGTGCCGGTGCTCGAAGGCGATATCGATCATCGCGACATGGTGCTGACCCGTGCCGAGCGCGCAGCCTGTACCAAGATGATGAGCTGCTGCTCGCGCGCCAGGACGCAGGAGTCCAGAATCGTTCTGGCGCTGTAGTGTCCCCGGCGGGCAGCCCCGGGCAGGTAGCCCCAGGGGGGGTAGCCCCGGGCGGGCAGCCCCAGGCGAGCTGCTGTAGCCAGGCCATGCATGGCTTCTGCCTAGAATCACTGCCCATATGGGCCTGTTGCAAATACTGCTGATTCTTGTGTGGGCGCCGACTGCAGCGCTCATCGCCTTCATGGCCACCACCTGGCTGAGCCATGGCGCGCAAGCCATCTGGAGCGCCATGACTGGCACTCGCGCTGACGAGCGTTCGACCTGGCCGCTGGTGCTCGGCGGCGTCGCGGCCCTGGCGGGCATGGTGGGGGCAGTCATCACTTTCCCGAATCAGGCCGTCATGCGCCATGCGTTCGACAAGCTGCTGGGCTATGGCTCGACACGCGTGGAGATCACACTGCGCCAGGACGATGCCGCCACACGCCAGGCCTTGCTGGAGACGCTGAGCTCCTTCATGGAGATGGGCGGACGCGAGATCCGCTATCGGGTCTCCACCCGCCATGGCAGCTACACCGAAACCGACGAAGTGCCCAGCTACTACCGCTTTGCGGACGGGCGCCTGGAGATCGCAACAGGCGGCATCGTCAGCAGCGACAGACTGTCCGCGATGCAGCCCGGCTTCAAGGCACTGGCGCAATTTCCCACGGTCGACTCCATCGACGCCAGCGTGGCGGCCACCGTAAACCTGGACAAGGCACGGATCGCCGTGGAGATACTGCCGCGCACGGCCATGCTGGTCCACCGCGACGCAGCCAAGGACTGGTCAAGCGTACTGCGTCCCGCCGCCCTGGCCCGTTGCCATCTGGAGGTGCAGGCGCTGTTCTCCACGGATGCCTTCAGGCTGCTCATGTTCGCGGGCCTGGCCCCGGGCACGGTCGAGATCCATGCTGGCCCCGATACCGCCCTGCGCGACACGCAGTACCAACTGGTCGGCATGGGCCTGGTGCCGGGCAGCAACGGACGCAGCGTCAAGGAGCTGGAAACCGATGCTACCCGCATCTATGGCGTGCTGAGGCTGTTGCCGCCGGGCCTGAATCCCGATGTCATGGACTGCGATACCGCCCTGGGACGCATGAGCGACCCGGCCCTGGTGGCAGCCGCCATGCTGTCCACATTTCCCGGCCTGGAAGGACGCGTGAATGACATAGAGATCACGCCTTCAGCCTCCTTCTCGCCCTGGCACAACCGGGGCTGGACGGCCGTGCCGCCCGGCACACGCTCGCAAGGCGGAACGCGAGCCGAAGCAGGTACGCACGCCTGCACCCTGGAGCAGAACCGCCACACGCGCACCCTGATATCCATGGTCGAGGAGCATTGCACGGAACGCGAGCCGCAAAACGCCGGTGCCGCCTGCCCCCAACTGCGCGAACGCCTGAACTGGACCGGGGCCGAGCTGGCCCGATGCAGAAAACAGTTGCTGCGCTGAAACGGCGCCGAGGCCCGCGCAACAGCGATCACATGGACCAGATTCTCGGCGTGCCTCCCTGCAGGCTCCAGAGTTCTTTTCTCCAAAAACTCCACACGGTTTTCCACAGCATCATCACAGGCTCCACCACAGGTGATGCACAGCGCAGAACCAGCATGTTTTCATTGGGAGCGGTGACACCGCTCAACACCGCAGGAGCGGCCTTGGCAAGCAGCTCCTGCGTGCCTTCCAGCAAGGCTTCGCGCTGATGGCGCGCCATGGCTGAGCCGCTGGCAAAGATCAGACTGCCCAGACAGCGATGCCCGGCCAGCCCCAGATCGCCGTTGAGCAGCAGTTCGTCCTGTGCATCAATCACGCCGCGCTCCAGAAAACGGCCCGGCCATTCGATGTGCTGCTCGAACCTGCCGCAGGTATAGGGTTGGTCCGCCAGCGGCAGGCCCAGCGCCGTCACATCCCAGGTCAGCAGTTGCGCGTCTTCGGCGAGGTCGAACTCCAGCTGGTTGACAGCATCGCAGGCGTTGTAGGCAATCGCCTCCAGCGGCAGCCACTCCAGCCTCGCACCGGGGTCCAGACGCAACCGGGTGCGTTGCATGGCCTGCTGCCCGTTGCTTTTGTAAAAGCGCGTGGCACCGGGCGTGGTGACCAGCGCATGCGCACCTTCTGCGACATGGACATCAATGTCCAGCACATCGCCGCCCACCAGCCCGCCCGGTGGGTGCACCAGCACGTTGTGGCAGATGGCAGGACCTTCGGGATACAGACTTTTGAGGATGCGCAGCGGACCATCGTGCGTGAAATGCACCGAGGTCTTGCCGGCCTGCAGGGAATAGTTCAGCGCCAGTTGCGCATGCCAGGTCATTGTCTTTCTCGCCTCTTCAAGCAGGCCTGCCGCTCAGGCCCGGGTAGCTCAGCTCTTTTGCTTACTAACTCATGAAAATTCATTCGTTGTTGTATCGCAGCAGCGCTTCTACAGTCTCTCGCACGCCAGCTTGTCAAGCATATGGCGATTGATTTCAGGAGCATTCATGTCGGTCGCTACCGTAACGCATTCCCGCCTGCATCGCACTCTGGCCCCGTGGCTGACATCGATGGCAGTGCTGTGCTGCACGCTGGCAACTGGCCCTGCTGCCGCGCAAGCCGGCGGCGCAGCGGCACAGGCCTGGAAGCCCAGCAAGTCCACGGAATTCATTGTCCCCAGCGGAGCCGGCGCGGCGCTGGATCAGGCGGCCCGCAAGCTCACCGAGCTGCTGGCACGCGATGGCCATGCACCGCAGTTCGTGGTCAGCAACAAGTCCGGCGCGCATGCGATCGCCGCGCTGGAAAGCCTGCACCGCCACCCTGGCGACGCCCATACGCTGATGACGCTGAGCACCAGCTACGGCAACAGCCTGGCGCAGAATGCCCTGCCCGCACACCTTCAGAAAGGCACGCCGCTGGTGACCTTGCTGCGCGAGTTCACCACCGTGGTCGTGCGTGCGGATTCGCCGCTGCGCAATGCCCAGGACCTGATCGCCCAGCTGCGCAAGGACCCCGAGAAATACTCCATCGGCATCGCCACCACGCTGGGCAATCACATCCATCTGGGCGTGGCCCAGCCCTTGCAGCAGGGCGGCGTGAATATCCAGAAGCTGCGCATCGTCCCCTACAAATCCTCCGCCGAATCCATGGTGGCGCTGGCAGGCGGCCATCTCGATGTGGTTTCGGCCACCACGCCGAACCTGCTGCCCTATCTGCAGTCGGGCCGCGTGCGCGTGCTGGCGATTGCCGCCGACAAGCGGCTTGAAGGCGTGTTCGCTCAGTCGCCCACCTGGAAGGAGCAGGGCATCGACTATGTCAGCGATTCGTTTCAGGGCGTGATGACGGCACCCGGTGCCAGCACCGCGCAACAGGCGTATTGGGTGAATGCGCTGCGCAAGGTTTCCGAAACCCGGGAATGGAAGGAGTTTGTGGCGCTGAACCAGTGGGAGCCCATCTTCCTCGGCCCGCAGGACACGGCTCGCGCACTGCATGCCCAGGTCGAACGCAGCCATGCTCTGCTGAACGAACTCGGCCTGCTGCCGCCCAGCGCCTCCCGTATTGCCCAGGCGCGTTGAAGCCCCGCTTTCATCAGGAAAAATCCCATGAACATGCCCCTGCCCCACGCTCCGCTGCAGCATCTGGACGAACGCCTGAGCTCCGCAAGCAACATCACTCCGCATATCCGCGTCACGCCGCAGTCGGCGCATATCGGAGCGCTGATCAGCGGCGTCAATCTGAAGCAGGCCTTGAGTGCCGCCGAAGTGCACACCATCCGCTCGGCATTGCTGCGCTGGAAGGTGATCTTCTTTCGCGACCAGCACCTCAGCCACGAGCAGCAGATCGCCTTTTCGCGCCAGTTTGGTGAGCTCACGCCCGGCCACCCCGTCTTCGGTCATGTCGAAGGCTTTCCCGAGCTGTATTCGATTGCCAAGCACCGCAAGGCCAACCGCCACAGCGGCCAGGCCGAACAGCGCCCCTGGACCGGCTGGCATGCCGATGTGACGGCAGCCCACAACCCGCCTGCCGCATCGATTCTGCGCGGTGTGACGATTCCGCCCTATGGCGGCGACACGCAATGGACCAATCTGGCAGCTGCCTACGAAGCGCTCTCCAGACCGCTTCAGGCCTTTTTGCAGGGCCTGCGTGGCGAGCACCGCTTCAGCGCCCCACAGGGAGCCACCGCATCGCAGGAATATCTGGATCTGGTGCGCGACAACACCCTGATCAGCGAACACCCGCTGGTCACGATCCATCCCGAGACCGGCGAGAAGGTGCTCTACATCAGCCCCGGCTTTCTCAAGTCCATCGTGGAACTCAATACTCGCGAATCGCGCGTGCTGCTGGAGCTGCTCTGGGAGCACGCCGTCAGCAGCGAGTTCACCGTGCGCTTCAAGTGGGAACCCGGCTCGCTGGCCTTCTGGGACAACCGCTCCACGGCCCATGTGGCACCACAAGATATCTTTGCACTGGAGTTCGATCGCCAGCTCTACCGCACCACGCTGGTGGGCGAAGTCCCCCTGGGCGCGGACGGCCGCGCCAGCACTGCCATACAGGGCAATCCGGTGCTGGCCGCGCACGGCGCAGCGTATTGACGAAATGAGTTGTCCTCCGGGCATGGCCTGAGGCTTTGAGGTGCCGCTTGCGGCACCTTTTTTTCTTCGCCCGATATTCAAATCGCCACCAGCGAGCGCACATTCTTCTGCTGCATCTCGCTGCCCGGGCCCGATGCGATCACCTCGCCGCGCTCCATCACCACATAGTGGTCGGCCAACTCCTCGGCAAAGTCGTAGTACTGCTCGCACAGCAGAATGGCCATGTCTCCGCGATTGGCCAGCATGCGGATCACGCGGCTGATGTCCTTGATGATGCTGGGCTGTATGCCCTCGGTGGGCTCGTCCAGGATCAGGATCTTGGGCTGCGGCGCCAGTGCGCGCGCAATGGCCAGCTGCTGTTGCTGCCCGCCCGAGAGATCGCCGCCACGGCGGTGCAGCATCTGCTTGAGCACAGGAAACAGCTCGTACAGCTCGCCCGGAATCCGGGTGTCTGCCGAGCAATAGGACAGACCCATGCGCAGATTGTCTTCCACCGACAGCCGCGAGAAGATTTCGCGCCCCTGGGGCACATAGCCGATGCCGCTGCGCGCGCGCTCATAGGGCGTCCTGCGCGCGATATCGCGGCCCTGCCATTCAATGCCGCCGCTTCTGATGGGAACCAGCCCCATCAGGCTTTTGAGCAAGGTGGTCTTGCCCACGCCGTTGCGGCCCAGCAGCACCGTGACCTTGCCGATCTCGGCCGTGAAATTCACGTCACGCAGGATGTGCGAGCCGCCGTAGTACTGATGCAGGTTCTGAACTTTAAGCATTTTCGACCTCTAACGCTTACACAGCATGCGCAAGCATGCTATCTAATTTGACTATCTGCGGAGCGCATGGCGTTTGAAACTGGCGCTGCTCAATCAAAGAGACAGCGAGGAAGCGCCGCCGCGCACCGAAGCAGTCGTCCCCCTCCCTTAGCGCGAAGCGCGTAGAGAGAGGGGGAAGGCGCGGGGCCGCCCAGGCGAAGTGCCTCAGGGGGTTACCTCCCAAGGTACACCTCGATCACGCGCTCGTCAGCCTGGACCTCGGCCAGCGTTCCCTCGGCCAGTACCGAGCCATCGCAAAGCACCGTGACCTTCTCGCTGATGGTGTCGATAAAGCTCATGTCGTGCTCCACCACCATCAGCGAATGCTTGCCCTTGAGCGTCAGAAACAGCTCGGCCGTGCGCACCGTTTCCTCGTCGGTCATGCCGGCCACAGGCTCGTCGAGCAGCAGCAGCTTGGGCTCCTGCACCAGCAGCATGCCGATCTCCAGCCACTGCTTCTGTCCGTGACTGAGCAGCCCGGCTTGGCGCGTTACGCTGCCTGCCAGATGAATGGTGTGCAGCACCTCGGCAATGCGGTCCTTCTGCGCGCCGCTGAGCTTGAACAGCATGGAGGAGGCAATGCCCTTATGGGTCTTGAGCGCCAGCTCCAGGTTCTCGAACACGCTGAGCTGCTCGAACACCGTGGGCTTCTGGAATTTGCGGCCAATGCCCATGGCGGCGATCTCGGGCTCCTTGTAGCGCAGCAGATCGATGGTGGAGCCGAAGAACACCGTGCCGCTGTCGGGCCGGGTCTTGCCGGTGATGATGTCCATCATCGTGGTCTTGCCAGCGCCATTGGGACCGATGATGCAGCGCAGCTCGCCGGGCGCGATATCGAGACTCAGACCGTTGATGGCCTTGAAGCCGTCGAAGCTCACATGCACGTCTTCGAGATAGAGGATGCGGCCATGGGTCACATCCACTTCGCCGGCCACCACGGGGCGCGCCAGACTGGCATTGCGACCGCCGGATTCGGTACGCAGCGCGGCTTCGCGCTGCTGGTAGGAGGCCAGGCGCTGCTCGCCTTCCTGCATGAGATCGGGGGTCATGCGCGCACTCCTTCGATGGCATCGGCAGAAGCCGGTTCGGCAGCGGTTTTGGCAGCTGCGGCTGCAGTCTGGTTCAACGGCGCCTTGACCTGGGCCTTGCGCTTCTCACGCCACTGGCGAAGCTGCTGCGGCAAGCGAATCAGTCCTCCCGGCATGAACAGCGTCACGACGATGAACAACGCACCCAGCACGTACAGCCAGTATTCGGGGGCGGCCACGGTAAGCCAGCTCTTGCCGCCATTGACGGCAAACGCGCCGATGATGGGGCCGACCAGCGAGGCACGTCCGCCCACGGCCGTCCACACCGCCATTTCGATGGAATTGCCCACGCTCATCTCGCTGGGGTTGATGATGCCCACCTGGGGCACATAGAGCGCACCCGCCAGGCCGCACATCATGGCCGAGATGACCCAGATCGACAGCTTGTAGGGCAGCGGGTTGTAGCCGCAGAACATGGTGCGCGATTCGGCGTCGCGCACGGCCTGCAGCACACGGCCGTACTTGCTTCGTATCAGCCAGCGCGAGAACAGAAAGCAGCCCAGCAATGCCAGCCCCGACAGCGCGAACAGCAGCACATGCATGGCTTGCGAGTTGACGGAAAAACCCAGCAAGGTCCTGAAGCCCGTGAAGCCGTTGTTGCCGCCGAAACCGGTCTCGTTGCGGAAGAACAGCAGCATGGCGGCGTAGGTCAGGGCTTGGGTGATGATGGAGAAATACACGCCCTTGATACGCGAGCGAAAGGCAAAGTAGCCGAACAGCCCGCCGATCAGGCCCGGCACCAGAAACACCAGCAGCACGGTGGCGGCAAAGCTGCCCGACAGCGCCCAGTGCCAGGGCAGCTCCTTCCAGTCCAGAAACCCCATGAAGGCGGGCAATGCATCGGGGCCTGCGGCCTCGCGCATCAGGTACATGCCCATCACATAGCCGCCCAGTGCGAAGAACAGACCGTGCCCCAGGCTCAGGATGCCGGTATAGCCCCAGATCAGGTCAATCGCCAGCGCGCAGATGGCATAGCACATGAACTTGCCCAGCAGGCCGAGCATGTAGTCGGAAAGGTGCAGCGCACTGTCCTCGGGCACCCACAGATTGAGTGCGGGAGCCACGGCGCAGACCATGGTCAGGGCCAGCAGAAATGCCGTCCAGCCCTTGGCGGATAGCAGCGGCGCGGGCTTGGGCAGTTCGATGGATATGGATTGGGTTGTCATGTCAGTTTTCCCTCATGTCGAGCAAGGCACATGGCCTGAGCAACTGGCGCGGCCCAGGTACGAGACACCGAGCAAGGGCCGCCCCGCAGCGAGGGTGTCGTCCCCTGCCCGCAGCGCGCAGCAATGCGAGAGCGGGGGAAGGCGCGAAGCGACTCAGGGGGTGTTTCATGTTTCCGCACTGCGGCCCTTCAGGGCAAAGATGCCTTGTGGACGCTTTTGAATGAAGACCACGATGAACAGCAGCACGGCGATCTTGGCCAGCACGGCCCCGGTCCAGCCTTCCAGCAGCTTGCTGAGCACGCCCAGGCCCAGAGCCGCATAGACGGTGCCCGCCAGCTGCCCCACACCGCCCAGCACCACCACCAGGAAACTGTCCACGATGTAGTTCTGCCCCAGATCCGGGCCTACATTGCCGATCTGGCTCAGGGCGCAGCCGGCCAGCCCGGCAATGCCCGAGCCCAGCGCAAACGCATAGGTGTCGGTGCGTGCCGTGTTGACGCCCACACAGGAAGCCATGGCGCGGTTCTGCGTCACGCCGCGCACGAACAGGCCCAGCCGCGTTCTGGCGATCATGAAGGCCACACCCGCCAGCACGGCGAACGCAAAGACGATGATGGCGATGCGGTTGTAAGGCAGGGTCAGATTGGGCAGCAGCGCAATGCCGCCGCTCATCCAGACGGGGTTCTCCACGCTCACGTTCTGCGCCCCGAAAAGGCTGCGCACGGTTTGCTGCAGCACCAGGCTGATGCCAAAGGTGGCCAGCAGCGTCTCCAGCGGGCGGCCGTAGAGAAAGCGGATCACGCCACGCTCCAGCACCGCACCGACCAGCGCCGAGGCCAGAAAGGCCACGGGAATCGCCACCACCAGATACCCGCCAAACCAGGCCTCGGGCAGCCAGCGCTGGAACAGAAGCTGCACCAGATAGGTGGCATAGGCGCCGATCATGATCAGCTCGCCATGCGCCATATTGATGACGCCCATCAGGCCGTAGGTGATAGCCAGACCCAGCGCCGCAAGCAACAGCACGGAACCCAGGCTGATGCCGCTGAAGATCGCCCCCAGCCTGTCCCCCCAGGCCAGGCCTTCGGCAATGCCGGCCAGCGCGGCCTTGATGGCTTTTTGCACGCCGGGGTCGGACTCTTCGGACAGGCGCTGGTTCAGCAGCAACTGCGTCTCCGGCGTCTGCTGATGCGACAGTTGCTGAACCGCCTTCAGGCGCTGCCCAGCGTCGTCGCTGCCCAGCAGGCTGGCAGCCAGGCTGCGCTCCAGCAGGGCTCGGACCTGCCCGTCCTGTTCAGCAGCCAGCGCTTTTTCTATCAGCGGCAGGCGCTCGGCATCCGGCTCGGCGGCCAGTTGCTCGGCGGCCTTGCGGCGCGCCTGCACATCGCTGCTGCCCAGCGCCAGCGCGGCCTGTGCCGTGTCGATGACGGAGCGCAGATAGTTGTTGCTGACGACCTCCTCAGCATCGGGCGGGAGCTTGACGGCTGCGCCGGTCGCCGCATCGCTGACCGCATCGCCGCTGACCACATAGGCCCGGCCCTGGGACACGCGCACTTCATCGTCGGACAGCGCCTTGAGATAGGCCGCGAGGCGACCGCCGCCGCTCTGCGCATCGGGTGCCAGCACGGCCTGATTGATGGCCTGCACGCGCTGCTCGGAGTCGTCTGCCGCCGCCATGGCATAGGCCTGCTCGGTCGTCAGTGCGTGACTGGCAAAGCTCAGCAAGGAGCCCAGCCCGGCGGCCCATACCAGCCGCCATGACTTGCGCAGTAGTTTCATAAAATATCTCGGATATTTAGCGCTGCATCCATTACCAATAAAGCGCAAGCAGCTATCTTTTCAGGACTGGAGAACCCACCAGACCTCTCCAGTCCTAGGGAGCGAATCAGGAGCTCTTGCCGTTGGGCTCGTCCTTCTTCTTGTCGTTGCCTTCGATAAAGGGGCTCCAGGGCTGGGCCTTGACCGGGCCCTTGGTCTTCCAGACCACGCTGAACTGGCCGTCTGCCTTGATCTCGCCGACCATCACGGGCTTGTGCAGATGGTGGTTCTTCTCGTCCATCTTCAGCGTGAAGCCGCTGGGTGCGGCAAAGGTCTGGCCAGCCATGGCCGCGATCACCTTGTCGGTATCCGTGCTCTTGGCTTTCTCCACGGCCTGCTTCCACATGTGGATGCCGACCCAGGTGGCTTCCATCGGGTCGTTGGTCAGTGGCTTGTCCTTGTGGCCTGCGATGTTCTTGGCCTTGGCGTAATCGCCCCACTGCTTGATGAAGGCCGTGTTGGTCGGGTTCTTCACGCTCATGAAGTAGTTCCATGCCGCCAGGTGACCGACCAGAGGCTTGGTGTCCACGCCGCGCAGCTCTTCCTCACCCACGCTGAAGGCTACGACCGGCACGTCCTTGGCCTTGAGGCCCGCATTGCCCAGCTCCTTGTAGAAGGGCACGTTGGAGTCGCCGTTGATGGTGGAGATCACGGCGGTCTTGCCGCCCGTGGAGAACTTCTTCACATCGGCCACGATGGTCTGGTAGTCGCTGTGGCCGAAGGGAGTGTAGGTTTCCATGATGTCGGAATCCTTGACGCCCTTGGACTTGAGGAAGGCACGCAGAATCTTGTTGGTGGTGCGCGGATACACATAGTCCGTGCCCAGCAGCACAAAGCGCTTGGCACCGCCGCCTTCCTTGCTCATCAGGTACTCGACAGCGGGAATCGCCTGCTGGTTGGGTGCGGCGCCGGTGTAGAAGACGTTCTTGGAGAGTTCCTCACCCTCGTACTGCACGGGGTAGAACAGCAGGCCGTTGTTCTGCTCGAACACCGGCAGCACGGACTTGCGCGACACGCTGGTCCAGCAACCGAAGACCACGGCCACCTTGTCCTGGGTGATCAGTTGCTTGGCTTTTTCGGCAAATAGCGGCCAGTTGGAGGCGGGGTCCACCACAACGGGCTCGAGCTTTTTGCCGAGCACGCCGCCCTTGGCATTGATGTCGTCGATGGCCATCAGCACCGTGTCCTTGAGCACGGTCTCGGAGATGGCCATGGTTCCCGAGAGGCTGTGCAACACACCCACCTTGATGGTGTCTGCAGCCAGCACCTGAGAAGTCAAGCCCAGGCCCAGAGCCATGGATGCAGCCAGTGTTGTGAGGGTTCCGCGACGATTCATTTCAGCACTCCCAGGAGGTTTTGTTCGGTCACATTGACCGCAAAAACTGAAGTGCAATTACCGTGCCAGCACCACCCACCATGGCTTGCTCACTGCATACTGCGGCGCTGCTGCCGCTTTTTTGCCGAGCACAGGCCGAATGCAACTTTGTGCGATCAGCATCGACCACATACAGGCACCATTGCAGTGCTGCATGCACCAGATGCAGACCGCGCAAACCAGCCGGCACTATTGAAGTGCACGACAGCCTGTCACCTCAGACCGGCTGCAGGCATGCCGGCAAGGCCGCGCTGCGCAGCTTGCCAGTCCACGGATCGAGAGCAGTCTTGGTCTCAGCCTGCAGCAACGCGGATCGAGTTGTTTGCAGGCCTTGCCGTCCTGCACCGCATAGACATGCAGCTTGCTCATCTGCACGCCAAATCCTCGCCTCGCGGATGCCTTGCAGAATCTGCTCTCCGGTGCGAAGGCCGACGGAGCGCAGCTTCATCAATGCACGGCAAAGCGCAGCAGATATTCGTAGCTGTTCTCGGTGGTCCTGGGGTCGCCCTGCACAGGCTGACGCAGTATGGCCTGCAGCGTATTGCTGCCGACAGCAGGCGTCATGGTCGCCAGCCCCTGCGCGTCCGTCATCGTGGGAGAGCCCTTCTCACCCCAGGACAGCCTCACGCCAGACTGCGGCTTGCCATGCAGCAACACCTGCAGCCTGAGCGGCTGACCGGCATGGGGAGACTGCCCCTGAAGCGGCACCACCTCGAACATCTGCCCCAGCGGCTTTTGCATGACGGCGCCCCAGCGCACCACGGTCTTGTGGAACTTGCGCGCATGCACGCCGCGCACCGCACCGGGGTTCTGGTCCATGGGCAAAGGCAGCATGGCGCCCTCGGCACCCGTACTGCTGAAATAGCCGTTATCGAGTTCCACAGCGATCAGCGCAGCACTGGCATCGGGCTTGATGCGGATGCCACCCTGCACATTCTGTATGGCGCTGGGCACTTCACGTCCGCGCAGGTCATAGGCATGCACACGCTGCAGCTTGGCCGGATCGAAGGCTTCTGTCCTGCCTTCATGACCGCCAAACTGCAAGACATAGCCGCCCTGCGCATCAGGCTCCAGCCAGACGTTATGGGCAGAGACCGGATGGGCGCATAGCAGCCAGGCTGCGGCCGTGGTGCACAGAATGCGCGCGATGATGTTTTTACGTGTGCTGCAAACAGACATGGAAGCTCCGGAAATCATAAGGAAAATTGCAGGCCCAGCTGCACGCTGCGCGGCGCGCCGGGGGCGACCAGACGCTGGCCGGCAATCATGGTGGTGGTACTGGCATAGCGGGTGTTGGCGGCGTTGCGCAGCCACAGGCTCAGGCTGGCATTACGCGCCAGGCTTGCGGGCAATCGGTATTGCAGACCCAGGTCCAGCCAGCGATAGCTGCCGGCCCATTCGGTATTGCTGGCGTTGATGGGCGCACGCCCCACATGGCGCAGCAATCCATGCACGGTGACATCGCTGCGCGGCATCCAGCGCGCATGCAAGGTACTGGAGTACTCGGGCACGGCCACCACGCGCCGGCCCAGCAGTGCGGCATCCGCGTTCTGCGTGACTTCGGAGCGGTTGTGGCCATAAGCCCATTCCATATGCCAATCGCGGCTGGGCAGCCAGTGCAGCTGCAGCTCGGCGCCCTTGCGCACGGTCGCGCCCAGGTTTTCATACTCACCAGGTGCCGTGCTGCGTATTTCATGGCTGGAGCTGATGCGGTAGAGCGAGGCATCGATCAGCCAATGGTCTGATGGTTTCCACTCCACGCCCAGCTCGCTCTGGCGAAAGACATTGGCGTGCAGATCGCTGTTGCGCAGCGCGTATTTGGCAAAGTCGCTGGGCAGCGCAAAGCCTTGCGACCAACTGGCACGCACGGCTGTGCGGGCATTGAGCTGCGCCAGTGCTCCCAGCTTGGGGCTGGCATGGCTGCGGCCCTGCATGCGATTGCATTCATCGCCACCGGCCTCCGCTCCCAGCAGACGGCAGCGGCCGTCAAAACGGTCCCAGCGCAAGGCCGCCGTGGTCTGCAACCAGGCCGTTGACTGCCAGCCAGCCTGGCCGTAGATCGCCGTGTTGTCGAGCCGCGTATTGCGATCATTCAGTGCAGGGCCGGTACGCCGGCGATCCAGCAATCCATCCCAGTAGCCATAGTCGGTTGACTCGCGCACCTGCTCCAGGCCCAGCATCCAGTTCAACTCGCGCGCCGCCAGAAGCGACTTGCCGCTGAGATTCAGGCCCACTCCCAGCACGCTGCGGTCATAGCGCTCCTCGCGCTGCATCCAGGTGGTGCTGCGCGGGCGGGTGAACCAGCGCACAAAATCCTGCTGCGTGCCGTAGACAAAGCCCAGCAGACGGGTATCGGCATCCAGTGCGTACTGCGCATCCAGGCGCAGCGTGCCAAAGTGCTTGTTGGCACCATCACCCACCACGCGGCTGTCCTTGCCCTGTGGGTCCTGCCGCCATTGCGTTTCAGTCAGATAGCCGGGCGAGTCGCCACGCGCCTCATGCCAGCGACCGGACAGCGAGATATCGAGCTTTTCATGCACATGATGCTTCCAGGTACCGCTGATGGTGCTTCGCTCATAGCCCGCGCTGGGCCGCGCGCCATCACCGCGTGCATGCTGAGTCGCCAGGTTGAGCTGATCCCCGCCTTCCAGCTCGCGCCCGATAGCGGCCTGTGCATCGAACATGCCATGCGAGCCGGCGCTGACATCGAACTCCGCATAGCTGCCGTTGCGCCGCGTGCGCAGCTCTAGCAACCCTGCGCGGTTGTAATTGCCCTGCAGCACCGACACGGGACCGCGATAGACATTGACCTTGTCCAGCTCCAGCGGCACCACCACATTGAGATCGAAATAGCCATCCGCATGCGACATGGCTTCGTTGAGCGGGATTCCATCCAGTGTGGCCGCCACATCGCCGCCGTGGCCGCCGCCGCCAAAGCCGCGCAGCACCAGCCCGTTGGCCACACCGCTGAGCTGGTAGTGATTGACATGCATGCCAGGTACCTGGCTCCACAACGATTCCACCTCCTGTCTGGGCTGCTCGCGAATTTCGTCGCGCCTGAACTCGGTGACGGAAAACGCGCGTTGCGCCTCATCCAGTGCCTGTCCCTTGACCATGGCACTCACCCTCACCTCGGGCAATACCTTGTCGCCTTCCTCGGCTGTTTGCGCTTGTACGGCTGAAGCCGTCCACAGCGTACCGCCCAAGACCAGCACTCCGAGTCTTGCCGTGGTACCCAGGCCCTGAGCGAATCCCCTATTCAATGGTCTTTTGTACATGCACCAGAACAGCAAAGTTCGTGCCATGCAATGCACCGCCACGGATCGACAATGCACCATAAAGCACCATCGCTGCCTCACCGATACGCCGTGGTGCACAACTGCGTGCCGACAGCACCAACAAGGTGCAAAACACCTGCGGCGGCTTGCCTGCAGGCTGGCAATAAAGACTGGCCTTTGGCATGGCACTTGCTACATAAAAGGGCATGAAACTGACTCCTCGCGTTCATTCAGCCCTGCCGGATGCGCGTGCCGACTGAGGGATTGAAGAAGATGGAACTGACACCACGCGAAAAAGACAAGCTGTTGATCTTCACTGCGGCCCTGCTGGCCGAGCGGCGCATGGCTCGTGGCCTCAAGCTCAACTACCCCGAGGCCGTGGCGCTGATCAGTGCCTTTGTGATGGAAGGTGCACGCGATGGCAGGACCGTGGCCCAGCTCATGAGCGAAGGCCGCAGCGTGCTGACCCGCGCCGATGTGATGGAGGGCATCCCCGAAATGATTCCCGACATCCAGATCGAAGCCACCTTCCCCGATGGCACCAAGCTGGTCACCGTGCATGAGCCCATCGCCTGAAGCAGCCTCCAGAGGCTTCAAGCCTTTCAGCCATCAAACCCTTATCCATCAAGCGCAGATAGCTATGAAATTCAATAAGCTCCTTGCCACCACAGCCGCCGCGGCGACTGCACTGCCCCTGTCCGCCCTCGCACATATGGGCACCGATGCAGGCGGCCATCACCACTTTCTCGACAGCCTGGGTCATGCCTTTGCCCACCCGTTTACCGGTGCTGACCATCTGGCCGCCATGCTGGCCGTGGGTGCCTGGAGTGCGCTGACCATGCCCAGCCTGCGCACGGCCTGGCGTGCACCTGCGGCCTTTGTGGCCCTTCTGGTGGCGGGGGCCGTGGCCGGCTTTGCCGGCCTGTGGGTGCCGGGCGTGGAGCCCATGATTGCCGCATCGGTGCTGGTGCTGGGCCTGCTGGTTCTGGTTCAGCAAAAAATGCCCTGGGCCGCCGCCGCCGCCCTGACTGCGGTGTTTGCCTTCTTCCACGGCGCTGCGCACGGCTTTGAGCTGGCTGGAGACAGCGGTCTGGCAGCCGTCGGCGCACTGCTGGGCATTGCTCTGGGCTCGGCCACACTGCATATCGCCGGCATGGTGCTCGGTCATGCCGTCATGCAGCGCCACCAATGGGCGGCCAGGTTCGGCGGTGCAACCACTGCCGCACTCGGCGCTTTCATGCTGACGAAACTGGTCTGATATGAAACACCCTGGCACAACGCAGCACAAGGCCTTTGCGCAAGGAAACGAAAGATGATTCCCGGTGAATTGATTCTTGACGAGGGCAGCCATGCACTCAACCCCGGCCGCAGCACGCTCACGCTGGTGGTGAAAAATGCCAGCGACCGGCCGATTCAGGTCGGCTCGCACTACCACTTCGCCGAAACCAATGCGGGCCTGGATTTCGACCGCGCGGCCGCCCACGGCATGCGCCTGAATATTGCCAGCGGCATGGCCGTGCGCTTCGAGCCGGGCCAGCAACGCACGGTGGAGCTGGTCGAGATCGGCGGCGACCGCCAGATCTATGGTTTTCGCGGTCTGGTCCAGGGTGCATTGCCCGCAATTGCCAGGGACTGACCTGCCATGCTGATGCTGTTTGCTTCTGCTTTTGTGCTGGGCCTGGTGTTCAACGCAGCGCCCGGAGCAGTGTTTGCAGAGACCGTGCGCCAAGGTGTGCGCGGCGGCTATCGTCCGGCGCTGGCCGTGCAGCTGGGCTCCCTGGTGGGCGATGCGAGCTGGGCCTTGCTGGGCCTGGCCGGCATTGGTCTGGTCATGCAGATCAACGCCTTGCGCTGGCCGATTGGCCTGGCGGGCGCTGCCTACCTGCTCTGGCTGTCCTGGGACAGCTGGCAGGCCGCGCGTACCGAACACCGGCTCGATGCTTCAAACACCGCCGCCGCCACGCAGAAGCAGGCCCTGCGCCGCGGCATGGCCCTGTCGCTGACCAACCCGCAAAACCTGGCTTACTGGGCCGCCATGGGCAGCGCCCTCGGGGCGGTGGGCGTGGCACAGCCCGGCGCCAGCGATTACGGGGTCTTCTTCGCGGGATTCATGACTTCGTCCCTGCTCTGGTGCTTTGTCTGCGCAGCCTTGGTGGACCGGCTTTTCCGCCGCGCTGCCGCGCACTGGAGCCGTTTTACCTACCGCTGCTGCGCTGCCCTGCTGCTGGCCCTGGCACTGGGCACATTGCGCGACCTGCTCAGCACAAGCCCCGCCGCCCAGCCACCGGCGGCCCAGCAGCAGTCCCTGCGCTGAACACCTGAATCGGAGATTTCTCAATGGCCACCATGGACCGACGAGCCTACGCAGAAACCTTTGGCCCCACCGTGGGCGACCGCCTGCGCCTGGCCGATACCGAACTCATCGTCGAGGTCGAAAAAGACTACACCCTGGCCGCTGGCGGCTATGGTGAGGAAGTGAAGTTCGGCGGCGGAAAAACCATCCGCGACGGCATGGCGCAAAGCCAGCGCACACGCGACGGGACGGGAACCGGCCCTGACGGAGGTGGCGCGGTCGATACCGTGCTGACCAACGCACTGATCCTGGACCACTGGGGCATCGTCAAGGCCGACATCGGCCTCAAGGACGGCCGCATCGTGGCCATAGGCAAGGCCGGCAACCCCGACACCCAGCCGGGCGTGAGCATCATCATCGGCCCGGGCACGGAGATCATCTCCTGCGAAGGCAATATCGTCACCGCAGGCGGCATCGACACCCATATCCATTTCATTGCCCCGCAGCAGATCGAAGAAGCACTGACCAGCGGCGTGACCACCATGATCGGCGGAGGCACCGGCCCGGCCACCGGCACCTTCGCCACCACCTGCACGCCAGGCCCCTGGCATATGGAACGCATGCTGCAGGCCGCCGACGCCTTCCCCATGAATCTGGGCTTTCTGGGCAAGGGCAATGCCAGCCTGCCCGGCGGCTTGCACGAGCAGATCAGTGCCGGTGCCATCGGCCTCAAGCTGCACGAGGACTGGGGCAGCACGCCGGCAGCGATCAGCAACTGCCTCGATGTGGCCGAGGACACCGACACCCAGGTCGCCATCCACACCGACACGCTCAACGAGTCCGGCTTTGTGGAGGACACCGTGGCCGCCTTCAAGGGCCGCACCATTCACACCTTCCACACCGAAGGCGCGGGTGGCGGCCATGCGCCCGACATCCTCAAGGTGGTGGGCGAGGCCAATGTGCTGCCCAGCTCCACCAACCCCACGCGCCCCTACACCATCAACACGCTGGACGAGCATGTGGACATGCTCATGGTCTGCCACCACCTGGACGCCGGCATTGCCGAAGACCTGGCCTTTGCCGAAAGCCGCATCCGCAAGGAAACGATTGCTGCCGAGGACATCCTGCACGACATCGGCGCGATCAGCATGTTCAGCTCCGACAGCCAGGCCATGGGCCGCGTGGGCGAGGTCATACTGCGCACCTGGCAGACGGCACACAAGATGAAGCTGCAGCGCGGCGCCCTGAGCGGCGACGGCGCGCGCAACGACAACTTCCGCATCAAGCGCTACATCGCCAAATACACCATCAATCCCGCGATTGCCCATGGCATCAGCCACGAGGTGGGCAGCATCGAGGTGGGCAAGTGGGCCGATATCGTGATCTGGAAGCCGGCCTTCTTTGGCGTCAAGCCGTTTTGCATACTCAAGGGCGGCAGCATCGCCATGGCGGCCATGGGCGATCCGAACGCCTCCATTCCCACGCCTCAGCCCGTGCATTACCGCCCCATGTTCGCGAGCTTTGGCGGAGCGCTTGCCAGGACCTCGCTGACCTTTGTCTCCCAGGCAGGGCTTGCCGCCGGCATTGGCCAGCGCTTCGGCCTGCAAAAGACCTTGTCGGCGGTGAAGGGCATACGCAATGTGAAGAAGCAGCACATGATCCACAACGATCTGGCGCCGCATATGGAGGTGGATGCCCAGACCTATGCCGTGCGCGCCAATGGCGATCTGCTGACCTGCGAGCCCGCGGTCAGCCTGCCCATGGCACAGCGCTATTTTCTGTTCTGAGCGGTGTTGAGCTGAAACTCCGAATCCGGATGCTGCATGCCCTTGCCCTCAAACCAGGCCAGCCAGTCACTGACGGCAAGCTCCGGCGCAGCGCTCACGGTGGCGGGCAAGGCTTCGTAGACCAGCACAGTGATGGACTGCTGACCGCCCTGGGTCAGCATCACGGGCAGGGTCAGAATGCGCTTGGCGTATTCGCCCAGGTCTTCGGGCCACAGGCCTTCGATGCGGTCCATGGCCCGCTCCAGCGCTGCGTCCATGGGGTAGACCTCGGCCAGCACGGTCTGCGAGCCTTGCAGCCTCAGGCCCGGGTACCAGCCGAGGTCATGCAAAGTGCCGGTCAGCTGGGTCCTGCCGACACAGGCAACGCCTGGCTGGAGCCTTGCAATATCGTTGATGCCACCGGCACGCAAAGTGCCATACACCGCCACATAGGCTGCGCCACAGCCCTGCCAGTCGGCAGGCGCATCATGCAAAGAGGTCGGAGCTGCCATTTCTGTCGAAGTTTCCAAAAGAGTTGTCCATCAAAATCACTGATATGCGCTGGGCATGCAACATGCGCGCCAATCTGGTTCGGGCCTTTTATTTCATTGTGAATTCACCATGCTCACTGCCAACAAACTGCTGCTCCAGGGCCAGGGCCTTTCCACCGTCATCCTCAAACGCGCCGCGTCCGTGGAACTGGATTGGGACGTGCGTCAGAAGAGCCGCTTTGCTGCCACCGACAGCCAGGGTCGCGAGCTGGCCGTCTTCTTGCCACGCGGCCAGGCCGTGCGCGGCGGCGATGTGCTGGTGGCCGAAGACGGCAGCCTGATCCGCGTGCTGGCCGCACCGCAAAAAGTGCTGCACATCACGGCCTGCGCCGAGCATGGCACGCCGTTTGACCTGATGCGCGCGGCCTACCATCTGGGCAACCGCCATGTGCCGATCGAGCTGCAGCCCGACCATCTGAAGATCGAACCCGACCATGTGCTGGCCGATATGCTGCGCAGCATGCATATGACGGTGGTCGAAGCCGATCTGCCTTTCGAGCCCGAAGGAGGCGCCTATGGCGGCCATGTGACCAATGATGGCCACAGCCACCATCATCACGGCCATGGACACTCGCATGACCACGCCCACTGAGCCACTGCTGGCTCTTGGCGCGCAGAGCTTTCTGCAACTGATGTGGCTGGCCTCGCCGGCCCTGCCCATCGGCGGTTTTTCCTACTCGGAAGGGCTTGAAGCGGCCATCAATGCGGCGCTGGTCACAACCGAATCAGAGGCCGCCGGCTGGCTGCTGCAGCAGCTGCATCTGACCCAGTCTCGCGGGGACATGGCCGTGATTGCGCAGGCCATGCCGGCCTGGAAAAGCGAGGATCTGGCGCGCATTGCCCGTCTCAACCAGTGGGTAAGAGTCACGCGCGAAACCAGCGAGCTTCGCCTGCAGACCGAGCAGATGGGCCGCTCGCTGACCGAGTGGCTGAAAAACCGCTACGCCGACGAAGCAGCCGCGCTGGCCGACGTCCACTGGCTGGCCACGCAGGATGCCAGCTACCCCATCGCCTTCTCGCTGGCAGCCCAATGCACCGGCGCCACACCGCGTGATGCACTGCTGGCCTATGCCTTTGGCTGGGCCGAGAACATGGTTCAGGCCGCCATCAAGGCCATGCCCCTGGGCCAGAACGCCGGCCAGCGCATCCTGGCGCGTCTGACTTCCGAGATTCCCGCCGCCGTCGAATACGCGCTGGCATTGCCGGACAACGCAAGACAGGCTTTCTCGCCCATGCTGGCCATTCTCTCGGCCCAGCATGAACACCAGTATTCTCGACTTTTCCGTAGCTGAACCTCCATCCGCCATGTCTGCACTGTTTGCCGCCACACCCCAACCACCGTACTACGCCGCCATCTTCACCTCCCTGCGCACCCAGACGGACCAGGGCTATGGCGAGATGGCCGACCGCATGGTGGAGCTGGCCGGCCAGCAGGCAGGCTATCTGGGCGCTGAAAGCACCCGCGATGCCGAAGGCTTCGGCATCACCGTGTCTTACTGGGAAAGCGAGGAAGCCATCCGTCAATGGAAGCACAACGCCGAACACCAGATCGCCCAGGAAAAAGGTCACACCACCTGGTACCAGCATTTCGAGCTGCGCATTGCCAAGGTGGAGCGTGCCTACGGCAAGGCCCGCTGATCGCAACCCTCTCATTCACTAAAGAACTCACCATGTCGACCGCACTGCACCATATCCCCAACCGCACCAAGAAGCTGCCGCCGCTGCGCGTGGGCATAGGCGGGCCCGTGGGCTCGGGCAAGACCACGATTCTGGAGATGCTTTGCAAGGCCATGCGCGGCAAATGGGACCTGGTTGCCATCACCAACGACATCTACACCAAGGAGGATCAGCGCCTGCTGACCATCAGCGGTGCCCTGCCCGCCGAGCGCATCATGGGGGTGGAGACCGGCGGCTGCCCGCACACGGCGATTCGCGAGGATGCCTCCATCAACCTGGAAGCCATCGACCGCATGCTCAAGGACTTCCCCGATGCCGACATCGTCTTCATCGAATCGGGCGGCGACAACCTGGCTGCCACCTTCAGCCCCGAGCTGTCCGATCTGACCATCTACGTGATCGACGTGGCAGCAGGCGAGAAGATTCCGCGCAAGGGCGGCCCCGGCATCACCAAGAGCGATCTCTTCGTCATCAACAAGACCGACCTGGCCCCCCATGTGGGCGCCAATCTGGACATCATGCGCAGCGACACCATCAAGCAGCGCACCACGCCCAAGGGGCTCAAGCCTTTTGTGATGACCAACCTCAAGACACTGGAAGGTCTGGACGAGGTGGTCGCCTTCATAGAGAAACAGGGCCTGTTGGCGGCCTGATCATCTCTTTCGGGACGAAAAAAAGCCGCCTTGAGCGGCGGCTGTTTCTCGAACCAGTGCGTGATTACTGGTTGGCCAGATCCAGATGGAACTCGCGAGCTTCCTGGATGAATTCGATCAGGGAGTTGATAGCTTGGCGCATGATGAGCTTTCTATGAAATCAAGAGATGCACTTCAAGCGATGGACAGCACGCATCTCATGTGCTGTCATTCGCGGGTTAAACCTTAAGGGTTAACCCTTTCGGCTAAGTATAAACCACTATCTCCGCTTTTGCAAAGCCCGTCCTGCGCAAAGGGCGTCAGCCTCGTCAATGCACTGCCTTGAAGTACCTGCTCACGCAGTTGCAAGGCCTGTGCAGATCAATATTTGCGAGATTCCTGCATCAAAATTGCCGCAGAACGCTGTACTTTTCACCAGTACGTCACCGAATTTGCCCTCCGACTGCTACGCTATGGCCTGTTGACAATATTTGTGGCGGGCTCACAACTCCCGCAGGTGGAAAGTGGAAATGGCGCGAGATTGTGGTTTGCAGCAGATGGACGGGCTTTCGTCCCATCGAGTGAATGCCGACATCCAGCCCGGCCGATATGCAGCGCCCGCCTTCCGCCGCAAGGGAGTGCGCGCATGAGCTCCACGCTGGCCGGCCCGGGCACGACCGACTCCTGGCATATCACCACCATGAACCCCGCAGAAGCCCCCTGGCATCTGCTGCTGCTGGCCGACCCCTCGCGCGAGCGCGTCAAGCGCTATCTGCCCGGCTCCACCTGTTTTGGAGCGCGCCAGACGACCCAGTTCACGCCCAGCGGCCTCGGCGCCCTGATCGGCGTATGCGTGCTGGTCCCCGAGGGCGACGGCCTTCAACGATGGGAGCTGATGAATATGGCCGTATCCACGGCCTGGCAGAGCAAGGGCATAGGTTCGGCCCTGCTGCAGCGCGCCATCCGTGAGATGCGCGAACGCGGCGTACAACAGCTGGAAGTGGGAACTGGCAGCTTTGGCGACCAGCTGCTGTTCTATCAACGCCTGGGTTTTCGCGTCACCGACATCGAGCGCGACTTCTTTTTGCAGAACTACACCACGCCGCTGTGGGAGCGCGGCGTGCAGCACAAGGACATGCTCAAGCTGACGCTGGAGCTTTGAAGATACGGGCATTCCGCCCGATGTCCAAAAGGACTCTCCCCTTGAAAAGAACAGGAGGCGCCACGGCGCCTCTTGTTCATCCAGCTTCGTGTGCCTGGCCTCAGGCCGCCTTGAGGCGCCGTGCGCGCACGGCGGCTGCCAGTTGTTCCAGCACCGGCACCGTCTGCTCCATGCTGATGCAGGCATCGGTCAGCGAGACGCCGTAGGCCAGCGCCTCACCCTCCACGATGTCCTGACGGCCTTCGTGAATATGGCTTTCGATCATCACGCCGGTGATGCGTGTGTCGCCCCCGGCAATCTGCTCGGCCACATCCGCTGATACATCGATCTGGCGACGGTGCTGCTTGCTGCTGTTGGCATGCGAGAAGTCGATCATCACCTGCGGATGCAGGCCCGCTTTTTCCAGCACTTCGCACGCTGCCTGAACATGGGCCGCGTCGTAGTTGGGAGCCTTGCCGCCGCGCAGGATGATGTGGCAATCCTGATTGCCGCGTGTCTCGAAGATCGCACTCTGGCCCATCTTGGTCATGCCCATGAACGCATGCGAGGACTGGGCGGCCAAAATGGCATCGCTGGCCACCTTCACGCCACCGTCGGTGCCGTTCTTGAAACCCACGGGGCAGCTCAGACCGCTGGCCAGCTGGCGATGGCTCTGGCTCTCCGTGGTGCGCGCGCCAATCGCGCCCCAGCTGACCAGGTCGCTGATGAACTGCGGCGACAGCAGATCCAGGAATTCCGTGCCCGCAGGCAGGCCCAGCGCCAGCACATCGAGCAGCAGGCGGCGCGCCAGCTCCAGCCCTTCATTGACGGCAAAGCTGCCGTCGCGGTACGGATCGTTGATATAGCCCTTCCAGCCCACGGTGGTGCGCGGCTTCTCGAAGTAGACCCGCATCACGATCAGCAGATCGTCCTTGAGCGCATCGGCCTGGACCTTGAGCTGGCGCGCGTAATCCATGGCCTGATCGTGATCGTGAATGGAGCAGGGTCCGACCACCACCACCAGCCGGTCATCCTGGCCATGCAGCACGCGCGAGATGGCGGCACGGCTAGATTCGACCAGTTGCTGCGCCTCTTCGGTCACGGGTAGCCACTCTTCCAGCAGTGCTGGAGTCAGCAGCGGGCGCACGATCTTGATGCGTGTGTCGTCAATGCGGGTCTTGTCCAGCGTGGTCAGTTTGGGCTGGGCCTTGCGGGCCGAAGCTGCGCTGGGATGCAGGGGCGTCGTGGAGGATGTCATCCCGTTATTGTCGCGCCATGCGCTTCACCCCACGCGTTCGTCCCCCGCATCCATTCACACCAGGAGATCGAGAGCGAGTTCCGCATGGAACTGCAGCACTGTCCGGGACGAAGCCCGGGCATTCACTCCGCTGACAGCTTCATCAGCACCAGACCGCTGACGATCAGGACGGCCGCTCCCACGCGCATGGCGCTGAGCTGCTCGCCCAGCACCGTGACGCCCACCAGGAATGCACCCACGGCGCCGATTCCGGTCCAGATCGTATACGCCGTGCCCAGGGGCAGCGTGCGCATGGCCACCGACAGCAGACTGAAGCTGGCGATCATGGCCACGATGGTGATGGCGCTGTACTTGAGGTTGGTGAAACCATGGGACTGCTTCATGGTGAAGGCCCAGACCACTTCCAGAACGCCGGCCACCAGCAGATAAACCCAAGCCATAGAAAACCTCTTTGAAGATCGAATGGCCAGGCCGTCCCGGCAGGAATACAGGCCATGCATCGCATGGTCCGGCAAGGTCGTCCCTGCGGCATGAATCCTAATCCGCATGGGCAAATCCGGGCCAGCCATGGGTGGTTCGGCCGCCACACCATGGGCCGGCGCTTCGTTGGCTCCGGCCGTCAACGCCTGCGGATTCCATGGGGCAATGCAAGGTTTGACGGACTGCGACGGATTCGGCAGGCCCGATGCCGACAGGAGCGGCGCCTTGGATGCCGTGGGCGCAACACAGGCGGTGCGCAGCTCCTGCTGGCCCGCGAGGACTGCGCCATGCAGGGACAGAGCGGATGCAAGGCAATGGCACACTGGGTGGCTTGTGCCAAGCCTGCCCATCGCCACCATGCTTTCAGGACTGAACCACCTCACTCTGGCCGTCGCGGATCTGCCGCTCAGCCTGGATTTCTATGTGCGCGAGCTGGGCTTTCGTCCACGCGCGCAGTGGGATACGGGTGCCTATCTGGGACTCGGCAATCTGTGGCTGTGCCTGTCGTCAGACGAACAGCGAAGACAGGCCTGCAGCTCTGACTACACCCACTACGCATTCACCCTTGCTCAGCAGGACTTCGCGCACTTTGTGGAGCATGCCAGGTCATGCGGGGTCCGGGAGTGGAAGAGCAACCACAGCGAAGGCGATTCCTTCTACTTTCTGGACCCGGACGGCCACCAGCTCGAAGCCCATGTCGGTTCGCTGGAAAGCCGCCTGGCGCAATGCCGCTTGCGGCCTTATGCGGGCATGCGGTTTTTCGACTGAGCCAACAAGCAGGCAACGGAAGCAATATTCAGGCCAAAACAGGTGCAAGAGCCTGTTTGACACAGCAGCTCCAAGTAGCGCTGCCAGTCAATACCGGGGTGCACGCCTTGCTTCGCCACACTAGGCGGCCAGCCGCTCCTCTTCCATCACCACCACATTGCCCACCGTCGCGCCATAGTGCGTTGCCACGCGCTTGCGCTGCTTGAGCACGGCCCTGTCCTTGCTGACCAGCAAGGCCTTGTGCAGGCTGGCCAGATCGAGGAAATGCTGGTCGTCGGGATCGGTGCAGGTGAAGCGAATCTTGGGTGCGGCGGACACATATTCGACGGCTGCATCAAAAGCGGCCATCACGCCTTCGGGCGTCTTGCCGTAGTAGCTGACGCGCGGCGCAATCTGGCTGTAGTGCAGCACACGACCCAGCTCGATGCGCTGGGCCTCATCGGCAATCCAGCGCACTTCGCCACGGGCGACCAGCTCGCGGATGGCGGGAATATCCGGGTCGTCAAAAATCAGCATGTCCAGCACCACATTGGTGTCCAGAATCATGGGACGCGGCAAAGGGCCGTCGTAGCCGGCGTTGCAGGCCGGCCAGCGCAGGGGTGCGATCTTCATTGAGGCCGGCCTTCCGGCTTGCCGCTCTGAGCAGCATCGTCCGCGGGCTTGCGTGGCTTGACCGCGCCCTTGACCATGTCGAAGCGGAACAGACGGCACTCGATAGGACCGTTCCACATGGGCGTGCGGCGTGACTCCTTGAGGCGCATCTTGCTGGGCAGCTTGAGGTCGGGCGTCAGCATCCAGGCGCTCCAGCCGCTGTAGTTCTTCTTCCAGTGGCTGGCCAGTTGGTTGAAGAATTCGCCGCCATCCTCGGTCTGCGCGGTTTCACGGCCTGCGCGCTCGACCTGGCCCATGCGCTCCGCCGCATTGCGGCCTGCGCTGCCGGCGGCCGCGATACGCTCGCCGTAGGGCGGGTTCAGCAGCATCATGCCGGGCTGCTCGCTGGGCGGCATGCGCTGCAAGGCATCACCACCGCGCAGGCTGACGGTACCGGACACACCCGCACGTTCGGCATTGCGCTGGGCAAAGTCCACCATGCGGAAAGCGATGTCCGAGCCGTAAATGCCCACCGGCGATTCAGGCAGGATCTGGCTCTCTGCCTCATCCAGCATGGCTTCCCAGACATGACGCTGAAAGGGCACGAGCTTCTCGAACGCAAAGCGACGCAGAATGCCGGCCGGAATCCTGCGCGCGATCTGCGCGGCCTCGATCACCAGGGTACCGCTGCCGCAGCAGGGGTCGTACAGCGGCTGGGGATTGTCGCCATGCGGGTTCCAGCCCGAGGCAGCAATCATGGCCGCGGCCAGGGTTTCCTTGAGCGGGGCATCGCCCTTGTCCTCGCGCCAGCCGCGCTTGAACAGCGCCTCGCCCGAGGTGTCGATATAGATGGTGGCGCCGTCGGTCGTCAGGTGCAGATGTACGCGCACATCGGGGTAGTGGGTCTCCACGCTGGGACGCACGCCGTTGCGCTTGGCGCGAAAACGGTCGGCGATCGCGTCCTTGACCTTGAGCGCCGCAAAGTTCAGGCTGGTCAGCGGGCTGTGCTGGGCCGTGACCTCGATCTTGAAGGTTTCCTTGGGCGTGAACCAGATCTCCCAGGCCACCTCGCTGGCGGCACGGTACAGATCGTTCTCGCTGCGGTACATGGTGTGCGACAGCTCGATCAGCACGCGCTGGGCCAGACGGCTGTGCAGATTGAGCAGCATGGCATCGCGCCACATGCCGCGCAGCATGACGCCGCCCCGGCCCACGAGCAGATCCTGCCCGCTGGCGCCGGTGATGGCGTGGACCTCGTCGGCCAGAAAGCCCTCGACGCCGGCGGCGCAGGGCAGAAACAAATGCAGTTGGTTCATAGAAATCAGTGCGCGCCAGCAACGGCGCAGGCGCCGGACGCTCACGGGAGCCTGTTGTGCGCTTTACAGGGCATAAGCATACGCGCTAGGCCTTTTCCGGTGCCCGCGCACGACAAGCGTTGCTCTACAGATGCTCGCAGGACCCAAGGCATGATGCCAGGCCAAGGAGCAATGACGACATGGAAGAAATCAGCTGGAACGACTTTATGAAGGTGGAGCTGCGCGTGGGCCGCGTGCTGCAGGCCGAGGTATTTGCCGAGGCCCGCAAACCCGCCTACAAGCTGCTGGTGGACCTGGGTCCCGAGCTGGGCCAGCGCAAGTCCAGCGCGCAGATCACGGCACACTACCGGCCCGAGGAGCTGATAGGACGGCTGGTGGTGGCCGTGGTCAACTTTCCGAAGAAGCAGATTGGTCCCTTGATGAGCGAATGTCTTGTGACCGGTTTTCACGATGCCACGGGAGCTGTGGCCCTGTGCGTGCCCGACAAGCAGGTGCCGCTGGGCACGCGCCTGCTGTGATCGGCGTATTCAGAGGCAAAATGGCCGCCAGCCATTCTCCCGCCTACGGATACTGCTATGAATATCAGCTTCAACCCGCTGGTGCGCGTGCGCACCGTCACCGCCTTTGTCAACCTGAGCGCCGATGAGGCACAGTGGCAGGCCGGCCTGACCCAGGCCAAGCAGCAATGCGATGCCGTGGCCGATGCCATCGAGGCCCAGGGCTATCAGGTGCAGTCCATCCGCATTGTGAGTAACCCGTACGGAGAATACCTGGACGTCAGCGGCATAGACAGCGCCCTTGCCGGCCTGCAGCGCATTGCCGAAACGCTCAAGGCCATCAACACCGGCAAACGCCGCATCCGCTTTGCCGTGGGCGAGGCGCGCAATGCGCAGGAAGTGGCCCTGCTGCCGCAGCTGATTGCCGCCTATGGCGACCTGTGCAACGCCTGCGTGAATATCGATCTGGATGAACATGGCTTTCTGCAGACCGGCTTGCTGGCCAGCAGCGTGCAGGCAATTCAGCAGATCGCGTGCACCACGCCGCGCGGCGAAGGCAATTTCAACTTCACGGTCAACTTCAACTGCGCGCCCGGCATTCCCTATTTCCCGGCCAGCTACCACCGCGGCCAGCACCACGGCGCCCTGGTGCTGGGTCTGGAAACGCCAGACCTCATGGTGGCGGAACTGCAGAAGCTGCAGCAGCAGCGCCTGCAGCTCGATCACGCGGCGTGGTTCAGGCTCGCATTCGAGCGCCTGAGCCAGGCCCTGAACGAGCATGCCACTGCCATCCAGCGCTGTGCCGACGGCGTGAAACTGGCCGAGGGCTGGCATATCGCGGGCATGGACACCTCGGCCGCGCCGTCCAAATCCTGCGCCTCCATGGTCGATGTCTACCAACTGCTGGGCGTGCCCTGTTTCGGCGCCAGCGGCACGGTGGAAGCCTCGGCCCTGCTGACCCGCGTCTTCAAATCGGTCAACGGCGTGACACAGATCGGTTTCAGCGGCCTGATGCTGGCCGTGACCGAGGACCAAGGCCTGGCCCAGGCCAGTCTGAATGACGAGTTCGATATCCGCGCCCTGCTGACCTACAGCAGCGTCTGCGGCATCGGCCTCGATACCGTGCCGGTGCCGGGCGACAGCAGCGCCGAGCAGATCGCCGCCGTCATGCGCGATACAGGCACCATGGCGTTTCGCCTCAACAAGCCGCTGACGGTGCGCCTGTTCCCCGTACCGGGCCTCAAAGCCGGCGACAGAACAGCCTTCGAGAGCGCCGACCTTTGCAACTGCGCCGTGCTGGCCCTGCCTTGAGTATCTGATCCCGACCGGCTGCTGCGCTTGGCCGTCAAGCGCCGGCAGCTATTGCTTTTGATATTCCCCTACCCCGGTTCTGTTTGACCTGCCCCCATGGTGGCCGCCGGGGTGCCCCCGGTAAAATTGGTCCTTATGGCAAAAATTATCGTTCTGGCACTGGTGCTGCTCTTCTTTGGCTGCGGGCTGTACATGCATCTGCGCGGCAAGGTGCGCCACAAGGTGGTCAAGCAATTGTTTGACCACTCCACGTTCACAGCGCCGTTCAACGTCTTCATGCTGATGTTCAGCAAGGTGCCGCGCACGCCCTATCTGCCCACCAGCACCTTCCCCGAGCTGGCGCCGCTGCAGGCCAACTGGCGCGAGATCCGCGAGGAAGCCGTCAATCTGCAAAAGAACATGCAGATCAAGGCCGCAGCCAACAACGACGACGCAGGCTTCAACTCCTTCTTCAAGACCGGCTGGAAGCGCTTCTACCTCAAGTGGTACGGCGACGCCCACCCTTCGGCCATGGAGTTGTGCCCCAAGACCACGGCCCTGGTGAAATCGATTCCCAGCGTCAAGGCCGCCATGTTTGCCGAGCTGCCGCCCGGCGCCAAGCTCAATCTGCACCGCGACCCCTATGCGGGCTCGCTGCGCTATCACCTGGCCGTGCTGGCGCCCAACGACGACCGCTGCATGATCGAGGTCGACGGCCAGCCCTATAGCTGGCGCGAAGGCGAAGGCGTGATCTTCGACGAGACCTTTATGCACTGGGCCGAGAACCGCTCGGAAGGCAATCGCATCGTGCTGTTCTGCGATGTGGAGCGCCCCATGACCAATGGCTTTGCCCAGTGGCTCAATCACTGGCTGGGCAAGAACGTGGTGGCCGCCGCCAGCTCGCCCAACAACGAGGGCGATCCGCGCGGCATGATCAGCAAGCTGTTCAAGATCTCGTTCTATGCGGGCAAGTACCGCCGTGCCTTCCGCGACTGGAATCCGACCTTCTACAAGATCCTCAAGTTCGGCCTGATGATCGGCGTGCTGGTCTGGTTTATCTGGTGGTTGGTTTCTTGATAACCCCCTGAGGCGCTACGCGCCTTCCCCTGGCCGGGCGCCCCCAAGGGGGACGGCAGCATCGCCGCAAGGGCGGCTCTTGCTCGCTGCCCCTTGCTTGAGGAATGCCTTATCAAGGCTCCCGCCCTAAATACAGAACAAGAAAGCCGCTGTGCGATGCATCAGCGGCTTTCTTGTTTCTGCGGTGCCCTACAGCGCCTTGCGCAGCGTGGTCGTCGGTATCTTGAGCTGCTCGCGGTATTTGGCGACGGTGCGGCGCGCGCACTCGATGCCCTGCTCCTTGAGCATATCGGCCAGCTTGGCGTCCGACAGCGGCTTTCTGGCATCTTCGGCATCGACAAACTGCTTGATCAGCGCACGCACGGCCGTGCTGGAAGCACTGCCGCCGGTTTCCGTGCCCAGGCCCGAACCGAAGAAATACTTGAGCTCGAAGGTACCCTGGGGCGTGGCCATGTACTTGGCCGTGGTCACGCGGCTGATGGTGGACTCGTGCAGGCCCAGGGTGTCGGCGATATCGCGCAGCACCAGCGGGCGCATGGCCAGCTCGCCATGCACAAAGAAGTTCTTCTGCCGCTCCACGATGGCTTCGGAAACACGCAAGATGGTGTCGAAGCGCTGCTGGATGTTCTTGATGAACCAGCGCGCCTCCTGCAGTTGCTGCTGCAGCGCCGCATGGCCGTCGCTGTTCTTGTGGCGGCGCAGCACGCTGGCATAGATGTCGTGCACGCGCAGACGCGGCATGACCTCGGGGTTGAGCTGCACGGAGAAGTCCACCCGGCCCGAGCCGGACCGCACCGGGCGCACGATGACATCGGGCACCACGATATGGCGTTCCACGTCGACAAAGCGGCGCCCCGGACGCGGCTCCAGCCTGGCGATCAGGGCCATGGCTTCGCGCAGTTGCTCCTCTCGCGCACCGCACAGGCTGGTGAGCTTGCGCAGATCGCGCCGCGCCAGCAGGTCCATGGGCTGGGCACAGATGGCCTGCGCCAGCAGCAGCCGGCTCATATGCGCCTCGGTCGTGCCCTCGTCCTCGGCCGTGCGGATCAGATCGCGCAGCTGCAGCTGCAGGCACTCGGCCAGATCGCGCGCGCCCACACCCACGGGCTCCAGGCTTTGCAGCAGCTTCAGCGCAATGGCAAAGTGCTGCTCCAGCTCCTCGCGCTCCTCCAAGTCGTCGCCAGCCAGGCTCTGCGCCAACTCCTGCAGGGAATCCTCGAGATAGCCGTCGTCGCTGAGCGACTCGATGAGAAAGCGCAGTGCAGCCATGTCCGCCGCACCAAGATGCAGGCTCAGCGCCTGACGGTGCAGAAAGTCGGTCAGGCTCTGGTGCTCGCGCGCCAGATCGATGGCATCGGTTTCGTCATCGCCGTCGCGGTTGCGCGTGGAGCTGCTGGCCGAGGGCGTATCCCACTCGCTGCTGGATTCGCCGCCCCATTCCCCGTCCTGGCCGTCCATGCCGTCGGCCTCCCAGTTCAGCGTTTCCGGGGTTTCGGGGTTTGATGTCTCCGCTACCGTTTCAGTAGCTTGTTGCGCTTGCGATGCATCTCTTTCAGCATGAATACCATCTGAAGTGCTGTATTCACTGGCGCTAGCAGCTACATCTACAGGAGCATCCCCCGCAGTTTCTGCCTCATCGCCCGCACGTTCCAGAAAAGGGTTGTCGACCAGCATCTGCTCGACTTCCTGCGCCAGCTCCAGGGTGGAGAGCTGCAGCAGCTGAATGGATTGCTGCAGCTGCGGCGTAAGCGATAAATGCTGCGAAACGCGTAGCGAGAGACCTGGCTTCATCGAGGCGCGGCTCCCAGACAATCATCGCAAACGCGCGCAGTGCTATGGACTTGCCGCCGGGCCGCCCCAGGGCAAACCCCGGCGCAGCCGGTCAGGGCCCCTTCCGGGGACAGCGACCACACAAAGTGAGGGAGCGTGGGGGTCATCACATTCTGAAATGTTCGCCCAGATAGACGCGGCGCACATCGGCGTTCTCCACGATCTCCTCGGGCGTGCCTTCGGCCAGCACATGGCCGTCGCTGATGATGAAGGCGTGGTCGCAGATGCCGAGCGTCTCGCGCACATTGTGGTCGGTGATCAGCACGCCGATGCCGCGCTCCTTGAGGAAGCCGATGATGCGCTGGATCTCGATCACCGCGATCGGGTCGATGCCGGCAAACGGCTCGTCAAGCAGAATGAAGCGCGGTTGCGTGGCCAGGGCGCGGGCAATTTCCACGCGACGGCGCTCACCGCCGGACAGCGCCAGCGCCGGCGACTGGCGCAGATGCTCCACGCGCAGCTCCTGCAGCAGGCCCGTGAGGCGCTTTTCGATCTCGTCGCGCGTCAGCGTCTTGCCCTGCTCGTCCTTTTGCAGCTCCAGCACGGCGCGCACATTGTCTTCCACGCTGAGCTTGCGAAAGATGGAGGCTTCCTGAGGCAGATAGGACAGGCCCAGGCGCGAACGCTGGTGAATCGGCATGCCGCCCACCGGCTGGCCGTCGATGAAGATCTCGCCGCCGTCGCTGCGCACCAGGCCCACGATCATGTAGAACGATGTGGTCTTGCCTGCACCGTTGGGGCCGAGCAAACCGACCACCTCGCCTTTTTGCACGGACAGGGACACATCCTTGACCACCTTGCGGCTGCCGTAGGACTTGGCCAGATGCTTGGCCTCCAGGCGGCTGTCGGACTCGCCGCTGCGGCTGCTGGAGAAAGTCGGCTCGCTCATTTCTTCTCGTCGGCTTTCTCACCGCCCAGCGTCATGCTCTGGCGCAGCTGCGTGGCAGGTGTTGCAGGCTTGGGCTGTGCTCCCGGCGTGCCGTCCTTGGGCGCCATGATGGCGCGCACACGGCCACCCTGTCCCACGGAGGAGCTCGGCAGGCCGCCGCTGGTCTTCTGGCCATCGACGGTATAGACGTCGGTGATGTTGTTGTAGACGATGATGGAGCCCGTGACCTGATCGCTGAGCTGACCGCCACGGTAGCGGCGCATCTCGCCACGACGGATGAACTTGACGATATCGGCCTTGCCGTCGTACTCGATGACTTCGCCTTCGCCCTCGATGAACTCCTCGGGCTGACCGGCCACGGTATCGCGCTTCTGACGGAAGAACGCTCGCTTGCCGGCCTCGGCCTTGATCACACCGTACTGATAGCCCTCGGCGTCCTGCCGCACATCGAGCTGAGCACCGCGCAGCACGATGGAGCCCTTGGTCATCACCACATTGCCAGTAAAGACACTGGTCTGCTGCAGCTCGTCATGACGCAACGCATCCGCCTCGATATTCATGGGCTTGGCGCTGTCGGCTTTTTCGGCATGGACAATGCCGGTCGCTGCTGCCAGGGCGCAGGCCAGCGCAAGAGGTAGGAGTGTTTTTTTCATGGAAGGCACGTTTCTTGCATCCATTGTAGTCATTCCCTTTTTGCAACTTGCGTAAAAAACACCCACAAAAAAGCCCGCACGGCGGCGGGCTTGTTGGGCGTCAAACGTCACTGACGTCTGCTGGCTGATCTCAGGCCTTGCGACTGGAGGCGACCAGCGCATTGACCACGCGCAGCACATTGTCCATATTGCCGGCCTTGGTGCCGTCCGTGTAGTAGCGGCCGGCCACACCCATGGCGGGCACGCCTTCCACGTCATATTCGTTTTGCAGCTGAGCGGCCTTGCGCGCCTGATTGGCCACGGTGAAGGAGTTGTAGACCTCCTTGAACTTGGCCAGATCCACGCCCTGCTTGCCGACCCAGTCAAAGATGGCGTCGTCGGTCTTGAGCAGATTGCGATCCACGTGGATGGTGCGGAACACCTTGGCGTGCAGCTGGGGCAGCAGGTTCATGCCCTCCAGAGCGTAGTACAGCTTTTGCTGAGGCACGAAAGAGGCATTGAAGGCCACGGGCACGCGGCGCACCGCCACATCGGCAGGCTGGCTCTTTGCCCAGGCTTCGAACTGGGGCTCGAAGGCATTGCAATGCGGGCAGCTGTACCAGAAGAACTCGACCACCTCGACCTTGCCGGCCGGCGCGCTCACGCTGGCGGGCTTGCCCAGCTTGATGTAGTCCTTGCCTTCCTTGGGCGCAGCGCCCTGGGCCCAGCTGGAGGAGGCACCCAGACTCAGGGCACCGGCAGCAGCTGCCGAGGCAGCCAGAGAGAATTCGCGACGTTTCATCTAAACAAACTCCTGTATCAGGTCTGCAGTATCAGAGCCAACAGGCCCAAAAAAGTTCAGCTTTGTCAAAACTACCAATGGCACAAGCCAGAGGCCTCAAGCAAGGGCCGCCCCGCAGCTACGCTGCAGTCCCCGGCGCGCAGCGCCTCAGGGGTCTTGTTATCTGGCCGCGCGCACCAGAGTCGAGTCCACGCCCGCACCGTCGAGCTTGCCCTTGAGCTGCTCGGCGTCGTCACGCTTGCTGAACGGCCCCACGCGCACGCGGAAAACGGTGATGCCGTTCTGCTCACGCTCGCTGATGCGCGACTCCCAGCCCAGCATGGCCAGCTTGGCACGCTGCGCTTCCGCTTCGCTCTGGCCGCGGAAAGCACCGGCCTGCACAAAGTAGTTGAACGCAGAGTCCGAAGAAGATGCCGTTTGCGCGGCCGCCTTTTCCTTGTCTGCACGCGCCTTGTCTGCCTTGTCGGCGGCGGCGGAGCGCTCCTTGACCAGATCACCCAGCGGATCACCCGATGCAGGCTTGGCAGGCTTCTCCGGCGTAGAGGGCGGCGGCGTGGTGACTCCGCCGGTTGCAGTAGGTTGTACCGCAGGCGTGGGCGGCGACACCGTCACGTCGCTCGGAGGAACTGGTGGTGTCACCGGGGGCGGTGCAGGCTGGCGGCTCTGCAGCGGTGCGTTGGGGTCCCAGTTCTTGTTGCGCTCGGCCTCGGCCGCATCGCGCTGAGTGTTGTTTCCACCCTTGTTGAGGAAGGGCACCGGCACCTTGGTCACATAGATGGCCACGGCCAGGGCCGCAGCCAGACCGATGACCATGCCAAAGATAAGCCCCAGAATGGTTCCACCGCGTTGCTGGTTCTTCATATCAGTCGCTTAACGCTTTCTGCTTCAGTTATTCCATTCTCAGATCCATCGACCCCTGACAGGCAAGGCCGGCAAGGTGATCGATGGACAGGAAACTGGGATTACATGCGCTCGGGTGCGCTCACACCCAGCACCGCCAGACCATTGTGCAACACCTGGGCCGTGGCAGCGACCAGGGCCAGACGTGCGAGCTTGACCTTTTCGTCGTCCACCAGAATGCGCTCTGCGTCGTAGTAGCTGTGATAGCTGGAGGCCAGATCGCGCAGATAGAAGGTCACGTCGTGCGGTGCGTTGCCTTCGGCAGCAGCAGTCAGCATCTCGGGGTACTTGGCCAGCAGCAGCATCAGCGCCTGGGCCTGCGGGCCTTCCAGAGCGGACAGGTCCACATCCTTGAGTGCCGCCAGGCCTGCACCACCGGCCTCCTGCCAGGCACGCAGCACGGACTGGATGCGCGCATGGGCATACTGCACGTAGTACACGGGGTTGTCGTTGTTCTGGGCCACGGCCAGATCCACGTCGAAGGTGTACTCGGTGTCGGGCTTGCGCGAGAGCAGGAAGAAGCGCACGGCATCCTTGCTGGTCCACTCGATCAGATCGCGCAGCGTGACGTAGGAGCCGGCGCGCTTGCTGATCTTGACCTCTTCGCCGTTGCGCACCACGCGCACCATGGTGTGCAGCACGTAGTCGGGGTAGCCCTCGGGGATGCCCACATCGGCAGCCTGCAGGCCGGCGCGCACGCGGGCAATGGTGCCGTGGTGGTCCGTACCCTGAATGTTCACCACCTTGGTGAAGCCGCGCTTGAACTTCTGGATGTGATAGGCCACATCGGGCACAAAGTAGGTGTAGCCGCCGTCAGTCTTGCGCATCACGCGGTCTTTGTCGTCGCCGTAGTCGGTGGACCTGAGCCACAGCGCGCCGTCCTGCTCATAAGTCTTGCCGTTGGCGATCAGGCGGTTGACCGTCGCCTCGACATGACCGTTTTCATAGAGGCTGGACTCGAGGTAGTACTCGTCGAACTTGAGGTTGAAGGCCTGCAGGTCCTTGTCCTGCTCGTTGCGCAGATAGGCCACGGCGAACTGGCGGATGTTGTCGTAATCCTCGACATCGCCGTTGGCGGTGAACTCGCGGTCATCGGCCTTGATGGTTTCCTTGGCCAGGAAAGCCTTGGCGATGTCGGCAATGTAGTCGCCGTTGTAGAAATTCTTGGCCAGCGGGTTTTCGCTGTCGGTGGGCCAGCATTCGTCACCAGGCTTGAAGCCCTTGGCGCGCAGCTGGGTGCTCTTGGTCAGGGTGTCGATCTGCACGCCCGCGTCGTTGTAATAGAACTCGCGGTGAACCTTCCAGCCCTGGGTGGAATAGAGGTTGCTGATGGCGTCGCCGATCGCAGCCTGGCGGCCATGGCCCACATGCAGAGGGCCGGTGGGGTTGGCGGAGACGAACTCGACGAGGATGTTTTCACCGCGATCGGCCTGGTAGCCGAACTTCTGGGCTTGCGCCAGCACTTCGCGCACCACCTCCTGCTTGGCAGCAGGCTTGAGGCGGATGTTGAGAAAGCCCGGACCCGCGATCTCGATCGCATCCACCCACTGCTGGAAGGCGGTTGTAGCCTCCAGCGCGGTCTTGAGCTGCTCGCCCAGGGCGCGCGGGTTGGCCTTCAGAGGCTTGGCCAGCTGCATGGCCGCCGTGCAGGCGAAATCGCCATGGGCTGCCACTTTGGGGTTTTCAAACGCAGCGCGTGCGCCGGCGCCGGGCGAGAGTGTTTCGAGCTCAGCAGCCAGGGCTGCGAGCAATTCCTGTTTGACGGAGAGCATCGCGGGATTTTACGTGCCGGATTCAAGTCCTGCCGAATCGCTGGCGCCACACCCTTGTTCCAGGGCCGGTTCACAGGCTGCAGGGCGGTATCCGCATGTTTCGGCGGCCACACCCGGTCATTGCGCAAATGGAAGTCATTCTCGCTTGAACCCCGAATGCAGGCCATGCCCACGTTCAGCGGCGAGTTCAGCCGCAGGTGGAGCCTGTTTGCCGGCTACACCTTCAACCGCAACACCTGCGAGCGCGACATCAACCACCAGGATCTGGCATCAATACCTACACGCCCAAGCACATATTGCGCCTCTGGACCACCTACCGCAGACATGAAAAAGGCCGCTTTGCAGCGGCCTTTGTCTTTTGTAGGGTCTGGGGGCAGATTACATGCCGCGCGCCCAGAAGATGGCAACCACGGCGATCACCGGCACCACATGGCCCTGCCACATCACCCATTTGCGGGTCTGCTTGATTTCCTCGGGCGGCGGCAGCTGACCGCTTGCATCCAGCGTCTTCTTCCAGCGGCGGAAGGTCAGCGTGGGCTTGAGCGAAAGCAAAAAGGCGATGACGAACAGCGTCATCTTGAGATGGAACAGCGGCGAGGCCGTATAGGCCCCCATGCCCTTGACGCACCAGAGCAGGCGCGCAATACCGGTCAGCAGCAGGACGATGGCGGCAATGCCGTAAATCATGTCCAGCCTGGCCAGGCGCTGCACCACGGCGGCATTCATCCATTCCATACGGCACAGGGCGGCCTGGCTGGTCAGAAACACCACCAGGGTCAGGATCGCCAGCAGATGTGCGCTGGCAAGAACAGCTTCAAAGGTCATGGCTTCACAGTAGAAAAAAGGACGGGTTCAGCGGCCTGTATCAGGCCACGGCGACCGGTCCATTGTCTACCGTTTCAGGCCCGCTCAGATATCCACGCCAAGACGAAAGAAGTCCGGCTGGTTGTAGTGGTGCTTGAGGTAGTCGATCCACATGCGCACGCGCAGTGGCATGTGCTTGCGCTGGGGGAAGACCACGAAGATGCCGTTGGGCGGCGCGGCAAACTCTTCCAGCACAGGCACGAGGCGACCGGCGGCGATCTCGGCCTCCACCTCCCAGGTGCTGCGCCAGGCAATGCCCCAGCCCCCCAGGCACCAGTCGTGCAGCACCTGACCATCGGAGCAGTCCAGCGGGCCACCCGGCTTGAAGTGCACGACCTCGCTGGTGCCGCTTTCGGGATGCGGGATACGGAAGGCCCAGCCCCGCGTCTGCGAGGCGTCGGACGACAGCGTCAGACAGTCATGCTGGGTCAGTTCGCTGGGGTGCTTGGGCGTGCCACGGCGCTCCAGATAGCCGGGCGTGGCCACGCACAGGCGGCGGTTGTCGGCAATGCGCACGCTGACCAGGGCCGAGTCCGGCAGATCCCCCACGCGCACCGCGCAATCGAAGCCCTCGCCCGCCAGATCGACCACGCGGTCGCTGAGGTTCAGCGAGATGGTGACATCGGGGTGCAGGTCGCGAAAACGCGGCACCAGCGGCGCCACATGGCGGCGCCCGAAACCGGCAGGCGCCGTGATGCGCAGATGGCCCGTGGCCTTGACACCGCCGGCCGACACACTGGCCTCGGCATTGCACACATCGGAGAGCAGGCGCTGGCAATCTTCCAGGAAGGCGCTGCCTTCGTGGGTCAGCGAGATGCGGCGCGTGGTGCGCACCATGAGCTTGACGCCCAGATGCTCTTCCAAAGCATCCAGACGGCGCCCCATGATGGCGGGCGCCACACCTTCGGCCTTGGCGGCAGCCGTCAAGCTGCCCCTGGTCGCTACCGATACAAAAGACTCAAATGCCTTGAGTTTGTCCATGACCGCTGCTCCTGTCTGGTCCGTGTTGTCTCCTGCTGCGGTAGCGTGCACTATTAATACAAGAGCACATACCGCACAAGCAGTCTTGATTTCTCAAATGTTTTTATCGAAAGTTCTTTAAACAAGAGCGCTGACTGCCATCACTATAAAAGTCATCAATCAGCGCTGCATGCCTGTCCCGCATGCGACTTCATTGCGATATATCTTACTTAGAAGTCACAAGTTGCCAGTGAATCTTTGATGTTTATATATGTTTATATCAAAATTTACCGTTTTCCCTGAGGCAGGAATATCGCTTATTCGCCGGCGCCATGAGCTCTTGGGCAGAGCCAGGCGTTAAACCTATGATTTGCAAAACACATTTACAAATCCGCTGCCGCCCGCCGTCATGAGCTTTTCACCCGTTTCTGCCGCCCATCTGGCCGATCTGCTGGGCCGCTCCGGCCAGGGCTGTGCGCTCTGGAATGCCGAAGGGCTGCTGCTCATGGCCACTCCCGCCTGGTGCCAATGGCTGGATATGCCAGAGGACGCAAGTCCCATCGGCCAGCCGCTGCAGGGTCTGCTGCCAGCCCAGATCTGGCAAGTCCACGGCCCGCGCTTTACCGCCGCCGCCCAGGGCTTGCACCAGGAATATGACGACATACGGCCCGGTGATTCCGGTTCTCAGCACCACCGCCGCATACAGCTCACGCCCGGCTCAGCCGATGCCCAGGGGCGGCACGAGGTGCTGATGCAGCTCAGCGACATAGGACGTGAATATGCGTGTGGTGAAGTCATTGCACGCCAGCGCGAGCAGTTGCAGGCCTTGCACGAGCAACTGCGCAGCAGCCGCCAGGACGCGGGCGAGCTCGACAGGTTGCGTACCCTGCTGGACTGGCGCACGGCCATGCTGAGCGAACACAACGAAATGCTGCAGCTGCTCTCCCATGAAATCCGCCAGCCGCTGAACAATGCCTCCGCTGCCATGCAGGCCACGCTCAAGGCCATCGAAGATCTGCATCTGGCCGATGCCGCGCCCGCCGCCAGGGCCTTGCTGCGCGCCGAGCATGTGCTGCAGCAGGTGATAGGCACACTGGACAACACCCTGACCGCCGGCACGATTTTGGCCGCTGGCGGCAAGGCCGGAGCCTCCAGCGAAACCGATCTGCCGACCTTGATCAAGCTGGTGCTGCACGATATTGCGGCCGACCTGCGCCCGCGCATCGATGTGCAATGGCTGACCACGGCACGCACCGTACAGCTGCATCCGGCGCTGATGCGGCTGACGCTTCGCAATCTGCTCAACAACGCCCTGGCCTATGCGCCCGCAGATACCCGGGTGCAGCTGCGCATCTCCGAGTCCGACGAGCCGCTGGCGCTGATTCTGGAAGTCGTGGACCAGGGCCCCGGCATTTCCGAGGAGCTGCTCCCGCGTCTGTTCGAAAAAGGCTCGCGCGGCAACCACAGCCGCCCCGGGGCCGGCCTGGGCCTGTTCATCGTGCATTCGGTCTTGCAGTTGCACCAAGGTACAGTACAAGCTCTGCCGCACAGCCCGCATGGCACGATCATGCGCCTGGTCATTCCCCAAGGTCTTGCCGAATGAGGTCCGCCGCCCATGCTGCCTGCCACTCTTGCCCTGGTCGACGACGACACCGAGTACTGCGAATTTCTGGCCCAGCATCTGCGCGGCCAGGGCGTGGAGGTCACGGCATACAGCGACAGCAGCGACCTGCTGACCGACGACGCACCCTATCGCTTTGATTTCTATGTACTGGACCTGATGCTGCCCGGGGTGGCTGGCACCGAGCTGCTGCGCATCATCCGCAAGCGCAGCCAGGCCGGCGTGCTGATTGTCTCGGGGCGCCTGGGGCCCGAAGTATTTGCCGAGGTCATCAACGCCGGTGCAGATATGTATCTGACCAAGCCCGTGACCTTCGAGCAGGTGGAACTGGCCGTGCGCGCCGTGCACCGGCGCATCATGACCACGGCCCGGACGGCCACGGCCTGGAAGCTGGACAGCCGCCGCAGTCTGCTGACCGCCCCCGATGGCCAGAGCGTGGAGCTGGGCGCCACCGACCTGATGCTGATGGAGTGCTTTTTGCAGGCCCAGGGCGAAACCGTCAGCCGCGACCATATCCGCAGCCTGCTGGCCCATACCAGCGCAGCCGAGTCCGACAACAACCTGCACGCCACCATCTACCGCCTGCGCCGCCGCATCGAAAGGGCGACGCCCGTGGCCGTGCCGCTGCAGTCCCAGCAGAAAGTGGGCTACCAGTTCCGCGCCCCCTTGATCGCGGCCTGATCAATCCGGCGCGAAAAACAAGAACGGGCCTCCAGGCCCGTTGCGTGTCTTCAGTCCGGCTGAATCACATGACGAACTTGGACTCCACATCCGAAACCTTGCGCCTGGCCAGTGCCAGGTTGGCACGGCCGTTGTCCAGCACGTAGTAGATGAAGATGCCGTTGATCTTCTCGGCAGGGCGCAGGATGTGATACTGCTTGCCCAGGGTGATCAGAATGTCTTCGATGCTGTCGTTCAGACCCAGGGACTTCATGGTCTTCATCTTGGCGCGCACCACTTCGGTATTGCCGGCGGCAGCCAGCTCCAGGTCCACGCCGGAACCTATGCTGCCCAGCAGCATGCCGCTGTTGTAATCCACCACTGCCGCGCACATGGCGCCATCCAGGGTCATCAGATCTTGCAGGCTTTCGTTCAGATTCGCCATCAGGAGCTCCTTGGTAAAGATTGGCTGGCCGATATCGGAAGATGCTCAATGTGTTTCAAGATTAACAAATCATTTCTGAGCGCGGATATCGACTTATGACAGACAAAGCCTTGTCATTTGATGGCACGCACTTACTTCAAAGCAAAGACAAGACGCGTAAAACACCGTCCAATCTGCCGCCAGCTCAGGCCTGGCAAGCAATTGAAGCTATTGCTTCGGGAGAGACCTCGCGCCGCCTCCTCCAGTCTCTGCCATCTATTGCTGAGCCCGTCACTGCCGCAGCCGCAGCGCATACCGGTCAGAACTGACGAACTCTGGCGCCTTGGGTACGTAAAACGCATAAACCCCAGGGACTCCATATAAAAACATCATGAGTTCTGAACTATTTAGGCTATTTATGTACTCAAAGAATTCAAATACAGTCTCCACACATGCTGCCCGTGATGGGCAACGACTCCTGAATCCCGAGACATCACAACCAGAGGTTTCCAATGACTGATCGCACCCAAGTCCACGGCCTGCAAGTCGCCACCGAGCTGTACAACTTTGTGAACACGCAAGTGCTGCCTGGCACGGGCGTGGACCAGGACACCTACTGGAAGGGCTTCGACGCCATCGTGGCCGATCTGGCGCCCAAGAACGCAGCCCTGCTGGCCGAGCGCGATCGCCTGCAGACGCAGCTCGATACCTGGCACAAGGCCAACCCCGGCCCCATCGCCGACATGGCGGCCTACCGCCAGTTTCTGACCAGCATCGGCTATCTGGTGGAGTCTCCCAAGGACGCCAAGGCCACGACCGAAAACGTCGACGCCGAACTGGCCATTCAGGCCGGCCCCCAGCTGGTGGTGCCCATTCTGAACGCCCGCTACGCGCTGAACGCCGCCAACGCCCGCTGGGGCTCGCTGTACGACGCGCTGTATGGCACGGACGCCATCAGCGAAGAAGGCGGCGCCGAGAAGGGCAAGGGCTACAACCCTGTGCGCGGCGCCAAGGTCATCGCATTCGCACGCAACTTCCTCGATCAGGCCGTGCCCCTGGCTTCCGGCTCGCACAAGGACTCCACCGGCTACGCCGTCGAAGGCGGCAAGCTGGTCGTGTCCCTGAAGGACGGCAGCAAGACCGGCCTGAAGGACGAAGCCAAGTTCATCGGCTACCAGGGCGATGCTGCGGCTCCCAAGTCGGTGCTGCTCAAGAACAACGGCATCCACATCGACATCATCATCAACAAGTCCACCCCCATCGGCAGCACCGATGCTGCCGGCGTGGCCGATGTGGTGGTCGAGGCCGCCCTGTCCACCATTCTGGATCTGGAAGACTCCGTAGCCGCCGTGGATGCCGAAGACAAGGTCAACGGCTACGCCAACTGGCTGGGCATTCTCAAGGGCACGCTGACCGAATCCTTTGAAAAGGGCGGCAAGACCGTGACCCGTGGCCTGAACCCCGACCGCGAGTACACCGGCGCCGACGGCAAGCCCGTGAAGCTGCACGGCCGCTCGCTGATGTTCGTGCGCAACGTGGGCCATCTGATGACCAACCCCGCCGTGCTGTGGGGCCCCGAGCAGAAGGAAATCCCCGAAGGCATCATGGACGCGCTGGTGACCACCGCCATCGCCATCCATGACCTCAAGGGCAACGGTGCCAACGGCATCAGGAACAGCCGCACCGGCAGCGTCTACATCGTCAAGCCCAAGATGCACGGCCCTGCCGAAGCCGCTTTCGCGAACGAACTGTTCGGCCGCGTGGAAAAGGTTCTGGGCCTGCCCGAGAACACCGTCAAGCTGGGCATCATGGACGAAGAGCGCCGCACCTCGACCAATCTGAAGGCCGCCATTGCAGCCGCCCCGGCACGCGTTGCCTTCATCAACACCGGCTTCCTGGACCGCACCGGCGATGAAATGCACACCGCCATGTATGCCGGCCCCATGGTCCGCAAGGCCGACATGAAGACCTGCGCCTGGCTGCCCGCCTATGAAAAGAACAATGTGCTGGTCGGCCTGAACATGGGCCTGCGCGGCCGCGCCCAGATCGGCAAGGGCATGTGGGCCATGCCCGATCTGATGAAGGCCATGCTGGAGCAGAAGATTGCCCAGCCCAAGGCCGGTGCCAACACCGCCTGGGTGCCCTCGCCCACCGGCGCCACGCTGCACGCCCTGCACTATCACCAGATCAATGTGGCCGAAGTGCAAAAGGGTCTGGAAAGCCCCAACGCCGACGCCGAGTGCGACGAGCTGCTGAACGCCATCCTGCAAGTGCCCGTGTCCACCAACCCCAACTGGAGCGATGCGGAAAAGCAGCAGGAAGTGGACAACAACGTGCAAGGCATCCTGGGCTATGTGGTGCGCTGGATCGACCAGGGCGTGGGCTGCTCCAAGGTGCCCGACATCCACAACGTGGGCCTGATGGAAGACCGCGCCACGCTGCGCATCTCCAGCCAGCACATCGCCAACTGGCTGCAGCACGGCATCGTCACCGAAGCCATGGTGCGCGACAGCTATGCCCGCATGGCCAAGATCGTTGACGAGCAGAACGCCGGCGACGCAGCCTACAAGAGCCTGGTGGCCAATCCCGATGGCGCAGCCTATCAGGCGGCTCTGGACCTGGTGTTCAAGGGCAAGGAACAGCCTTCCGGCTACACCGAACCCCTGCTGCACGCCTGGCGCCTGAAGGTCAAGGCCGGCGCCTGATGGCCGGGCAAGGCCGCTCCTGAACAAGGAGTGGCTCCCGCTTGATACCAATGGATTTGAAAGACATTTTTACTCGAATCCATTGATTCAATTGCGCAATCCGCTATCAAAATGCACTCCATGTCAGCACATCGAGTGCATTTTTCTTGGCCACGGCCCTAGTGGTGCGGTATGGCTTCTACACTGCTGCCATGCCCACCGATCCCCTCATAGACGCCAGCCGCTGCCCTCTGTGCGGCCAGCCCAACCAGTGCGCCATCAGCGCCGGCCTGCCGCCGAACAGCTGCTGGTGCATGCAGATCCCGGTTTCCCCGGACGCGCTGCAGCGACTGCCCGCAGACGCACGTGGCAAGGCCTGCATCTGCCCCGCCTGTGCGCGGCCGGTCGCCGACGATTCCACCCCTGCCTGATCCTGCGCTCACCGCCTTGCAGCTCGGGCATTCAACATCAGCAAGGAGACCTTGATGCCCACCTATCGCATTGAACTGTTTGAAGGCCGCAGCGTTGAACAAAAGCGCAAGCTGGCCGAAGAAATCACCCGCGTGACCACCGAGGTGCTGGGCAGTGCCCCCGAGTCCGTGGACATCATCATCACCGACGTGCCGCGCCACAACTGGGCCACCGGCGGCAAGCTCTGGTCGGAGCAAAGCTGACCGACCCGCACGCGGCCGAGGCCGTCCTGGGACGGCTCTTGCCCAGCCCGGCCTTATGATGGACCTCTTTTCCCAACCCCAAGCCAGCAAGGAAACCTGCACATGCCCACCTACCATGTCGAAATGATGGAAGGCCGAACCGTCGAACAAAAGCGCAAGCTGGTCGAAGAAATCACCCGCGTCAGCGTTGAAGTGCTGGGCGGCTCGCCCGAATCGGTGGACATCATCATCACCGACATCAAGCGTCACGACTGGGCCACCGGCGGCAAGCTCTGGCTGGACCGCGAATAGGCCATCGCCGCCCTCTTGCGCAAAGCAGCTTAGGCTGCTTTTTTCATGCCGGCTGGGCAGCGGTTGACGATCTCTGCCATACAGCACCATCATTGACGAGATCATCCATAGATTCTTGGGCTATAAAGCTTTTTTGCTTGAAAGATATGACGAAGCCATGTGCCAGCTGCTTGGAATGAACTGCAACACGCCTACCGATGTGCGCTTTAGCTTCTCAGGCTTCACGCAGCGCGCAGGCAACACCGGCGACCACACCGACGGCTGGGGCATCGCCTTCTTCGAAGACAAGGGCCTGCGCCACTTCGTCGATCACGAACGCGCCATCGACTCCCAGATCGCCAAGCTCATCCGCGAATACCCGATCAAGAGCACCAACGTCATCGCCCATATCCGCAAGGCCACTCAGGGCGTGGTCAGCCTGCAGAACTGCCATCCCTTTGTGCGCGAGCTCTGGGGACGCAACTGGGTCTTCGCGCACAACGGCGATCTCAAGAACTTCGCCCCCAAGCTGCACGCCCACTTCCAGCCCATTGGCAACACGGACAGCGAGCAGGCCTTCTGCTGGATCATGCAGGAGCTGTGGAAGTCCCATGCCGGCGTGCCCAGCATCGAAGAGCTGACCCACACCCTGCGCGAGCTGGCCGCCAAGATCGCACCGCACGGCACGTTCAACTTCCTGCTCTCCAACGGCGAAGCGCTCTGGGCCCATGCCACGACCCACCTCTGCTATGTCGAGCGCCGCCATCCCTTCACCCAGGCGCAGCTGTCCGACGAAGACCTCAGCGTGGATTTCTCCCGCGAAACCACCCCCCAGGACAAGGTGGCCATCATCGTCACCGCCCCTCTGACACAGAACGAGCAGTGGACCCCCTTCCAGAACGGCGAGCTGCGCGTGTTTGTGCATGGTCAGGCGGCGCCTTATTGAAGTGCGCCAGGCCGGCATTGAGAAATAAAAAGAGAGCGCCTAGCGCTCTCTTTTTATGGGTTTCCGGTATTTTTGCAGCTGCAATGCTTTGACTGCGTACGACAGGCGCTCCTCGTTTCGAAGCACCCAATAAAAAACCCCGTAATCTTTCGACTACGGGGTTTTCACTGTAAGAGCCTGACGATGACCTACTTTCACACGGGAACCCGCACTATCATCGGCGCAAAGTCGTTTCACTGTCCTGTT
>NZ_JBSIFD010000021.1:0-113027 GCF_053615495.1 Comamonas sp. HJ-2 | reverse complement strand
GGCAGGGGGATTGATCAGTTCCACGGCTCTGACCTTGCTGTTGTTACCACTGCTGTTTGAGCGCTTTGGCGTAGCACGCAGTGCTAGGGAAGTACAAAAATGAAAGCTGCAAACGCTTTTTGCAATAGAGCACACGGTAGCTCCAAATCGTATTTTCTGAGTTTGCCTATGAAAAATCGTCTGCTTCATGCCTGTGCCGCAGTTCTACTTTTTACGAGTGCAGCCCAGGCTCAGAGCTACCTGCCTTCGGAGACGGCGGTGCGCATGGCGGTAGAACAATCGCCTACTGTGCAAGCGGCCGACGCAGCACGAAGGGGTGCTCAGGCTCGAGCCGACGGTCTGCGCGTGGGCCCTCATGAAACGGTAGCCCGAGCTAGTGGTCAGCGCCGTTGGACCCATGATGGCTCCGGCCAGCGATTCACCGAAGGCCAGATTGCCATCGAGCGACCGCTACGACTCTGGGGCAAGGCAGCCGTCGACGCCGAGCTGGCCGAGACAACCCGGGCCACCGGCCTGCTGGCAGCGCAAGACGCCCGGCACGAGACTGCACGCCAATTGCTGGCCTTGTGGTTTTCGGTTCAGCGCTCTGCTCAGGCCCGGCAGGCGGCGCAGGGCAATGCCGATGCCGCCGCTGAGCTTGCAAGCATCACCGAGCGCCGTCTGCGCGCGGGCGATGCGGCCAGGCTTGAAGCCGAGCTGGCGGCCGCCGAACAGGCCCGCATGCTGGCTGCGCTGGCCGCAGCAGAGGCCGCACAGGCCTCGGCGCAGGCCGAGCTCTGCTCACGCTTTCCCGACCTCTGCCCTCTGGCCGGCATTTCAATCGACGCAAGCGCGCTGCCCGCACTCCCGAACGGATCGGAGGCTCAGCTGCGCTCGCGCTACATAGAGCACAGCCATGAGTATTTGCTGGCCCTGTCCGAGGAGACTCTTGCGCTGCACCAGGCCCGCCGCACGGATCTCGAACGCCGCCCAGACCCCACGATCGGTGTGTTTGCCAGCAGCGAGCGTGGTGGTGCCGAGCGCATTGCAGGCCTCAGCATCAGTCTGCCACTGGGCTCCGCCCACCGGGCTTCCCAGGCTGCGGCCGCGCTGGCCGATGCCGATGCGGCGCTGTCGCGTCGCCTGGCGGTAGCCAGACGCCTGGGGGCGGACTTCGATGTGCTCTGGAGTCAGCTGAATGGCAGGCGTGCTGCAGCCGCGGCGCAGGTCCGAGCGGCGACGCTTCAGCGCAGTGCGACCGACCGCACAATGCGCGCCTATCGTGCCGGCGAGTCCGGCTTGGCCGAGCTCCTGGCTGCGCGCCGTGTGCTTGCCGACGCAGTGCTGGCCGAGCGCATGGCACGTATGGACACGCTGGAGAGCGATAGTCGTCTGCGCCTGGACCTGCATGAGCTCTGGGACTTTGACGATTGATGTCTCGCCAAGCAGTGCGATGCCTCCGTGTGCCGGCACCTGCGGCTGCCGGTGCTGATCGGGCCAGGACCGAGAATGTCGGCCCGGCCAATTCCTGCCGTCCTGGCCAGCGCCGGAGCCAGGGACACTAATGACACCATGGATGAAGTCTTGCAAATCGAAGCCGAACAATCAGGCGCAGATAATGCGGGACAGCAAGAGGTCAACGCAATGAGCCCCACCTACGGCAAACTGAAACCCATGGATTACGCACAAGCCTCAATGACTTTTGCTCTCAAAGATGGCTCGATCTCCGGAGTTCAGAGCCCAGAGACAGCAGAGCTGATCAGTGCGGAGCGCTTCAGCGAATTCATCAATCACCTCTACGATGCGGCTTCTTTGCCGGAGGCCTGGGTTCCCTGCCTGGAGGTGATTCGCACGCATATGCGCAGCAATTTTGCAGTGCTGATCATCCGCCAGACCGAGGGAGACAATATCGGTTTGACGATCACTGCATCCGGAGGGCTCGAGGGCTTGCTTACGCACGACGTCTACAGCGAGCACAGTCCTTTCCTTGGCATGCCCAAGGAACAATTCAAGACCATTCCCGACCTGATGTCCGAAAGCGAATGGCGCAGCAGCGTCTATTACAAGGACTGGTGCCGTGTGCACAATATTTTCCATGTGATGGCTGCCGATATCGTGACCACCGATGGCAGTGTCTACGGCCTGCGGATCACGCGCCCCGAGTCGGAGCCGGCCTTCAGCCAGCGGGATCTGGATCTGGGCCGCATGATCATGCCGCACATCCGCCGTGCACTGAATATGCATCTGGCACTGCACCATGATCGTCAGGTCATGTCGCTGTACAGCACCGTCACGGCTCGCTTGATGGTGGGTGTCGTCATCCTGGACCAGAATGGCCAAGTGCTGGAAAGCAATCCTGCGGCCAAAGGCATTCTCGATGCTCAGGATGGACTCAGGATCTCCGGTGGCATGCTGGAGGCTGAATATGCCAGCGACAACCGAAAGCTCCAGCGACTGGTCAAGGATGCCTTGCTGTCCTCCCTGGCATCCGCGTCCGTCATGACCGAAGGCATCTCGATTGCCCGTCCTTCGGGTCAGCTCAACTGGGGGCTTGTGGTCCAAAGCATTTCCTCGGGTGACAACGCAGAGGCCAAGAGCCGTCCCTGCGTCGCGGTGTTCATGCGCAACACCGATGACAAGGCCGATCCGTCAGCGCACCTGGCGCAGCAGCTGTTTCAGCTCACGTCGGCAGAGACCGCGCTGGTGATCCAGCTGACCCACGGCCTGACGCTGGAGGAAGCAGCCAAAGCGCTGGGCATTCGCCTCAATACCGCAAGAGCTCACCTGCGCTCCATCTTCTCCAAGACCGGCGCCCGCCGTCAAAGCGAGCTGGTACGCTTTTTTCTCAATAGCGCTGCCTGGCTGGGAAGCAAGAGCGGCTCCTGATCCTCGCGCGGCAACCGAGTTCCAGGCCTTGAGCGACCTGTACTCATCGCCCTGAAGCAGCAGGGCAGGCAGGACTCCTCAGCGGTCTAAGGGCCGCCAGGGAGCCGCCGCAAAGGCCTCCGTCACCCATTGCTTGAACGCCTTCATGGCGCCCGTGTTGTACTGCCCCGAAGGTCGTAGCAGGTAAATGCCGCCGGCCTCCCCCAATGTCCATTGCGGCAGTATGCGGACCAGCTCTCCAGCATGGATGGAGGGCATGAGGTGCCAGTCGCTCCCGGCGATGATGCCCACCCCTTTGATTGCCGCATGAAGCAAAGCTTCGTTGTCGTTGCTGAGGATGGAGCCGCTGACGCGCACTGATTCGGCAACACTGGCGACCTTCTTTCCTGCCGACTGAACCAGTCGCCATTGCGGAAAGTCCAGCAAGCCGGTGTAGCCCAGGCAGTTGTGACGGACGAGATCTGCAGGCCTGTCTGGCGCTTCATGGCGCTCAAGATAGCTGGATGATGCACACAGAAGGCGGTACTGATCGCATAGCCGCGTGGCAACCAGCCGGCTGTCCGCCAGATTGCCGATACGTATGGCGGCGTCAAAACGCTCTCCCACAATGTCCACGATGCGCTCGCTGTACTCCACTTCGAGCGCCACTTCCGGGTAGGCCAGGGAAAAATCCGCCAGCATGGGGCTGATCCACCGCCGCCCCATCGTCGCGGGCATGGACAAGCGCAGGCGCCCCCGTATTTCCTGCGCTCCCTGAGCTGCTTCCTGCTCTGCATCCCGAATCAGATGGGCAGCCTGGCGCAGCTTTTCGACAAGTCGCCAGCCTTCGTTGGTGAAATGCAGCTGGCGCGTGGTGCGCTCCACCAGGCGCACGCCCAGTCTTCGCTCGAGAGCCTGCATGCGCTTGGAGAGCACCGAAGGGTGACGCGCCAGCAATCGTCCCGCAGCGGCAAACGAACCCTGGTCTGCCAGTGCGACCAGCGTGGCGAGCTCATCCGTGTGCTGGCTGTCGAATGTCTCCATGGTGTCTGTAGCGATTCAGGGGGTGAGGATGATCGAGCCTTGCGAGCGTCCTTGCTCCAGGTCTGCATGCGCCAGGGCTGCGTCCTTGAGCGCGTAGCTTTTCCATATGCGAGGCGTGAGTATGCCGCCTGCGATGGCGTCAAGCACGTCCTGCACACGGCTTTGATACTCCTCTATCGTTGCCGTATGCGCGGCCAGAGACGGACGGGTCAGAAACAGCGAGCCCTTGGCATTAAGCTCGCCAACCTCAATGGCAGGCGGCAGGCCCGATGTGGCACCAAACGACACCATCAGCCCTCTGGGTCGTAGGCAGTCCAGCGAAGCCAGGAAAGTGTCTTTTCCGATGGAGTCGTAGACCACGTCCACCTTTCGTCCCTGCGTGGCCTGCATCACCTGGGATGCCAGTGTCTGCGCATCAAAGACAAACACCTGATCGCAGCCTGCCGCCTTGGCTCGTTCCACGCTGGCGGGCCTGGAGACGACGCCCAGAACCTGGGCGCCCAGATGCTTGGCCCACGCGCACATCAGCTGTCCGAGAGCCCCGGCAGCGCCATAAATCAGGACTCGGCTGTCTTGACTCACCTGGCCGGTGGTCTTGAGCAGGTACTGAGCCGTGATGCCCTTGAACAGGACCGACGCGGCGGCATCATCCGCGAGACTGTCCGGAAGCCGGATCAAACGATCAGCGGGGAACAAGCGCACACTGGCATACGCGCCCAGCGGCCCGGTTGCGTAGCCGACACGGTCCCCCGACTTCAGGCCCGACACTCCCGAGCCCACGGCTGCCACTGTTCCCGCACCCTCCAGACCCAGCCCCGAAGGCAATGCAATCGGCACCAGGCCCTTGCGCTGATTGACATCCAGAGGATTGACACCGATGGCGGTCTGCTCGAGCAGAACTTCGCCCGGCCCCGGTGACGGCAGATCCAGCTCTTCGAGCTGCATCACTTCGGGCGCACCTGAGCTGTAGATTCGAATGGCGACAGCCATGGCTTTTCCTTGGGAATGATGAAGAAACCATCGTATTCATGCCATCTGCGTGCATCAACATGAGCTCATGCACATAATAAGTGCATGTGGTGCAGCAATCACCGCATGACGCTCCGTACTTGGCCGAAGCCATGAAGCGGACTGCCACTGTCACACCGCCAGTTGCGAGACAAGGTAGTTAGTCAGCTGAAGAAGAATCCGACGCTTGAAGCGAAAGAAAATTTACAAGAAAGCTTGATCAATGAGCATAGAACTCCCCAAACACGCGCAGCAGCAGGCCATTGCCTCCATAGAACGCTATTTCCGCGAAAACATGGACGAACCCATAGGCAATATGCAATCCGGCGCCCTGCTGAATTTCTTTCTCGCGGAAATAGGCCCCAGCATCTACAACCGTGCCGTGGCCGATGTGCAGGAAAATCTGCAGGCCAGGCTGCAGGAGCTGGACTATGAAGTCGGCAAGGAAGAATTCAGTTACTGGACGGCCAAGCGCACAGGCAAGCGCTGAAATGATTCCAGCCAGACGCCTGCAAGCAGCTCTGCGGCCAGACCAGCTGGCACCGACTGCGGCGGCGTTGGAGAAACTGGCTCATTCCCTCAGGGATGAAGGCATGAGCCAGGCCGCGCTCTACCGCCTGTTCCAGGCCGAGCATGCGCGCTCGGACCTCGATGAACCGCGTCTGGAAGCGCTGGCCGAGACCATGGACCTGATCTGGGGTGGCGGCTGGGCCAAAGGCCATGCCTTGTTCGAGCAGGAGCTGTCGCAAGCACGGCTGGACAGCGAGTAAGACGGGGCCGGCTGGCATACCATCGCCGCATGCGTCTTCTCCATACCTCCGACTGGCATCTGGGCCAGCACTTCATGGGCCGCAGCCGTCAGGCCGAGCATCAGGCCCTGATCGACTGGTTGCTCACCCAGGTGCAGGCCCATGCCGTGGATGCCGTGCTGATCGCCGGCGACATCTTCGACACCGGAGCCCCGCCCAGCTATGCGCGCGAGCTGTACAACCAGCTCATCGTGCGCCTGCACGACGCAGGCGCGGCCTTGCTGATCCTGGCGGGCAATCATGACTCGGTCAGCGTGCTCGATGAAAGCCGCGAGCTGCTGACCTACCTGGGCGCCCAGGTGGTCAGCTCGACCGGCGACGAGGCCCGGCATGTCGTCACGCTGCCTCGACGTGGCACCGCGCGGGAGCCGGGCTGCATCGTCTGCGCACTGCCCTTCATCCGCCCGCGTGATGTGCAGCAAAGCCAGGCCGGACAAAGCGCACAGGACAAGCAGCAGGCACTGCAAGCCGCGATTGCATCCACCTACCAGCGCGTGTATGCCGCCGCCCTTCAAACGCAGAATGAGATACAGGCCAGCCAGGGCGAACTGCTGCCCATCATTGCCACCGGCCATCTGACCACGGTGGGTGCCAGCAGCAATGAATCGGTGCGTGAAATCTATGTAGGCGCACTGGAGGCTTTTCCGACCAATGCTTTCCCGCCAGCCTGCTATATCGCCCTTGGCCATATCCACAAGCCGCAGCTCGTCGGCGGGCTCGATCACATCCGCTACAGTGGCTCGCCCATCGCCCTGGGCTTTGACGAAGCCAGGCAGACCAAGCAGGTACAGCTGGTGGATCTCAATGCCGATGGGCTGCAGGCCGTCACCGCCCTGCCCGTGCCGATGTTCCAGCCCATGGCCTCCATCGCCGGCAGTCTGACGCACATGCCTGCATTGCTGAAATCTGCCTCGGCCCAGGCACAAGCCGATCGACCGGTCTGGCTGGAGGTGACGGTACAGGAAGACGACTATCTCTCCGACCTCACGGCACGCGTGCAGGCCATGGCCGAGTCGCTGCCCGTGGAGATTCTGCGCATCAAGCGTCAGCGCGGCCAGGCTGCGGCACAGCTGTCCGGCGAAGCCCGCGAGTCGCTGGATGAACTCACCCCCCTCGATGTGTTTGCGCGCCGACTGGCCCAGGAGAGCCTGGAGCCGCCACTGCAATCGGCGCTGACCGAGCGCTATCAACAGGTGCTGCACGGCCTCCACGACGAGCAAGGAGCAGCGGCATGAGAATTCTCAAACTGCGGCTGAAGAACCTGAACTCGCTCAAGGGCGAGTGGAACATCGACTTCACCGCTGCCCCCTTTGCCGACAACGGCCTGTTTGCCATCACCGGATCCACGGGCGCTGGCAAGTCCACGCTGCTCGATGCCATCTGCCTTGCGCTCTATCACCAGACGCCGCGCCTCGACAGCATCAGCGGCAGCAACGACATCATGACGCGCCACACCGGCGAGTGCGAAGCCGAGGTGGAGTTCGAAGTCAAGGGCGTGGCCTACCGCGCCTTCTGGAGCCAGCGCCGCGCGCGCGGCAAGCCGGATGCCGCCCTTCAAGCTCCCAGGGTGGAGCTGGCACTGGTGGCGGACGGCAGCATACTCACCACCCATATCAAGGACAAAACCCGGCGCATCGCCGAAATCACCGGACTGGACTTTGCGCGCTTTACCAAGTCCATGCTGCTGGCCCAGGGAGGCTTTGCCGCCTTCTTGCAGGCCACGGCCAATGAGCGCGCCGAGCTGCTCGAAGAACTGACCGGCACCGATATCTACGGTCGCATCTCGCAGTCCGTTTTCGAAAGAGCGCGCGACGCCCGCCAGGCCCTGGAAAAGCAACAGGCCCAGGCACAGGGCATGCAACTGCTGGATGCAGGCACACGCGAGCAGTTGCAGTCCCAGGCGGCACTGCTGCAGACCGGCTTGACGGATCTGCAGGCACGCCACCAGCAACTGCAAACCGTACAACGCTGGCAGGCACAGACCATGCAGGCCATGGAGGAGGTGGAGCAGGCACGCAATGCACAAGCAAACGCCCAGCAAGCGCTGAGTGATGCAGCACAAGATTTGCTGCGCCTGCAGGCCCACGGACCTGCGCAGGCAATCCAGCCCATGCACCATCGCTGGCAGCTGGCACAAGACCAGCAAAGCGAACAGGCCGCGCAATTGCAGCAACTGCATACCCTGCGGCTGCAAGCCCAAAGCGCGCAATGGCATCAACACCAACAGGCCCGGCAACTGGCCGGCGATCAGCTGCAGCAGTCAAGGCTGCAGCTGCAGTCTGCACTGGCCCGGCAGGCCGACTTAACGGCATGGCAGCAAGCCCATGCCAGCCGCGCCCTGCTGGGTGAAAACCTCAGCGGCTGGCGCGAGCAGCTGCAGCAAGGCCAGCAACTGCAACGGCAAACCGTCCAGACAGAAGGCCAGATGACGCAGCTGCAGAAGCTCGCCCGGCAACTGCAGCAGCAAGCAGACGCACAGACGCAGCAATCCACGCAGTCGACACGGCAAGTCTCCCAGACGCTGCAACAGCAGCAGGCCGCAGAGCAAGCCCTGCAGCAGCAGCTGACCACGCACGGCAGCCTGCCTCAGCTGCGCAGCCACTGGCAAAACGCAGAGCGCCAGCTGCATCACTGGCAGCAGTTGCAGGAACATGCCGCACTGCGCCAGCCCCTGGACGTGCAGCAGCAGCGCAATTCGCAGGCGCTGAGCTCCGTTGATTCCCGCATTCAGGAGCAGCTGGCGCAACGCGATGACTTGCGTGCGCAGTACAAGGCTCTCAAGGAAAAGGTGGCCGACAAGCAAGCCCTGCTTGACCAGGAGCGCCTCATCCAAAGCCTGCAAGAGCACCGCGCCGCGCTGCAGCCCGGAGATGCCTGCCCGCTGTGCGGGTCTCAGGATCACCCAGCCATCACCGAATACGCGGCGCTGGATGTATCAGCCACAGCCGCTGCGCTGCAGCAGGCACAGAGCGAACTCGAGTCGCTGCAGCGCCAGGGCGAACAGCTGAACACCGCGCTGGCCACTGCCCAGGGTCAGCGGCAGCTGCAGCAGGAGCAGCACCAGGCCATTGCCCAGCAGATTGAAAAATGGCTGTCACGCTGGGCTGACTTGCGCGCGCAGAGCGCAGTGCCGCTGGATGAGGCGGCATGGCAGCAGCCCGAAGCACTGCACACCGCTTGCGCTGAAGCCGGGCAACAGATTGCGCAGCTGCAGCAGAACCTGGCCGATGCCGAAACTGCCGAACGCCAGCTGCAACAGTCCAAGGACGCCTGCCAGGCGGCTCTGCAACACCAGCAGCAGATCGAGCATGCACAGGCCAGCACCCGGCAGGCTCTGCAGAACAATCTGACGCAGCAGGAGCAGACCGCTCAGGCACTGCAAGCCTTGATGCAGCAGGCCGGCGACCTGCAAACTCGCTTGCAGCTTGCCCTGCAGACGGCAGGCTACGCATTGCCCGAGAGCGCGGACACCGCAGACTGGCTGGCTGCGCGTCAGCAGGAATGGCAGCAATGGCAGCGTCAGCAACAGGCAATGCAAGAGCTGACCCAGCAGATCGACCTTCTGCAACGCCAGGTCGAACAAGCCGCGCAAGATGCCGAGCACTGGCTGCAACGCAGCCAGGCCCTGCCTGACATGTCCGCCGACGCCACCGCCTATACAGTGCCAGCCGCTGCCACGCTGCAGGACTGCAGAGTTCTGCTCGAACAAACAGCGCAGCAACTGGCCAGGCTGCAAGGTCAGGCAAGCCAGGCACAAGCCACGCTTGAGCAGCTGCAGCAATCGACGCGGCAGGCCCAGGCCGAATGGCAGCAGGCGCTGCAGGCCAGCCCGTTCTCCGACGAAGCGCAGTACACCGCAGCCCTGCTGTCCGATGCCGAACAGCAAGGTCTGCAGGCACTGAGCAACCAGCTTCAGGGCGCGGCACAACGCGCAGCCGCCTTGCAGGCAGACGCCAGCCAGCGCCTGACCGCACTGCAAGCACAGGCGCTCAGCGACGAAGCACCCGAAACCATTACCGAGCAGATTACCCAGCTGGAGACCGAACGCGCCCAGCAAGCCGAGCAACTGGGCGCCCACCGCGCCCGCCTCAAAGATGACGATGACCGCCGCGCGGGCCAGCAAGCCTTGCTGGCACGGATTGCCGAGCAGGAACAAGACAGCGATCTCTGGCAACACCTGGACAGCCTGATAGGCTCCGCCAGAGGCGACAAGTTCCGCAAGTTCGCACAGGGGCTGACGCTGGATCATCTGCTGCATCTGGCCAACCGACACCTGGAGCGCCTGCACGGTCGCTATCTACTGCGGCGCAAGCCCACTGGCGAGCTGGAGCTGGACATCGTGGACGGCTGGCAGGGCGATGTGGCGCGCGACACGCGCACGCTCTCGGGCGGCGAGGCCTTTCTCGTCAGCCTGGCACTGGCACTGGCACTGTCCGATCTGGTCAGCAGCAAGACCTCGATCGATTCGCTATTCCTCGACGAAGGCTTCGGCACGCTGGACGGCGATACGCTGGAGATGGCCCTCGCCGCGCTCGATACACTCAACGCCAGCGGCAAGATGATTGGCGTCATCAGCCATGTGGAAGCGCTCAAGGAGCGCATTCCGGCGCAGATCCGCGTGGAAAAAGCAGCCGGAATCGGCTACTCCAGACTGGTGATCTGAAGCCTGGTTCAGGTGCCGGGCGGAGGTGGCGGCATCATGCCCGGGCGCGGCGGCCGCCGCCCCGGGCCTCCTGGCCCGCCTGGCGGCATGGAGCCCTTGACCTGGCAGAGCTTGTCGGCACTATCGCTGCGCACCACCACGGTCTTCGATGCCAGCATCACCCCTCCCAGGTTCTGCACATCGAAGACATAAGGCGTCTTGTCCGGCTCCTGCCCGACCACGTTGTCCACATCCAGGCGGGTATCGGGCTGGCCCTTGTCCCTGTAAAGCGGCGCCTGCGCAAAGATCTCGCTGTTGAGCGCATCGCTGAACAACAACTGGCTGGTCAGCCACGATGCAGCGCTGTCCGCCGGGTCGTAGCTGCCTTGCAGAATGCGAAAGTGCACATGCACGGCGCGGCCGCGATACCAGCCGGGGTAGCAGCTGTCGAAGCGCGCCACGCCATTGCCGTCGGTGCGTTGATAGCCGCGAAAGAACTGCTTGTTCCCATCGGTCGCATCGTTGTTGCACATGCGGTGGATCTGGCCCGAGTAACCGCCCGTGTGATTGGTATGCCAGATCTCCACAATCGTGCCCGGCACCGGCTCGCAGCGCTCGTTGACCACGCGGATCTGCATATGCAGCGGCAGGCCATCCCAGCCATCGCTGACATCCATGCGCTCGGGAGACAGCGTATGGCAGGGGCCGATGGTGGCCTCGCAGGTCAGGCGGCAACTGCCCGCCAGCCCGGCACCGGCAAACGGGTTGATGCCGCGCACGGCGGCGGTGATGGCCTTGGTGCCACCGCTCAACCATGGAGCAGCCGCTTTCCCCACGCTCCTCACCGACTCCGTAGCGGGAGCTGCGCAGCCGAGCAAGGGAATGACGGGCAGCACCCCCAGCACAGCACCGGAATGCTGCAGCCAATGTCTGCGGGTAAGCGGTAGAAAAGAGTCGGAGGATGAATGAGACATGCAGCTTTGGCGTCAAGTCAGACTGACTGACTGCATGCTAGTGCACGGCAAGTCATTCAGGCGCTTGCCTTGCGAGCTTTACCGCAACGATACATCCACGCAGTGCCCCCCAAATTACCCTTAACCGGCAAATCTCCAGCACTGCCAAACACTCACCAATCCATAGCAAACACCACTTTAATTTCGGGCGTAATAGATTGATTTCAATAAGAAAATATCAAGAATTCAAGCCGCCATCCACTCATCAAGTCTGGTGTTAACCCTCTGCGCCGGCCTGTCACTCGCTTCAAAGATGCATGCACTGGCGGAAGGCCAGGATAACCACCCAGAGGAGATGAAGTAGATGACACAGGAGACCCAGAAAACCGGCCGCCGCAACCTACTCAAAGGTGCCGCGGTGGCTGCTTCCGCCATGTCCGTGCCCATGATAAGCACGGCCCAGACCACGTCCTGGCGCTTTCAGAGTACCTGGCCAGCCAAGGATATTTTTCACGAGTTTGCCCAGGACTTCGCGAAGAAAGTCAACGACATGACTGGCAACCGCCTCAAGATCGAGGTGCTGCCTGCCGGCTCCGTGGTGCCTGCATTCCAGTTGCTGGATGCCGTATCCAAAGGCACGCTGGATGGCGGGCACGGCGTGATTGCATACTGGTATGGCAAAAGCCAGGCCGTAGCGCTGTGGGGGTCCGGACCGGCCTTTGGCATGGATGCCAATATGGTGCTGGCCTGGCACAACTATGGCGGAGGCAAGGAGTTGCTGGACGAGATCTACGGCGGCCTGAAAATGGACGTGGTCTCCAAACTCTACGGCCCCATGCCGACCCAGCCGCTGGGCTGGTTCAAGAAACCCGTGGCCAAGGTGGAGGACCTGAAGGGACTGAAATTCCGCACCGTCGGCCTTGCCGTGGATGTGTTTACGGAAATGGGTCTGGCAGTGAACCCGCTGCCTGCCGGTGAGATCGTTCCAGCCCTGGATCGCGGCCTGCTGGATGCCGCCGAGTTCAACAATGCATCCAGCGACCGCGTGCTGGGCTTTCCGGATGTGACCAAGAACTGCATGCTGCAAAGCTTTCACCAGTCGAGCGAGCAGTTCGAGGTGCTGTTCAACAAAACCAAGTTCAACGCCCTGCCGGCCGAGATCAAGTCCATCATCGAGTACGCCACCCAGGCCGCCAGCGCCGACATGAGCTGGAAGGCCACCGACCGCTATGCCAAGGACTATGCAGAGATGCAGTCCAAGCAGGGCGTGAAGTTCTACAAGACACCCGACACCATCCTGCGCGCCCAACTGGCCGCCTGGGACAAGGTGACATCCAAGAAGGCCTCCGAGAACCCCATGTTCAAGCGGGTGATGGACTCCATGCGCACGTTTGCCCAGCGCAGCGGGCGCTGGCAAAACGATACCGACCTCGACTTCAAGATGGCCTGGAACCACTACTTCGCGCAAAAACGCAGTTGATGCCGACACAGCGCAGCCCAGAAGGGGCTGCGCCTGTCTGCCTCCCGCAACCCCGCCCCGGCAGGCGGGCATCCCATCCTCTTCGCACCTCGCTGCATCACGCAGCGGAGACTGCCATGCAAAAAATTCTGCTTGCTGTCGATGCGTTCTCGACCTTTATCGGCAAGGTGGCGGCCTGGGCCGTGGTGCTGCTGACAATGCTGATCAGCTGGGAAGTATTCTCCCGCTACGCACTGAACAAACCTCACGCCTGGGTGCTGGATGCACAGATCATGCTCTACGGCACCATGTTCATGCTGGCCGGCGCCTACACCCTGTCCAAGAACGGCCATGTGCGCGGCGATGTGCTCTACGGCTTCTTCAGCCCGCGTGCGCAGGCTGCCGTGGATCTGTGCCTGTACATCCTGTTCTTCCTGCCTGGCGTACTGGCGCTGACCTGGGCCGGTTGGACCTATGCCCACGAATCGCTGGACATTCGCGAGCAGACCTTCTCTGCCCATCCGTTGCCGCTGTATCCATTCAAATTCATGATTCCGCTGGCTGGTGGCGTGCTGCTGCTTCAGGGCCTGGCTGAAATCGCCCGCTGCATGCTGTGCCTGCGCGACGGCCAATGGCCCCGTCGCGGCGCAGACGTGGAAGAAGTGGATGTGGAAAAGCTCAAGGAAATGGTGCAGGAGGGCAAAGCATGAAGATGCGCAAGGAACTCTGGTTCGGCTTTTCCATCATGGCCCTGGTCGTGCTCTCGGCCATCGTGCTGCTGCTGGGCGTAGAAAACATCACCAACGGCCATCTGGGCCTGCTGATGCTGTCGCTGGTGGTGGTCGCCATCATGCTGGGCTTTCCCACTGCCTTCACGCTGATGGGCATGGGCATGATCTTCACCTGGCTGGCCTATGAGCGCGATACCACACGCACACTGGATTTGATGGTGCAGTCAGCCTACAAGAGCATGACCAATGACGTGCTCATCGCCATCCCCCTTTTCGTCTTCATGGGCTATCTGGTCGAGCGCGCCAACCTGATCGAAAAGCTGTTCAAAAGCATGCACCTGGCCATGGCCCGCGTGCCGGGCTCGCTTGCTGTGGCCACGCTGGTGACCTGCACCGTGTTTGCCACCGCCACCGGCATTGTGGGCGCCGTGGTCACGCTCATGGGCCTGCTGGCACTGCCCACCATGCTGCGTGCCGGCTACAGCACGTCCATGGCGGCAGGGGCCATCACGGCGGGTGGCTGCCTGGGCATCTTGATACCGCCTTCGGTGCTGCTGATTCTCTATGGCGCGACAGCAGGCGTTTCCGTCGTCCAGCTGTATGCCGGCGCTTTCTTCCCCGGCCTGATGCTTGCCGGCCTGTACGTGGGCTATGTGGTTATCATGGCCAAGATCAAGCCGGCCTGGGCACCACCGCTGTCAGCCGCCGAGCGCCTGGTAGCTCTACCGCCCCTGACGCGCGAGCTGCCCGCCACCGCTCAGCAATACGCCCCCATGCGCCTGCTGACCGCACTCAAAGGCCAGCGCAATGCACAGGTTCCCACGGGCTATCTGCTGCGCCAGCTGGCCGTGGTGGTTCTGCCCGGAATGCTGTTCCTGCTGCTGGCTGCCAGCAGCTGGCAGGCAGTGACGACGCCGAAGGTACAGGAACAGTTCGAGATCCAGCCCATAGGCATGGAAAGCGGCAGCTCCTCCAGCTCCGGCACTGGCCTTGCCGAGCCGCCTATAGAAGGTGGCTTGCAGGAACCACCCACAGAAGGAGGGCTGCAGGAGCCGCCCGGCTCAGAGTCCTCCGCCCCGGTGGCAGCAACGGCGCCGACAGAGCCTGAAACAGGCAGCAACGCACCGGGCGTGCCTGCTGCCAGCCAGGCTGAAACCCAGCCAGCCCCCACCTGGTGGTGGATTGGCTTTGCACTGCTGGGGACCTGCACCGCACTGTTTTATCTGTTTCTGAGTTTTGCGCGGCTGGAAATCTTCAAGATGCTGCTGGGCTCGTTCTTTCCGCTGGTGGTGCTGATCCTGACCGTACTCGGCTCCATTGTCTTTGGCCTGGCCACGCCGACCGAAGCGGCTGCCATGGGCGCCTTGGGCGGCTTTGTGCTTGCCGCTGCCTACAAGCGCCTGAGTATCGATGTCGTCAAGGAGTCCGTGTACCTGACTGCCAAAACCTCGGCCATGGTCTGCTGGCTGTTTGTGGGCTCGGCCATTTTCTCCGCCGCCTTTGCATTGCTGGGCGGGCAGGAGCTGATAGAGCGCTGGGTGCTGTCCATGAACCTCAGCAAGATAGAGTTCATGATCCTCTCTCAGGTCGTGATCTTTCTGCTGGGCTGGCCGCTGGAATGGACGGAGATCATCGTCATCTTCATGCCCATCTTCATCCCTCTGCTCAACCACTTTGGCGTTGACCCGCTGTTCTTCGGCCTGCTGGTGGCGCTGAATCTGCAGACGGCCTTCCTCTCTCCGCCCGTGGCCATGTCTGCCTTCTACCTCAAGGGGGTGGCACCGCCTTCGGTGACGCTCAACCAGATATTCGTGGGCATGATGCCCTTCATGGGCATACAAATCCTGGCCATCGTGCTGCTCTACATCTGGCCGCAGATCGGTCTGTGGCTGCCGCAACTGCTCTACAAATAACAAAAGGCCACCAGCACATCACTATCAAATGCATAGCTGGCTGCGCTTGTTACATAGCAACTTCGTATTCAAAGAGATGAGAACATGAGCTGTATCAAGCGCAAACCGCTATCTTCTTAGAAGCGATAAGCACAACAAAAGCCGAGGTCACCATGGCCTCGTCGCGCAGTCATCAGGTCTTTGCCGTACCATCCAGACCCTTGCTTGATAGGTACAAGCCATGATCCGGATCGCAGAACTCAAACTCCCTCTCTCGGCGGTTGAATACCACCCCGAGAACCACACCGAATACCAGCCCACGGACAAGCTCACGCAGCTTGCGGCCGAGCGCCTGGGAATTGCGGCCGCCGCCATTGCCAAGCTGCATGTGCACAAGCGCAGCTTCGATGCGCGCAAGGCGGAGTTGCTGGCCGTCTACATCGTCGATATCACGCTGGCCGACGAGGGCCAGGAGGCCGCGCTGCTGACGCAGTTTGCCGACCATCCCCATGTCAACCCGACGCCAGACATGAGCTGGCAGCCCGTGGGTCAGGCTCCGGCCGATCTGGATGAGCGCCCCGTGGTCGTGGGCTTTGGCCCCTGCGGCATGTTTGCCGGGCTGGTTCTGGCCCAGATGGGCTTCAAGCCCATCGTGCTGGAGCGCGGCAAGACCGTGCGCGAGCGCACCAAGGACACCTGGCGGCTGTGGCGCAAGCGCGAGCTGACGCCCGAGTCCAATGTGCAGTACGGCGAAGGCGGCGCCGGCACCTTCTCCGACGGCAAGCTCTACAGCCAGATCAAGGACCCGCGCCATCTGGGCCGCAAGGTGCTGGCCGAGTTCGTGACCTATGGCGCGCCGCCCGAAATTCTCTACGCGGCTCACCCTCATATCGGAACTTTCAAGCTGGTCAAGCTGGTCGAAGGCATTCGCGAGGAAATCGTGCGCCTGGGCGGCGAAATCCGCTTCGAGCAGCGCGTGACCGATGTACAGATCGAAGAAGTCGACGGCCAGCGCCAACTGGTCGGCCTGCAGGTGCTCGACCAGGCCACAGGCCAAAGCTATGCGCTGCCCACCCATCATGCAGTGATGGCTCTGGGCCACAGCTCGCGCGACACTTTTGCCATGTTCTACGAGCGCGGCGTGGCCATGGAGGCCAAGCCCTTCTCCGTGGGCTTTCGCATCGAGCATCCGCAAAGCGTGATCGATCGCGCCCGCTGGGGCAAGGATGCCGGCCACCCGCTGCTGGGCGCTGCCGACTACAAGCTGGTGCACCATGCCAAAAATGGCCGCGCCGTCTACAGCTTCTGCATGTGCCCGGGCGGCACCGTGGTGGCAGCGACCAGCGAACCCGGGCGCGTGGTCACCAACGGCATGAGCCAGTATTCGCGCGCCGAGCGCAATGCCAATGCCGGCATGGTCTGCGCCATCAGCCCCGAGGACTACCCGCAAGACGCCGAGAGCTTTGCCTGGGCCTTTGACGGCAAGACCTTTGGTGTTGAAAAGCAGCAAAAAGGCGAGCATCACCCGCTTTCCGGCATTGTGCTGCAGCGCCAGCTGGAATCCAGAGCCTATGTGCTCGGCGGCCAGAACTACAGTGCGCCCGGCCAGCTCGTGGGCGACTTTGTGACTGGCAAGCCCTCCACCGAATTTGGCGAGGTGCAACCCTCGTACAAGCCCGGCATCAGCCTCGGCGATCTGCACCAGGCCCTGCCCGCCTATGCGATCGAAGCCATGCGCGAGGCCCTGCCCGCCTTTGGCAAGAAGATTCGCGGCTACGACATGAAGGATGCGGTGCTGACCGGTGTGGAAACCCGCACCTCGTCCCCGGTCAAGATCGGCCGCGGCGCCGACTTCCAGAGCGATAACACGCGTGGTCTGTACCCGGCCGGTGAAGGTGCGAGTTACGCGGGCGGCATTCTGTCGGCCGGTGTGGACGGCATCAAGGTCGGCGAAGCAGTTGCGGCCGCGATTCTCGGCGTAGAGGTGCCCTCCTCGGGCGCGCGCGGCTCGGGCGGCGCGCTGTAAGCAACGCGGCAGCGGCCTCTTTGTGTGCCCCAGGCATGGCTGCCCCGCAGCTGGCTGCCTTTAAGGGGCACGAGCACACCGCTGGTCATGGCTTTTACAAGTTTTGGGACGCTGACTGACATGGTCCAGGGCCTGGCATCGCTACGCTGGGGACTTCATCGCATGCCAGCGTCATCATGAAATCTCTGCGACTCGCCCCTGCCTCTGCCACCCTGGGACTGGCCTGCTGGCTGGCTGCCGCCAGTGCCGGCGCACAAACTAGTGATCCCGCTGCCGCGGCGGACAAGAGCGCCGACAAGCCCTCGGCGCTCTCGGGCTGGATGTTTGGCTACGCCCCGCTGGACTGGCATTTCTCCGATGCCAAGAAGGAAAACGATTTCGAGCCCGACGAACAAAAGCACGCCTATGTCTGGCTGATCCAGGCCGAGAAGGAGCTGGACGAACGCCATATCGCAGGCTTGGCCTATTTCAGGAATTCATTCGGTCAGCCCAGCCAGTACGCCTACTACGGCTGGCGCTTCAGGCCGTTTGACAGCGTGCCAGGCCTTTTCTTCAAGGTCACGGGCGGCATCATTCACGGCTACAAGTTTCCGTACAACAAGAAGATCCCGTTCAACAACCGGCATGGCTGGGGCATCACGGCCATTCCGGCCGTGGGCTATGACTTCAATCGGAACTGGGGAGCCCAGATCAATGTGCTGGGCAATGCCGGCGTGATGTTCCAGCTCAACTACACGGTTCGCTAGCTCGCCAGAAGCGCTCCATCAGGCTCCGCGCAGCCTGGCAAAGTCGGGCGCACGCTTTTCCAGAAAGGCCGCGATGCCTTCGCGGGACTCCTCGCTGCCCTGGGCCTCGACCATATGGTCAGCCTCCAGCGCCAGCTGCTGCTCCAGGCTGTGGTTGTGAGCCACCCGGCACAGTGCCTTGATACGCGCAGTCGCCACCTCCGGCCCCTGGGCCAGTTGCCGCGCCAGCTCCAGCGCTTGGGCCAGGGCCTGGCCCGGCTCCGTCAAACGGTTGATGCAGCCATACGCATGCATGCGCTCGCCGCTGATGCGCTCACCCGTCAGACAGAGCTCGGTCAGCAACTGACGGGACATGAACTCGGCCAGAAACGAGGTCGCGCCACCGTCGGGGGTGAGACCGACCTTCACATAGGCCACCGAGAAAACCGCCGACCTTGCCGCCACCAGCATGTCGCAGGCCATGGCCAGCGACAGGCCCGCACCTGCGGCAGCGCCTTCCACCGCCGCGATCACGGGCTTGGGGCAGTCGCGTATGGCACGCATCAGATGATTGAGGTCCTCAAGCTTTAGGCGGCGTTCGGCCAGCAGCATCTCGCGCCTCGTTGCCAGCTGGTTCAGATCGCCGCCAGCGCAGAAATGACCGCCCTCGCCCGTCAGAATCACGGCGGCCACCGAGGCATCGGTGCCGGCCGCACGCAGCGCTTCCATGACCGCGTGGTAATACTCGGGCGACAGCGCATTGCGCGCTGCCTGGTTGTTGTTGGAGAGGATGAGAACAGCGCCTTCGCGGCGGGTGACAAGAGCAGGATTCACGGCAAACCTCCTGCATCCGACTCTAGCGATACATGCACGGCCCGCCTAGCGGGCGGATGCCCTCTCTTGTCACCTAGCGGACGCCCTCAGCGGCGCGGTCCCCAATGGCCGCCGCCGTGATGCCAGCCGCCAGGACCATGATTCCACCCACCTTCATGCCAGCCATAGCCGGGACGTGGCGGCATGGCCCAGCGGCCGGGACGCCAGTTGTAGCGCCCGCCGCCCCAGCCCCAGGAGCCGCCGATCCAGACATAGGCCGGCGAGGGAGCCACCGGGATCACCTCGTTGATCAGGGGAGGCGGGGCCATGGGTGCATAGACGTCGCCCGCAACCACCTCGGTTCCATAAGCCGGATAGGCCGGGGCCACCACGCAGCCCGTAAGCAGGGCAGCGGAGCCGCCCAGCAGCAAGACCGGCAGCAGTCGGCGGGTCATGGTTTGAGAGATGAAGGACATCACAACTCCTGAAAGTCCGGGGACATGTATATGCTCCTACAACGCAAAAGCCCCTGCCGGTTGTTGACAGGGGCTTGTGAAGCAGCGGTAAAGACCGGCTACTGCCGTTTACACATGCGTACGCTTAGCGGGCGTTCTGCAGTGCAGCAATGCGCTGCTCGATGGGCGGGTGGGTAGAGAACAGCTGGCCGATGCCACCGGCAATGCCCATGGCCGCCACGCTCTTGGGCAGCTCGCCCGGATGCATTCCGCCCAGACGGGCCAGCGCATTCATCATGGGCTGCTTGCGCCCCATGAGCTGGGCAGCACCCGCGTCGGCACGGAACTCGCGCTGGCGCGAGAACCAGGCCACGATCATGGCGGCGACAAAGCCCAGCAGGATATCCAGCACCACGGTGGTGATCATGTAACCGATGCCAGGGCCGGTGCTTTGCTCGTCGTTGCGGCGCAGGAAGGAGTCGACCGCATAGCCGATCACGCGCGAGAGGAAGACCACAAAGGTGTTCATCACGCCCTGGATCAGCGTCATGGTCACCATGTCGCCATTGGCGATGTGGGCCACTTCGTGACCGATCACGGCCTCGACCTCTTCACGGGTCATGCCTTCGAGCAGACCTGTGGACACGGCCACCAGGGCCGAGTTCTTGAAAGCGCCGGTCGCAAAGGCGTTGGGCTCGCCCTCATAGATGCCGACCTCGGGCATGCCGATGCCAGCCTTTTCGGCAAAGCCGCGCACGGTGTTGACGATCCAGGCCTCATCGGCGTTGCGCGGCTCGTTGATGACCTGCACACCCGATGTCCACTTGGCCATGGGCTTGGAGATCAGCAGCGAGATGATGGCGCCGCCAAAGCCCATGATAAAGGCAAAGCCCAGCAGGGCGCCCAGATTGAGGCCGTTGGCAGTGAGGTAGCGGTTGACGCCCAGCAAGCTGGCGACGATGCCCAATACCGCCACCACGGCGATATTGGTCAGTAGAAATAAGGCAATACGTTTCATCGAGGGTGTACTCCACACAGGGGACAAAATGACCAGAACCCCTGAGGCACCGCCTGTGCAGGGCGAATGCTCATCAAGCCAGTTCTCTTTCTGGCAGTACCCGTTGTTGTGTTGTTTGTGCGGTACGTGGGGCTCGGAAAACTAGAGAGTCATCATAGAAGGAAAAGTTCTGGTTTTGCAGGCACCAGTCCGGGATTCCCAATATGGGAATTGGTAGATAGGGCTTGCTGGCCAGATTGCAAGACTGGGTCCGCAACTGATGGTCCAGCCAGCCGTCTGCCTCGGCCAGCGATGCCAGGCGCGGCGCCTGCTCCAGCGGCACGCAGATCACATGCGCCGTGATGGCCTTGCGCGGCTGAACCAGCTTTTCCAGCAGGGCATGGCCTATGGGCAGGAAGCGCGCCTGCTCCCACAGCGCACGCCGGGTCACAAACAGCTCCTGCCAGCGCTTGTCGCGCAGCGCATCGCACAGGGCCTGCGGCGCCAGCAGCAAGCCGCCGTTCTCGTCCAGCACCGTGATCGAATCGCGCAGGCGCCCGCGCTGCGCCCCCACACCCTGGCGCGCGATCTCGGCCGCCTGCAATGCATTGAGCCGTTGCTTGAGCAGCGGCCAGTGCAGCCAGATCAGGCCGTTGAAGAAGTCATGCAGATTGTCGCGCGTGGGAATGCTGCGCCGGCTGTGGATGAATGCCTCATAGGCCTGGCCGGCAGGCAGCTGCAGCTGATCGACGAACTGCCAGCCCGGCAGCAGTCCTTGGGCGGCAGCCACCTCCTGCAAGGCCCGGGCCACGCCGGCACCGCCCAGCACCCGGTCATGAACCTGGCGGCCCAGCGCCTGCAGCGGTGCCAGCCAGGGCGCCTGCCAGTCAATGGCCCAATCCACTGACTGCATTGCGGCTGGCTGCATCAAGGCAGCACCTCGTCCTGATGCCCACGCAGATCGCGCACCGCCACCCTGGCCGTGCCCTCGTCACGCAGCTCGAACACCTGGGTCGCAGCCATGAGCTTGGTCAGCGAGGCATAGCCATAGTTGCGCGCATCAAACGACAACTTGTTGCCGATATGCGTGCCCACCGCAGCCACACGTGCCCAGCCAGCTTCGTCCTGCGTGGCCTTGACGGCATCGCGCAGCATGGCAATGAGCTGCCTGTCTTCCTTGAGCATGTGCGAAGGCACGCGCAACGTGGTGCATGCCGGGGCCGCAGCGCCCGTGCCACCGGCCACCTTGCCATTGCTGACAGGGAGGGTCTGCTCGGATGGCTGGCTTGCCGCAGGCACTGCACGTGGAACCACCTCGGCCTCCAGTGCTTCGCGGCGTTCACTGCGGCTGACAATGCCGTCGCCGAGTTCCTTGAGCGCATCGAAATACAGAAAGCGCGAGCAGGCATTGACGAAAGCCCTGGGCGTCTGCTCCGCACCGAATCCATAGACCGCAGCGCCCTTGGCGCGCAAATGCATGACCAGCGGCGTGAAATCGGCGTCCGAGGAAACGATGCCGAAGGCATCGGGCTTTTCGGTATAGAGCAGCTCCATGGCATCCACCGTCATGGCCATATCGGTCGCGTTCTTGCCCTTGGAGTAGTCGAACTGCTGCATGGGCCGCACGGCGTACTCCAGCAGCTTGCTCTGCCAGCCGTGCAGACCGGCCTTGGTCCAGTTGCCATAGGCACGGCGAATATTGATCAGGCCGAAGGTGGACAGCTCGGTCAATATCTCGTCAATCATCTCCGCGGGCGCGTTGTCCGCATCGATCAGCAAGGCAATCCTGGGCTGGACATCGTTGGGCATGCAATCTCCTGAGCGCTGTTTGGCCAAGCCTAACCGAGGCCTTGCTCAAAGCCAAATTAAAAAAGGAGCAGCTTGCGCAACTCCTTTATTGATTTCAGACCGAAAATACCTTTAATTCAAGTGAACACAGGCGCCTGCAGCTACTGTTTTTAATCCAGCATCTTCCAGGGCAGGGCTTCGCCAAAGCGCAACGGCTTGAGCTGCGCCCCTTCGCCGTATGCAAAGCTCACGGGCGGCTTCCAGCTTTCCTTGACCAGGGTGATGGTGTCGGTGTTGCGGGGCAGTCCGTAGAAGTCGGCGCCGTTGAAGGACGCAAAGGCTTCCAGTTTGTCGAGAGCCCCGACGCCGTCAAACACCTCGGCATACATCTCGATGGCGGCGTGGGCGCTGTAGCAGCCGGCGCAACCGGTCGCGGCTTCCTTCAGATGCGCTGCATGGGGTGCGCTGTCCGTGCCCAGGAAGAACTTGCTGCTGCCGCTGGTGGCGGCCTGCACCAGCGCCAGGCGATGGGTTTCGCGCTTGAGGACCGGCAGGCAATAGAAATGCGGGCGCACGCCGCCCAGGAAGATGGCGTTGCGGTTGAACAGCAGATGCTGGGGCGTGATGGTCGCAGCCAGGAAATCATCGGCCTCAGCCACGTACTCGGCGGCTTCCTTGGTCGTCACATGCTCCATGACGATCTTGAGCTCGGGGAAATCCTTGCGCAGAGGCTTGAGCTGCTGCTCGATGAACACGGCTTCACGGTCGAACAGGTCGATGCTCTGATCGGTGACTTCACCATGCACCAGCAGCACCAGGCCTTCGCGCTGCATGGCTTGCAGCGTCGGGTAGATCTTGCGCAGATCGGTCACGCCATGGTCGGAATTGGTCGTGGCACCTGCGGGGTACAGCTTGCAGGCCACCACGCCGGCCGCCTTGGCGCGCACGATTTCCTGAGGGCCCAGGTTGTCCGTCAGATACAGCGTCATCAGCGGCTGGAACTGGCTGCCTTCAGGCACGGCCGACAGAATGCGGGCGCGGTAGTCCGCAGCCATCTCCGCCGTGGTGACCGGGGGCTTGAGGTTGGGCATGATGATGGCACGGCCCATCTGGCGGGCAGTGTGCGGCACCACGCAGCGCATGGCATCGCCATCGCGCACATGCAAGTGCCAGTCATCGGGGCGGGTAATCGTGATGGTCTGAGTCATGGCCGATATTGTCCCATCTTCCCTGGCGGCAAGGCCGCACCCGACCCCGCAAGAGCAGTGCTCCCACGGCGGTCACAGGCTCTTCTCTCTGGCATTTGGCGCAAAAATCCTCAAAAATGAAGCCAAGGAGGAAGTCTCATGCCTGTTCCTCAAGCTCCGGCCGGTACACCATTCCGGACCGACTTTCTCAGCGCCAGCGACGCTGCCCGGCTGGTCGCGCGCGTCGGCATCACCCAGGTGCTGCGCCTGATCAGCCAAGCCCTCGAGGCCGACTTCGGCCGCTGGCAGGACTTCGACAAAAGCGCGCGCACCGCCGCCCATTCAGCCAGCGGCGTGATCGAGCTGATGCCGGTGGCCGATGCGCGGGACTACGCCTTCAAATACGTCAACGGCCACCCGCACAATCCGCGCCTGGGCCTGCCCACCGTGATGGCTTTCGGCGCGCTGGCCGATGTCGCCACCGGCATGCCTCGCTTTGTCAGCGAGCTGACGCTGACCACGGCCTTGCGCACCGCCGCCACATCCGCCATGGCTGCGCGCCATCTGGCGCGCGCCGGCAACCGCAGCATGGCGCTGATCGGCAATGGCTCGCAAAGCGAATTCCAGGCTCTGGCCTTCATGGAGCTGCTGGGCGTGCGCGAGCTGCGCCTGTTCGACATCGACCCTGCGGCCTCGCAAAAGCTGCTGCGCAACCTGCAGCCGTTCCTGCCCGGCTTTTGCGCCACGGTCATCGTCTGCACCAGCGTGCGGGACGCCGTGGCCGGCACGGACATCGTGACCACCGCCACCGCCGACAAGACCCGCGCCACCATCATCCCCGGACATTTGCTGGAGCCCGGCATGCATATCAATGCCGTGGGCGGTGATTGCCCCGGCAAGACCGAGTTCGATGCCAGCGCCCTGCAGCGTGCGCAGGTCTTTGTCGAGTACGAGCCGCAGACGCGCATCGAGGGCGAGCTGCAGCAAATGCCCGCCGACTTTGCCGTGACCGAGCTCTGGCGCGTGCTGCAGAAGCTGGCGCCGGGCCGGACATCGGATGCCCAGATCACCCTGTTCGACTCCGTGGGCTTCGCGCTGGAGGACTACTCGGCGCTGCGCACCATGCACAGCCTGGCACGAGGCGCGGGCCTGCTGTCACAGATCGAGCTGGTGCCGGAGCTCGCCGACCCCAAGGATCTGTTTGCCATGGTGAGACAGGCAGCCAGTCCCCAGATCATCAATCTTGCGGCCCGTAAGACGGCCTGAAGCGGAGCGGCTCATGGCATACACATCGTCCACACTGATCGGTCTGCCCACCGATATCGGTGCCTCGCGCCTTGGCGCGGCCATGGGGCCCGATGCCCTGCGTGTGGCCCAGCTCGGTCCGGCGCTGCAACGGCTGGGTGTGCAGGTCAGCGATCTGGGCAATCTGAGCGGCCCCGCCAACCCGCGTGGCGCGCGCGATGCTCAGGGTCTGCGCAATCTGGCCGAATGCCTGAGCTGGAACCGGATCGCCCATGACGCGGTGCTGCAGGTGCTGCAGCAACACCGGCTGCCCATACTGCTGGGTGGCGACCATACGCTGGCCACAGGCTCCATCAGCGCCGTGGCCCGCCATTGCCGCGCCACGGGCAAGCAACTGCGCGTGCTCTGGCTGGATGCCCACTCGGACTGCAACACCCCCGAAAGTTCGCCCACGGGCAATCTGCACGGCATGCCGGTTTCAAGCCTCTGCGGACTGGGACCGGCGGAACTGGCCTCGCTGTCGGGCACGACTCCCGCCCTGCCTGCCTCATCGTTCTGCCAGATCGGCCTGCGCAGCGTGGACGAGAGCGAAAAGCACATGATCCGAGAGCTGGGGCTGGAGGTCTACGACATGCGGGCCATTGACGAGCTGGGCATGCGTGAAGTGATGCGCCGCGCCCTGGTCAGCCTGCTGGGACGCAACGACAGGGACATCCATCTGCATCTGAGCTTTGACGTGGACTTTCTCGATCCTGACATTGCTCCCGGCACCGGCACGCCGGTACGCGGCGGCCCCACCTACCGCGAGGCCCAGCTGTGCATGGAAATGATTGCCGACTCCGGCCGTCTTGCCTCGCTGGACATTGTGGAGCTCAACCCGGCGCTGGACCTGCGCAACCAGACGGCGGAGCTGGTGGTGGATCTGGTGCAAAGCCTGTTCGGGCAGAGCACGCTGATGCGCGAGCCTCGCGGCGTGCTGCAATGCTGAGCGGCCGGTCTGGGTCTGGCGCGAGGCCATGAAAAAAGGCGCTCTTGCGAGCGCCTTTTTGCGGCTTGCCTGCAGCATCAATGCTGCAGGATCTTGTTGAGGAATTCCTTAGTACGCGGCTGGCGGTTTTCGGGATGGCCGAAGAACTCTTCCTTGCTGCAGTCCTCCAGAATCTTGCCGCCCACGTCCATGAAGATCACACGGCTTGCCACCTTGCGCGCAAATCCCATTTCATGGGTCACGCACATCATGGTCATGCCTTCGTTGGCCAGGCCCATCATCACGTCCAGCACTTCGCCCACCATTTCGGGATCCAGTGCCGAAGTGGGTTCGTCGAACAGCATCACGATGGGATCCATCGACAGAGCGCGCGCAATGGCCACGCGCTGCTGCTGGCCGCCGGAGAGCTGGCCGGGAAACTTGTCCTTGTGAGCGGTCAGGCCCACACGGTCCAGCATCTTGAGGCCACGGGTCTTGGCGTCGGCAGCACTGCGGCCCAGCACCTTCATCTGTGCGATGGTCAGGTTCTCCGTCACCGACAGGTGGGGGAACAGCTCAAAGTGCTGGAACACCATGCCCACGCGGCTGCGCAGCTTGGGCAGATTGGTCTTGGGATCGTGCACTGCCGTGCCGTCCACAAAGATCTCGCCCTTCTGGAAAGGCTCCAGCGCATTGATGGTCTTGATCAGCGTGGACTTGCCGGAGCCCGAAGGGCCGCACACCACCACCACCTCGCCCTTGTTGATATTGGTGGAGCAATCGGACAGCACCTGAAAGCTGCCGTACCACTTGGAAACGTTCTTGAGTTCAATCATTTTTCACTCCGACTTTTGTCAGTGATCCATCGCAGCGCCTGCAACGGGCTCGGTCAGGCCAGGGACGGCCAGCAAGGGCCGCCCCGCAGCCGAGGCCGTCGTCCCCCTTGAGGGGGAGGGCGCGAAGCGACTCAGGGGGTGTTTCATCGAATAATGGCAATCTTCTTGTGCAGACGCTTGACGAACCAAGACAGTGCAAAGCAGATCACAAAATAGGTCACGGCAGCCGCCAGATAGGATTCGATGGGTCGGCCGAAGTTCTTGCCGGCGATTTCGAAGCCCTTGAGCATGTCGTAGGCACCGATTGCATAGACCAGCGAGGTATCCTGAAACAGGATGATGGTCTGGGTCAGCAGCACGGGCAGCATGTTGCGGAAGGCCTGAGGCAGCACCACCAGACGCATGTTCTGACCATAGGTCATGCCCAGCGCCTGTCCGGCAAACACCTGTCCACGTGGAATGGACTGGATGCCGGCACGCATGATCTCAGAGAAATATGCTGCTTCGAACGCCACAAAGGTGATGATGGCCGAAGTCTCCGCACCGATGGGCTTGCCGATCAGCATGGGCATCAGCAGGAAGAACCACAGAATCACCATCACCAGCGGGATGGAGCGCATGCCGTTGACATAGATGGTGGCAGGCAGGTCCAGCCACTTCTTGCCCGACAGGCGCATCAGCGCCAGCAAGGTGCCGAAGAAGATGCCGCCCAGCGTGGCGATCACGGTCAGGGACACGCTGAAATACAGCCCCTTCAGCACAAAGTTGCTGAACAGGTCCCACGAGAAAAACGACCAGTCGAGGTTGAGATTCATATCAGTGGCCTCCACCGCTGGCTGCAATCAGACCGGGCACGCGAGAACGCTTCTCGATGAAGGCCATGATGCGGTTGATGATGAAGGCAGAAATCACATACAGACCTGTCACAGCCATATAAATTTCGACGCCACGAGCCGTCTCTTCCTGGGCCTGCATGGCGAACATGGTCAGCTCGGCCACGGACACGGCAAACGCCACGGACGAGTTCTTGAACACGTTCATGGCCTCGCTGGTCAGCGGCGGAATGATGATGCGAAACGCCATCGGCAGCAGCACATAGCGGTAGGTCTGGAAGGTCGTGAAACCTACTGCCATGCCGGCGTAGCGCTGGCCCCGCGGCAAAGCCTGAATACCGGAGCGCACCTGCTCGGCAATACGGGCAGAGGTGAAGAAACCGATCGCAAACACCACCAGCACAAAGCCCGGCAGGGACTTCATTGCGGGGAAGATAGCCGGAACCACGTGGTACCAGATGAACACCTGGACCAGCAAGGGAATATTGCGGAACAACTCCACCCAGGCATTGCCCAGGCGCACTATCCACGGACGATCGGGCAAGGTACGCAAGGTACCGATGACTGCGCCCAGCACCAGAGCGATGACCAGCGACAGCAATGCCACCGACACGGTCCAGCCCCAGGCCGACATCATCCAATCCAGATAGGTGATGTCACCGTTCTTGCCAAAACAACTCTGCCCGACCTCTTGGGTAATGGTGTCCTGACAGAACACCTGCCAATCCCAACTCATACGAGCACCTCTTTCATTCTTGGTTTATGAGGGCAAACGCTCACACCGGCCCTCGCAACAAAAAAGCCCCTTCTAACCGCTTGGCAGAAGGGGCGGTACACCTATAGGCGGGATTACTTGACTTCGTAAGCTTCCATGGGCTTGTCGTTGGGGTGAGCCCACGCATCCTTGGTCGCTGCCGACAGTGGCAGACCCACCTTCACGTTGTTGGGAGGAATGGGCTGCAGGAACCACTTGTCGTACAGCTTGGTCAGAGAACCATCCTTGATCTGACGCACGATGGATTCGTCCACAGCCTTCTTGAAGGCGGGATCGTCCTTGCGCATCATGCAGGCGATGGGTTCCACCGACAGCACTTCACCCACGATCTTGTAATCGTTGGGAGCCTTGGACTTGGAGATATTGGCAGCCAGGATGGAGCCGTCCATGATGAAGGCATCGGCGCGGCCGGTTTCCAGCATCAGGAAGCTGTCGGCGTGGTCCTTGCCCATGACTTCCTTGAAGGTCAGGCCGTCAGCGCGCTTGTTCTTGCGCAGGGTCTGCACGGAAGTCGTACCCGTCGTGGTCACGATGGTCTTGCCGTTCAGGTCCTTGATGCCGGTGATGCCGGAGTTGGCACGGGTGGCAATGCGCACTTCTTCCACATAGGTGGTGAAGGCAAAGGCTGCATCCTTCTGACGAGCCGTGTTGTTGGTGGTGGAGCCGCACTCGATGTCCACGGTGCCGTTCTGCACCAGAGGAATACGGTTTTGCGAGGTCACGGGCTGGTACTTCACTTCCAGCGCTGTCAGGCCCAGTTGCTTCTGGATGTCCTTGAGAATGCGCTCACCCATTTCGGTATGGAAGCCTACATATTTGCCATTGCCCAGCGTATAGCCCAGGCCGGACGATTCACGCACGCCCAGAGTGACGCTGCCGGTGGACTTGATCTTGGCCAAGGTGTCATTGGCCTGGGCAAACACGGTGCCAGTTGCCAGTGCGGTTACGGCGATGGCCAACAAATGCTTCTTCATACGGATCTCCTATTGGTAAGGACCAAAAACGCTTGCCACTCCTTAACGCATCGCCCTTTGTGAGGGTGGACAGGTTGCGTTAACAAATGTACTGCACACATTGTGCAGTCATGAAGATGGCTGAAATGCAATCATTTCTAAGACTTTTCCCGTAGGCAATTCAGGAAGGCAACCACCTACTTACCGCCTCAATCTTGTGTTGCAAAGCAGCACCTCTTTTTGTGCAAGCTGCGAACTCTAATGCTTTCGTGATTTCACAAGCCAATGCCGATGGCAAAAATCCTTATGCGCAACTTGCATATTCAGTATTAACCCGATGCATAACATTAGGGTTTTCACCAGTAAAACACCTGAAATCACGGCAAGCTGGTCACACAAGCAAAAAAAGGGCCAACTGGCCCTTTTGGAAGAAAAGCAACACTCGATCGGGTTACACAGCCTTGACCTCGCCACCCGCAATCTCGCCCTGCTCCTTGAGGAAGTTCCATAGCGCAGCCGCTCCTCCCTGAGGGGCATCGCCCGTGGGTTTTTCCCGATAGGCCCGCACTTCCATGTCCATCTGAAAACCGGTCACACCTTCCGGCACTGCACGCACCAGTCGACCGGACTCCAGCTCGCCGCGTACCGCGCTATAGGGCAAAAAGGCCACGCCATGACCTTCCAGCGCCATGGCCTTGAGGCCTTCGGCCATATCGGTTTCATAGACGCGCTCGAGGTGCACGGCCTCGGCCGCCTCCTTGAGGATCAGCTCCGTCACCCGCCCCAGATAAGCGCCAGCGGCATAGCCCAGGTATGGCAAAGGCTGGCCCTGGCGGCCGGGCAGGGCAAAGATGGGGTTGCCGTTCTCGTCCGGCTTGGAGTAGGGAGCCAGCACCTCATGCCCCAGGCTCACCATCTCATAGCGCGAAGGGTCCAGCTGGAAGGGCTGCGAAGAGTGGTAGTAAGCAATCAGCAGATCGCAGCCACCTTCCACGAGACGCATCACCGCGTCATGCACATTGAGTGCGAACAGACGGCTGCGGAAGGGGCCGAACTTCTCGTGCACGGCCGAAACCCAGTTCGGGAAGAACGTGAACGCCAAGGTATGCGGCACGGCAAAGCCCACCATGCCCTTGCCCGCACTGACGTGGGCACGCAACATGGTGCGGGTGCTCTGCAAGGACTGCAGTATCTCCAGCGCCTGCTCGTACATGGTCTTGCCTGCTGGCGTCAGTCGCGTCGGATACGAGCTTCTGTCGACCAGATCGGTTCCCGCCCAGGCCTCCAGCGCCTGGATGCGGCGCGAGAACGCAGGTTGCGTAACGTGGCGCAGCTGGGCCGAGCGGCTGAAACTGCGGGTTTCAGCAAGGCTGACAAAATCTTCAAGCCATTTGGTTTCCATAGACTCTCATTATCCGCTGCCCTGCACCAAAGCTGTGCAACGGAGGTAATCCTTGTTGGCTAGTAAACGGGACAAAACACAGACTCGACGATGAGCCATGCCTTGGTCGCCAGACCCTAGGGTAATGCCTGCCGCCGGACGTAAGCCCTGCGACATAGATACCTTGATAATATTTGCTCACATCTATCCGGTGTGTCTACTCGCTCCAAGCCATCCCGGCGCACAACGCCGTGAAGGTCAAGGAACAACATAAGGACTTACGCAAACAAGAATGCAACGCGGCCTGCCTCCTGAGGCAATCGTCTTGCCGGAACCCGTTTTGCGTAAGTCGTGAACATAAGGGCATTCTCATCGAGTGCGCGCGGATCACGCCATTCAGGCGAGCTGCCCTGACTCCTGTGTGTTTTTCTGACTTTCCGCGTTCATGTCCTCCACTCCTCCCGAGACCGATGGTGCCGCCGATGCCGGCGCGCGCCCGGACGAGCCTCGTTCCCTGCGCATTGAAGACTGGCTGACCGTGATCATCATGGCCGCTCTGGCCCTGATCACGTTTGCCAATGTGCTGGTGCGCTACTTCACCAACTCCTCCTTCGCCTGGACCGAGGAAATCTCGGTCTTTCTGATGATCTTGCTGGCCCTGGTCGCAGGCTCTGCCGCCGTGGCGCGCAATCAGCATATCCGCATCGAGTTTTTCTCGGACAGCGGCTCCGTCCAGCGCCGCAAGGCACTGGCCCGGTTCGGCTCTCTGATGGTGGCATTGCTGTTTGCCATCATTGCCGTGCTCAGCGTGCGCGTGGTCTGGGACGACTTCCGTTTCGAGGAGACCTCGCCCGGTATCGGCCTGCCCCAATGGTGGTATTCGATCTGGCTGCCCGTGGTCTCGGCACTGATCACTGCACGCGCCATCGGCCTGTTCATCCGCCAGGGCAAGCCCGGCGCCTTCCCCGACGAGCCCGTGGAAAAAGACCACAGCAAGGAGATCGCATGATCGCCACCTTGCTGTTCGTGGCCTTTCTGGGCCTGATGTTCATCGGCGTGCCCATAGGTGCCGCCCTCGGTCTGGCCGGTGCGGCGGCGATTGCCCTGGCCAATGCCGATACGCAGTGGTTCGGCCTGCTGGCCGTGCCGCAGAATTTCTATGCCGGGCTGGGCAAATATCCGCTGCTGGCCATTCCCATGTTCGTGCTCGTGGGCTCCATCTTCGATCGCTCGGGCGTTGCCCTGAGGCTGGTGAACTTTGCCGTGGCCATCGTGGGCCGCGGCCCCGGCATGCTGCCGCTGGTGGCGATTGCCGTGGCCATGTTCCTGGGCGGCATCTCCGGCTCCGGGCCGGCCAATGCAGCGGCCGTGGGCGGCGTGATGATTGCCGCCATGAGCCGCGCGGGCTACCCCAAGAGCTTCTCCGCCAGCGTGGTCGGAGCGGCCGCAGCGACGGACATTCTGATTCCGCCTTCGGTGGCCTTCATCATCTACTCGGTGCTGGTGCCCGGCGCTTCGGTGCCGGCCCTGTTCGCGGCCGGCATGATTCCCGGCGTGCTGGCGGGTATTGCGCTCATCATTCCCGCCGTGTGGATGTCGCGCAAGCACAAGATGGGTGCGCTCGAAGCCTCCATGCCCCGCCCGCCGTTCTGGAAAAGCCTGCGCGAGGCCTCCTGGGGCCTGGCCGCTCCGGTGCTGATCCTGGGCGGCATGCGCATGGGCTGGTTCACCCCCACCGAAGCCGCCGTGGTTGCCGTGTTCTACGGGCTGTTCGTCGGCATGGTGATTCACCGCACCATCGGCGTGCGCGACCTGTTCCCGATTCTGCGCGAAGCCGGCGAGCTGTCGGCCGTGATCCTGCTGGTGGTGTCGCTGGCCGGCATTTTTGCCTTCTCGCTGTCCACCCTGGGCGTGATCGATCCCGTGGCCAACGCCATCGTGAACTCCGGTCTCGGCGAATACGGCGTGCTGGGTCTGCTGATCCTGCTGCTGATCACCGTGGGCATGTTCCTCGACGGCATCTCGATCTTCCTGATCTTTGTGCCGCTGCTGCTGCCCATCATGAATCACTACCACTGGGATCCCGTCTGGTTTGGCGTGATCCTCACGCTCAAGGTGGCACTGGGCCAGTTCACGCCGCCGCTGGCCGTGAACCTGATGGTCAGCTGCCGCATTGCGGGCGTGCGCATGGAGTCCACCGTGCGCTGGGTGGGCTGGATGCTGCTGTCCATGTTCGCCGTGATGATTCTGGTCATTGCCTTCCCCCAGCTCGCGCTGTGGCTGCCCGCAAAGATGGGGTACTAGCCTCCCCTGAGCGGCTTTGCCGCATCCCCTCTCTCTTCGGGAGGGGACGACACCAGCGCGGCGGGGCGGCCCTTGCGCGGTGTCTACTGAGATGGGCCGTGCGTATTCAATGTGCAATGCATCTAACAAGCAAAGCATTTTTTCGTTTCTAAAAGGGAGACAAACCAAATGAAACTTCGTAGCTTCCTCGCATCCGCCGTGGCGACAGCCGCCGCACTGGCCTTTGCATCGCCCATGGCCATGGCACAGACCAAGTACAAGAGCGAATACCGCATGTCCCTGGTGCTGGGCACGGCCTTTCCCTGGGGCAAGGGCGGCGAGCTGTGGGCCGACAAGGTGCGCGAGCGCACCCAGGGCCGCATCAACATCAAGCTCTACCCCGGCACCTCGCTGGTGCAGGGCGACCAGACGCGTGAGTTCTCCGCGCTGCGCCAGGGCGTGATCGACATGGCCGTGGGCTCGACCATCAACTGGTCGCCCCAGGTCAAGTCGCTGAACCTGTTCTCCATGCCCTTCCTCTTCCCCAACTTCAAGGCCGTGGATGCCGTGACCCAGGGCGAAGTGGGCCAGGAAATCTTCAAGACCCTGGAAAAAGGCGGCGTCGTGCCTCTGGCCTGGGGTGAGAACGGCTACCGCGAAATCTCCAACTCCAAGCACGCCATCAAGACGCCCGCCGACCTCAAGGGCATGAAGATTCGCGTCGTGGGCTCGCCCCTGTTCCTGGACACCTTCACGGCCCTGGGCGCCAATCCCACGCAGATGAGCTGGGCCGATGCCCAGCCCGCCATGGCCAGCGGCGCCGTGGACGGCCAGGAGAACCCCATCGGCGTTTACATGGCGGCCAAGCTGCAGTCCGTGGGCCAGAAGCATCTGACCATGTGGGGCTACATGAACGATCCGCTGATCTTTGTGGTGAACAAGGACATCTGGAACAGCTGGACACCGGCTGACCAGGCCATCGTCAAGCAAGCCGCGCTGGATGCCGCCAAGGAAGAAATCGCCATCGCTCGCAAGGGCCTGGTCGAAGCCGACAAGCCCTTGCTCAAGGACCTGGCAGGCCTGGGCGTGACCGTGACCACGCCTAACGCTGCCGAGCGCGAAGCCTTTGTGAAGGCCACGCGCCCCGTGTTCGACAAGTGGAAGAGCCAAATCGGCGCACCGCTGGTCGACAAGGCCGAAAAGGCCATTGCAGCCAGCCAGAAATAAGCTCCCCCTGAGCCGCTACGCCTAGGCGGCCCCGCGGCTTCCCCCTCTCTCTTCGGGAGGGGGACGACACCCTCGCTGCGGGGCGGCCCTTGCTTGGTGTCACTGGTTTGGTCCGCGCCAGCTTCATGGCGCCGCAGATAGTAAAAATCCCCGCACGGCTTGCCGTGGCGGGGATTTTTTTGCTATGAATATCAAAGCTGTAAGCGCCTGATATAAGTGAATTTCAACATCAAATCAAATTGAAATACAACCACATCAATCGCAAGCAGCTTTCAATTCAATAGCACTCAGATGGGCGAAACCAAGGGCTTGCCATCCAGATGGCAGCGCATATTGGCGATGAAGCGGTCCACCGAGTTCTGCACGGCCTCGGGCGACCAGCCGCCCACATGGGGCGTCAGCACCACGGCGTCCAGATCGATGAGTTCCTTCGGCGGCAGCGGCTCGCTTTCGTAGACATCCAGTCCGGCTCCGGCCAGGCGACCTGCACGCACGGCGTCGGCCAGCGCCTCGGTATCGACCACCGAGCCGCGCGCGATATTCACCAGCACGCCTTTCTCGCCCAGCGCATCGAGCACCTCGGCATTGATCAGATGGCGCGTGCCAGCGCCGCCCGGCGTGGCCACCAGCAGCACATCGGCCCAGGCAGCCAGCGCCAGCAGATCGTCGAAGTAGCGGTAGTCGGCGCCCTCGCGCGGCTTGCGGTTGTGATAGCCGACGGGCATATCGAAGGCGGCCGCGCGCCTGGCGATCTTGGCGCCGATCTGGCCCAGCCCCACGATGCCCAGGCGCTTGCCCGAGACATTGGCCGGCAGCGGCAGGGCCGAGCGCCAGATGCCGGCACGCGTGGCCTTGTCCAGCTTGACGATGCCGCGCACTGCGGCGATCAGCAGACCCATGGCGTGGTCGGCCACGCAGTCGTCGTTCGTCCCCACGCCGTTGCCGACGGCAATCCCGTGCGCCTTGGCATAGGCCACGTCGATGTTCTCGTAACCCGCGCCCATGGCGCAGACCAGAGCAAGCCCGGGCATGCGCTGCATCTGCGCGGCCGACAGGCCCGTTGCGCCAATCGTGCACACGCATTGCACGCGAGCTCCGTGGGCGGCGATTGCGGCCTCGGCCTGATCGGCCTCGGGCGCATAGATCACATCAAAGTCGGCAAAGGTCTGCTCCATCTGCTGCAGATGGGCGGGGACCTGGAGATTCAGGACTAGCAGGGCAGGCTTCATGGCGGGAACGCGGCGCTTTCATGGAAAACGCCTATTTTGAGCAGGCTGCGCCAGCCCTGCCCGTGCATGGTCAAAACCTGCCCGATCCGTTCATCACAGATCCAGCACCAGGCGAGCCGACCTGGCGCGCGAGCAGCAGGGCAGGAACTGGTCGTTGGCAGCCTGCTCGTCTTCCGTCAGATACATATCGCGGTGATCGGGCTGACCAGAGATGACGCGCGTCAGGCAAGTGCCGCAGACGCCCTGCTCGCACGATGTCTGGACGCAGACTCCGATGGACTCCAGCGCCTGCACCACGGTCTGCGCGGGCGTGACACGCACCACCTGGCCGCTGCTGGCGACCTCCACCTCGAAGCTCTCGTCGTCGGCGCGGTGCTCCACTTCGGCGGCAAAGAACTCGTAGTGCAGCTGTTCGGCGGGCCAGCCCGCCTCTCGTGCCGTATCGAGCACGGCGTCCATAAAGCCCTTGGGTCCGCACACATACAGATGCTGCCCCTGCTCTCTTTGCTGCAGCAATTCGCTCAAGCCCAGCGACGACTTTCCATGGGCGTCATCCACATGGATCTGCGCCTTGTCAGCCCATTGCGCAGCCTCTATGGTCTGGGCAAACGCCATGCGCTCACGCGAGCGGCCGCAGTAGTGCAGTGCGAAATCCGCACCGTCGCGCGCCAGCTTGCGCGCCATGGCCAGAATCGGCGTGATGCCTATGCCGCCTGCCAGCAGCAGATGCTTGCGGGCCGGCGCATGCAGCTCGAAATGGTTGCGCGGCAGGCTGATGGTGATTTGCTGGCCGGCCTGCAGCTGCTCATGCACGGCCGCCGAGCCACCGCGCGAGGCGGGCTCGCGCAGCACGGCAATCACATAGCGGTCCAGCTCGGCGGGATCGTTGCTCAGCGAATACTGGCGCACCAGCCCACCAGGCAGGTGCACATCGATGTGCGCACCCGCACTGAACGGCGCCAGGCTGCTGCCTTCCAGAGCCCGCAATTCCAGGCTGCAGATACCGGCTGCCTGCTCCTGCTTGTGCGCAATGCGCACCTCGAACGTGGTTTCAGTCTTCATCTCGGGTACTTCTCTTTTGCTTGTGCGTCGCTAGGCCAGCGCCTGCGAGGCTTGCGCGCCGGCCTGGCGCAAGCGCTCGATCACGCGCCGCGCACGGTTGGGCCCCACATCCACGTGGATATCCACCACGGCGCGTGAACCAAACCGCTGCTGGTTGCGGAACTGGGCTTCGATTACCACCTTGTCTTCTTTGAAAGTGGCCGCCGTCTGATCGATCACCAGCTGTGTCGTGTCCTGCATCTGCGGATGCGGATTGGTCGCAATCGTCCAGAAGTAATGCGCGCTGGTCTCCGTCTCCGGCGTCACGCCGTGAAAGCCGCGCATATGGAATCCTTCGCGCGCCGGGTTGTCCAGTCTGTCCTGGCCGGCATCCATGGCACCGGTCCAGATACGCACATGCGAGGGGTGGAACTCCACTTCCTGCCAGCGGTCGATGCGGCCCTGAAAAGGCCAGGCCTGCGCATAGGTGGGCGGCGGGTCCGAATCCGGCATCCAGCGCACCACCTTCACGCTGTCCCCGTCCTGGCTGACCTTGAGATCCGCGTTCATATGCACCCTGGCATTGCCGCCTATGGTCTTGAGGTGCACATAGCCCAGATGGCTCAGATCCAGCAGATTGTCGTGAATCAGCTGATACGGAGCGTCGTAGTGGTAGACGCCGCCGCCAAAACGATATTGCGGGTCGCTGTGCATGGCATAGGCCGGTGGCTCCGTGCCCGGCACGGAATCCGGCGTCGCGCCCATCCAGATCCAGAGAATCTGGTCGCGCTCGCGCAGCTCGAAGGACTTCACGCAGGCCTTGGCCGGAATCCGTTCTTGGCCCGGTATTTCGAGGCAGCGCCCCTCATGACTGAAGAGCAGACCATGGTAGCCACAGCGCAGACCCGCAGCCTCCACCGTGCCGCAGGACAGCGGCAGCTCGCGGTGGCAGCAGCGATCCTCCAGCGCCGCGACGCGGCCATCTTCCGTGCGGAACAAGACCACGGGCTGGCCCAGCAAGGTGCGCGCCACCGGCTGGTCCTTGAGCTCCCAGGCAAAGCCTGCCACATACCATTGATCCAGCGGAAAGGCCGGCAGGGCCGCGCTCGTGGGTTGGGAAATCTGGTTCATCGAAATCTCCCTGGTCAATGAGCGGCAGCCACTGTCTCGGATGCAGCGCGCCTGTCCGCAGCCTGCGGGCCTGCAATGCGATGCATGGACACGATGACGGCAGCCAGGACAAACGCCAGGCCATAACCCAGGTACAGCTGATCGGGCGACCAGGCCGCATCCAGCAGGCCACCGGCCACCAGCGGCGACACAATCGCCCCGATGCGGCCGATGCCTATGCCCCAGCCCACGCCCGTGGCGCGCACATCGCTGCCGTAGACCACAGGCGCAATCGCATAGAGGCCGGCCACGCAGGCATTCACAAACACACCAATCAGAAAGGCCAGCGTGTACGACATCCACAGCGCGCCGGAGCTACCCACCAGAAAGCACAGCAGCACTGCCGTCACCAGCATGAAGACCGCCAGCGCACGGTGAATCGCGAAACGCGCCGCCAGCAGGCCCAGCAAGGTCGCGCCCAGAATGCCGCCCAGACTCAGCAGCACGCCCGTGGTCACGCCCTGCTCGGGCGTCAGCCCCGAGGCCGCCAGCAGCTTGGGCGTCCAGCTCATCACGAAATAAAAACCGAACATCACCGAGAAGAAGGACAGCCAGACCAGCACCGTGGGGCGCAGCAGCTTGGGAGACAGCAGTTGCAAAGGGCCCATGCGCTTGCCTTCACCGCTGCCTGCCGCCACGGTCTGAGGCAGGGAGCCCAGTACCGGCAGGCCCATCTTGCGGATCAGTCCATTGAGACGCTGCAGCGCATTGGCGGGTCGCTTGACCAGCAGAAAGTCCAGGGACTCGGGCAAGGCAAACCAGGCCAGAACCAGCACCGCCAGCGTGGAGCAACCGCCAAACAGGAAGACGGAGCGCCAGCCATGGTGGGCCAGCAGCCAGACCGCAATACTGCCGCCAATGGTCGCGCCCAGCGCATAGCCGGTCGATTGCAGCGTGACCGCCAGACTGCGCCAGCGCAGCGAGGCATATTCGCTGGCAATCACGTTGCTGCACGCCAGAATGCCGCCCACGCCCAGGCCCGTGATCACGCGCAGCACGGCCAGCTGCGTCGGCGTCTGGCTCCAGGCCGAAGCCAGCATGCCCAGCCCGGACACGGCCAGGCACAGCAGAATCAGGGGACGGCGCCCCAGCTTGTCGGCCATGGGCGCCAGCAGCAGCGAACCTGCGGCCATGCCGAAGAGGCCGGCACTGAGCAAAAAGCCCAGTTCCGAGCCGCTGAGCTTCCAGTGCCCGGACACCGCCGAAGCCGTGAAGGCCATCACCAGCACGTCAAAGCCATCAATCATGTTCAGGGCCATGCATACCGCGATGACCGACCATTGGAAGGTCGTCATGGGCCGCTGGTCCAGATGCGCGCGCAAATCCTGTTCCATCGTTGTCTCCTTGTTTTTTATCAATCATTCAGCATACTGAATCACATTCAGTTTACTGAATGAACTTTTGATCCAGCACAAGTGAATTCCCTAGTCGTGCCGGTTCACCGCCGGCGCTGCCCGGCGTGATCGCAGTGAAGCCGCCGAGCCAGAACGGGCTGTCAGCCGTTGATCGCCGCTTGCTCGCCGGCTTCAGTGCTGTCGTGCAACTGCACGAACTTGCGCAGCAGACGCTTGAACTCCGTCTGCTCCTCGGGCTCCAGCGCGGAAAGCATGCGCTGCTGCAGCTCGTAGACATTGGGCACAAACGCTGCCAGCATGGCTTCGCCCTCGGTGGTCAGGCTCAAACGGCGCTGACGCCTTGGCAGCAGCTCGCGATGAATCCATCCCTTGCTTTCCAGACGCGCAGCGATATCGGCCGTGGTCGAGTTGTCCAGTGCGACAAGACGCGCCAGCGTCACCTGGTCGATGCCGGGAGACTCTTGCAGCATGCGCAGGATGGCGTACTGAACCGGCGTCACATCGGGGCCCAGCACTTCTCGAAACAGCAGCGCAGCAATCTGCTGGGCTCGTCGAATCAGATGACCTGGCTGGTCGTAGAGATCCAGGGAAAGCGGGTTGGGTGTGGTGGGCGATTCCATGCAGCAGCGTAGCAAGGGCAGCGCTGCCTATGGGCATCGCTGACTCCGATTCGAGGAGCTGCAAGATTACTCCATCTACAGGCATGATCTGCCCCGCCTGCCGCCGCTCAAGCCAGCGCCGCAACGCGCGACTCGCATTTCTCTTCATCGATCAGGCGCTCGATGATCTTGCGCGACTGCACGCCGCCGGCATCGATATTGAGCTTGAGCAGCTGACGCTGCGGATAGTCCTCGAGGTTGCGCTGCTGCAGCTCCAGCATCTCCAGGTCTTCGCTGAAGATCTTGTGCTGGCCTTGCTTGATGGCCGCCGTCACCGATGCATCGCCGGGATTGAACTTGCGCGCCATGCCCCAGAAGTACCACATGCTGCCGTCGGTCTCGGGCGTGATGAAGTCCACCACCATGCTGTAGACCTTGTGCTCGTCCGCTGCGTCATAACCGCCCTTGCCCGCATGTGCCACACCGACTTCGATCAGCACATGGCTGGGAGGGGTGAAGCGGCAGACCTGCCAGCGGTCCACAGGCACGTCATCGGCCAGACCATTGCTGCGCAGAGCCATCTTCCAGAACGGAGGTGCCTCGATGTTCTCCATGAAGCGGCTGGTAACCACCTCGCTGTCGCCTAGGACCTCGGTCTTGCAGGGCGTCTCGTCGATCTCGGCCTGACCGATGCTGCTGGCATGCACATAGGTCTCATGGGTCAGGTCCATGAGGTTGTCGATCATCAGGCGATAGTCGGCCTTGATGTGGAACAGCCCGCCGTCATAGGCCCACTCGGGGTTGTCATGCCATTGCAGATCCGGGATCAGCGCTGCATCGGCCGCATCCTTGTCGCCCGGCCATACCCAGACAAAGCCGTAACGCTCTTCCACCGGATAGCTCTTGATGGCAGGAAAGCCGCGCACGCGCTGGCCGGGCATGGCAACCGTCTTGCCGTCGCAGCCCATCTCCAGCCCGTGATAGCCGCAGACCAGTTTGCCTTCGCAGACGCGGCCCAGCGACAGCGGTGCGCCTCGATGCGGGCAGAAGTCCTCGACGGCGGCCATCTTGCCTTCCAGGGCGCGGTAGAAAACCATGCGCTCGCCGCAGATCTGACGCCCCAGCGGCTTGTCCGTGACTTCGGCCGCCGTCGCAGCGACGTACCAGGTGTTGCGAGGATAGGTGGGCTGTGCTTGCTTGCTCATCGTGGGTGTCTCCTTGTATTTATCGGTCGGGGTCTGGTCCGGGCACCGCCTGCTCCGCCACGGACCGGGTATCAGCGGCTGGCGCGAATCAGTTGCGCACCGGGTACGCGCGTGGTCTCGGGCGAGCGCATGGCTTCGCGCAGGTTGCGCCGCGCAATGCGTGAGTGCTCTTTCATCAGCGCCTCGGCACGCGCGCCTTCGCGGTGCTCGATGGCGTCAATCACTTCACGGTGCTGCTCCTGCGCGAGGATCAGGCTGCGAAGCGCGCGCGGCGACTCGGAGTCGGCCACCACAAAACCCGAGGGGGAGGCAAAGGGCAGGCGCTTGACCCGCTCCAGCTCGCGCTGCATGAAGCTGCTGCCCGACATCTCCAGCAAGATGTCGTGAAATTCGGAGTTCAAGGCCACATAGGCGGAAAACGCTTCGTCGCCCCAGTTCTGGGCATCCAGCACACGGTCGATGGCATCCAGACAGCGCGCGGCTCTCGCCAGCAGGGCTGCATCGACCCCGCGCTCGGCCGCCATGCGCGCCGCCAGACCTTCCAGCGTGCCGCGCAGCTCGATGGCGTCCGAGACATCGGCTTCGGACAGCACGCGCACCTTGTAGCCGCGCCCGCCGGACGTGGCCTCCAGCATGCCCTCCTGCTCAAGCCGCATCAGCGCTGCACGTATGGGAGTGCGGGAGATACCCAGACGCTCGGCCAGCACCAGCTCGGAGATGCGCTCGCCGGCCGCCATCTCGCCGGCAAGAATCATTTCGCGCAGCTGCAGCTGCGCCTTCACGACCTGGGAATGGTTTTCTTCCGCTGCAGCAGCGGGGGCAATGGAGGGTGGCATGTCTCGCGGGGTATTTAATTCTTGGTAGACGGAATAAATGTATACATAAAAATCATAAAACAGCGATTTAATTGCAAATCCAAGGGTAAATACCTAACAACATGTATACATATAAGCAAAACAGTCAAAAAGAAAGCCACCCGAAGGTGGCTTATCAAACGTCTGGCGAGAGGCGGCCGCACTCAGGCGGGAATCTCCGATGACTCCTGCTGATTGAGCTGCATATTCCACATGCTGGAGTAACGCCCTCCGGTGACCAGCAGCTCCTCGTGCGTGCCTCGCTCGATGATGCGGCCGCTGTCCATGACCAGGATTTCATGCGCTTCGACCACGGTGGACAGGCGGTGGGCAATGACCAGCGATGTCTTGCCCTGCGCCGCGCTGCGCAGCTCGTTCTGGATGGCACGTTCGTTGGCGCTGTCCAGTGCCGAAGTCGCTTCGTCGAAGATCAGGATCGGCGGGTTCTTGAGCAGGGTGCGCGCGATGGCCACACGCTGCTTTTCACCGCCCGAGAGCTTGAGGCCGCGCTCGCCCACACGCGTGGCATAGCCTTGGGGCGTGCGCTCGATGAAGTCATGGATGCGCGCAGCCTTGGCCGCTGCAACCACCTGCTCCTGCGTGGCGCCCGGCTGGCCATAGGCGATGTTGTAGGCCACCGTGTCGTTGAACAGCACCGTGTCCTGCGGAACAATGCCCACGCAGTGGCGCACGCTGCTCTGGGTCACCGTGCGGATGTCCTGCCCGGCAATGCGCACATGGCCGCCCTGCACGTCATAGAAGCGAAACAGCAGACGCGCCAGCGTGCTCTTGCCCGACCCCGAGGGACCGACCACGGCCACGGTCTTGCCCGCAGGAATGGTGAAGCTCACATCATGCAGTATGGGCCGCGCGCTATCGTAGGCGAACTGCACGTTTTCAAAGCGCACTTCGGGCGGCGGATTGTCGATCTGCAAGGACTGGGCACCGGGCGCATCGGCCACCTCTCGCTCCTTGTCCATGAGCGTGAACATGCGGTTCAGGTCGGTCAGGCTCTGCTTGATCTCGCGGTAGATCACGCCCAGGAAATTCAGCGGGATATAGAGCTGAATCATGAAGGCATTGATCATGACCAGATCGCCCAGCGTCAGCCTGCCGTCGACCACGCCCTGCGTGGCACGCCACAGAATGGCCACCAGCGCAGCACCGATGATGAGCTGCTGGCCGCAGTTGAGCATGGACAGCGTGGTCTGGCTCTTGAGCCGCACGCGGCGCAGGTTCTCTAGGTTCTCGTCGTAGCGCGCTGACTCGAACTGTTCGTTGTTGAAATACTTGACGGTCTCGTAATTGAGCAAGGAATCGATGGCCTTGGTATGGGCCGCCGACTCCTGGGCATTGGCCTCTTTTCTGAAGCGTGTGCGCCACTCCGTCACTGTGACCGTGAAGCCGATATAGAACACCAGCGCTGCCAGCGTGATGACGGCAAACCAGATGTCGAAACGCACGGCCAGAATGCCCAGCACCAGCGCCATCTCAATCAGCGTGGGCAGGATGGAGTAGAGAGAATACGAGATCAGCGACTCGGTGCTGCGCACACCGCGCTCGATGTCGCGCGTCATGCCTCCGGTCTGGCGCTCCAGATGAAAGCGCAGGCTCAGCGCATGCAGATGCTCGAAGGTCGACAGCGCAATCGAGCGTGATGCCCCTTGCGTGGCCTTGGAAAAGACCAGATCGCGCAGCTCGGTGAACATCGTTGAGGAAAACCGCAGCAATCCATAGGCCGCCAGCAGACCCACGGGGACCACCAGCACGGCCTGTGCCTGCCCGGGCTTGATATCCAGCGCATCGACCAGATGCTTGAGCAAGATGGGCACGCCCACATTGGCCAGCTTGGCGCAGATCATGAACGCCAGCGCCGCCAGCGCATGCCATTTGTAGCGCCAGATATAGGGAAAGAGGCGACGCAGCGTGGTGCCGTCTGACTGGTTTGCCGCTACTGCGGCTTCTTCTGGGGTTGCAGGTAACTGTGAACGCATTGTGGGGCTGTGTCGCCCTGCTGGCAGTCGGAGCCGCGGTAGAGGGCGTCTATTTCTATGACGGGAATCGGGGTACCCGCGAATTCTGCCTGTCCCGTCACTTTTGCGCTCACCCAGACCAGGGTGAAGGGCTGCAGCAACTGCCTGTCATACGGGCCGGCACCGCAGGCCTTGAAGAAGCTTGCCTCGCGTGGCCAGGACAGAAAGCCCTGTTCGCTGAACTCGGCATGCAACAGAACCATGCAATCGCGCTGCTCGCCGACCGCCTCTATGGTGCGCAGCCCGCCAGCCCAGCAGACACGCGCATTCAGCGCACCGGCCTGCAAGGCCTGCCTGGGATTCATTGCAGTGAAAGGTCCGGCCAGCGCTGCCGCGCCGGTCAGGGGTTCCGGATGGCAGGAGGGCTGCACGGCCTGCACAGGCGGCTTGAGCGACCTTGCCGATGTCACATCGTCTCTGCCCGATATTGGGGCTTTTACCGGATGGCTGCTGCAAGCCGCCAGCACGACACTCAGGCATCCACAGATCCACCACAAACACCGTCCCATAGTTACCCCCTACTTACTTGCCCGAACCGTCGCTAGTGGCTTTCTCTCGCCAACATGGTAGAAACCCGATGTTGAGGGACAATTCAATCTTTCCATTCGTGTCACAGATTTCCATGCCTCCCCGTTCGCCCGACCTTCCCAGCGTTGCCCTGCCCGCCGACAAGGAACTGGTCCTCAAAGTCGTGCCCATGCCTGCCGATGTCAATGCCAATGGCGACATCTTCGGTGGCTGGGTCATGGCGCAGGTGGACCTGGCCGGCTCGGTGCTGCCTCAGCGCATCAGCCACACCCGCATGGTGACTGTGGCCGTCAACGAGTTCATCTTCAAGCAGCCCGTGCGCGTGGGCGACATTCTGTCCTTTTACGCGGGCGTGCAGCATGTGGGTCGCACCTCGGTCGCTGTGGATGTGGAAGTCTTTGCCGAGCGCTTTTCCGACCAGGGCAAATATGTGAAGGTGACCGAGGCCCGCCTGACCTATGTGGCCATTGATGCCACCGGCAAGCCCCAGTCTCTGCCTGATACCGAGCAGACACGTGCCTGGCGCGAGAAACTCCAGGCTCAGGCGGCCGCCAAGAGCTGATCCATGCATCGAGCATGAAAAAAGCGACCTCTAGCGGTCGCTTTTTTCATGGGCTGTGCGCAGAGATTCAGGCGACAGCAGCGCTACCCGTGGTTTCACTGCTGCTGGTTGCAGCCGTCGCCGTGCTGCTGCCGGCACTGCTCTTGCTCCAGGCGGAAGCGGAGGCATTGCTGGAACTGCTGGTGCCGGAACGGGTTCCCGCTTCGATCTGCCCCGTCAACTCGCCCCCCTCTTCGATCACCACCTTGCCATAGCGGATCGTGCCGCTGACCTTGCCGGAGCCATAGATCACCAGCTTTTCGCGCACCGTGAGAGTGCCGTCGAACTTGCCGTGGATTTCTGCAATATCGATCTCGGCCGTACCGTGAAACGCCCCCTGCTCGGCAATCTTGATGACGCGGGAGTTCATGGTCGCCTCAACCGTTCCCTCCACGACCAAGGTATCGCAGTCCGTGATTTCCACGCCCTTGAGCTTGATGTTCGGACCGACAGTCAGCTTGCTGCCACCGTTTTCCTCCGCAACAGGCGCGGTGGGAGCAGCAGTCGCAGCCGCACGCATGGGGCTGGATGGTGCCGTGCCAAGGCCCGCGTTACTCAGGGAGCTGGCGCCAGATGTCGCAGCGGTATTCGCTGTCGAAAGCCCGGTGACGGAACTGCGTGAAGGAAAGTTATCGTTATCGCGTTTGCCGAAGAACGGGTTTTGCACAGCCATGGCGGGAATCTCCTAGTCAGAAAGTGCCATCCTATGCAGCATAAGTAGCAACATTTACCGTCATCTCGCAATAACGGTAAGCAAAGCTTTCACAAGTTTCAGTTACTTGCATGCATTGCCTGATCTCACACAATGAAAGATTTGGCAGCATCCGGGCAAGCGTTCACTTGCCTGTCTTTGAGGCACTTTTTGCTGCCAGCCCATATTTCGCCGGCGCTTTACGCTCTCGTTTCAGAGATCGTCAAGAGACGATATAGGCCGCCGTGCCGGTAGAGAGCAACTCACCATCCACCGACAGAAACTCCATTTGAGTATTCGCCACCCGCGAGCCCAGGCGCAGCACTCTGGCCGTGAGCAGAAATTCCTTGCCGATGCCGGGGCGCATGTAGTCCACACGCAGATCGATTGTGCCCAGCCGGGAAAAACGATGCAGTCTTTGCGCGGGCGTATCGTCCATATGCTTGGCCGCAATGGCCGCCATCACAGCCAGCCCGCCCATGGAGTCCAGGCCGGCGCTGATCACGCCGCCATGAATGCGCTGATAGGCCGAATGCCCGATCAGATCAGGTCGCATGGCGATATGCCCCTGCACCAGCGTGGGCGTGATCTCGCCGATCTTCAGACCGATAGTCTGGTTGAAGGCCACGCGCGTTTCAAAGATCTCTCGCAAGCCGGAGATGAACTCAGGCTCGAACTGCACGGGCTCGGCAATTTCCTGCGCTGAATTACGGGACGATACGGACCTGGATGTCATAGGCAACCCTGAAAAGAGGTCAAAGAAAAATCGCCCGGCAAGGGGCGATTCTCAGATCGGCACTGGTACAAGCTGGCGAAGCTGGCCCGGATTCGACACATGCCGAAATCCGGATGGCGCTTTGGGTAACACCGCCACCCATCGCTTCGCTCATCTTGCAGCCGCAAGGTCTGACCTCAGCACTGGCTGAAGTCAGGGTGGCGTTTTTGGCGAAACCGCCACCCATCGCTGCGCTCGTCTTGCTGCCGCAATGTTTGACTTCAGCACTGGCTGAAGTCAGGGTGGCGTTTTTGGCGAAACCGCCACCCATCGCTGCGCTCGTCTTGCTGCCGCAATGTCTGACTTCAGCACTGGCTGAAGTCAGGGTGGCGTTTTTGGCGAAATCGCCCCCCATCGCTGCGCTCGTCTTGCTGCCGCAATGTCTGACTTCAGCACTGGCTGAAGTCAGGGTGGCGTTTTTCCATGAAGGCCGTCAGTGCTTCCTTGGCCGCGGGCTCGCACAGCATGCGGGCGAAGACCGCGCCTTCTTCCACGATACGCTCGCCCACTGCCTTGGCCTGGCCGCCCTTCATCAGGCGCTTGGTCTCGATCAGCGAGGACAGGGGTTTGCGCGCCAGCTTCCTGGCCTGGGCCTGTGCCACGGCATTGCATTCGCTGGGCGGTACCACGCGGTTGATCAGGCCCACTTCCAGCGCGGCTTCTGCCATGAAGGGCTCGCCCAGCAGCAGGGCTTCGGCGGCACGGTGATAACCCAGCATCTGGGGCAGAAGCAGGCTGGATGCCGCTTCGGGGCATACGCCCAGGTTGATGAAGGGCAGCGAGAATGCGGCGTTATCGCCGGCATAGACCAGATCGCAGTGCAGCAGCAGCGTGGTGCCAATGCCCACGGCCGGACCACAGACGGCAGCAATCAGAGGCTTGGGGAAGACCGAGACTTCCTGCAGAAAACGCCACACGGGCGCATCGGCCCCCATTGCACCGGGGGTTGAGGCCTGCTTCAGGAAGTCCGCAATATCGTTGCCTGCGCTGAAGATGGCGATGTCGCCCTGAAACACCACCACGCGCACGCCTGCGTCGACCTTGGCGGCGGCCAATGCATCCGCCATCTGGGTATACATGGCCTCGGTGAAGGAGTTCTTCTTCGCCGCACGGTTGAAGGTGATGGTGCACACGCCCTCTTCGGTGTGCACCAGGATGTCCTGGCTATCCTGGGTATTGCTCATGGTCTTGCCTTGTGAATGATGTGAACAGCTTGCTGGTTTCGGCGCGCTATTCCTTGTAGTAAACAATCTGGTGGCTGGTCGCCAGCATCTGACCGGACTGGCCCCACAGCTGGGCCGTCTGGTCAAAAAAGCCGTTGCGGAACTCCTGCCCTCGCGCCTGCGCCAGCAGCAATCCGTCACCTGCTGCAGCCAGCTCCTCGCGTCCGGCATGGAAATAGACCGTGATGGACACCGTACCCGCCGGCACGCGCTTGGCGCGGCGTAACCACGCCCGTGGAAAGAACACATCGGAGACTGCAGCCAGCGACGCGAAATCCAGCGGACGCGGCGGATTGTCCCTCACCCAGAGTCGCGTCAGACTGTCGCGCTCTGCCCCGTCCTCATCACGCGGCAGGATTCCGTCCACAAATCGCATCTCATAGCGGGTCAGCCACTCGGAGGCCTTGAACAGCGGCGGCACGCGCTCCACCTCGGCTGCAGCCCGGACCTCGGGCATGGGCATATCGCTGACGCTCCAGGTCTGGCGGCGTACCGCCGTCACGGCCGTGGCCGTGGTCACGACCTGCGGCTGACCCTGGGCATCGGGCTGGGTGATGGTCAGCAGCCAGTGCTGGGTGGAGCGGTTGGTACGCACCGGGTTGGCGTCGATCTCAAACGTACCCGGCCCCACGGCTGCCGCATAGTTGACGGTGATGGACAGCGGATCGCCCAGACACTGAGGGTGTTGCTGAATGGCCTGCACCAGGCTGGCCGCCGTGATGCCGCCATAAGGGCCGACCATATTCCAGTAATCGGGCGAAGCCGTTCCCTGGTACTGATTGGGCACGCCCGTAGCGCTCAGCGCTACGGCACGATCAAAGGGGTGGAGGTCTGTGCTCATGATTGGCAGTGTTGCCCAAGGGCGGGAATGAAAGCCGTCAAACAGGTGACTCAAGCGGCCCGAACAAGGGTTTGCCTGGGCCACGGTCACCGTCGCGCCAGCTCTGCAGCAAAGGCAACAGGGGCTGCCACAGTAGCTCACGCATCTCTTCCTTGAAATACCCCAGATGGCCTATGCGTCCGGACGGAGCCAGGCCCGGATCGACACGCTCCAGCGTGCTGGGCGCACTTTTGTACCAGTCCACCAAAGACTGCACGCTGGCCAGCGACATCATTTCGTCGTCCTCGAAATACAGCGCATGCAAGGGGTAGTGGGCTGCCGCATAGGCCTCGGCCGCCCAGCGCCCCTCCACCCCCATGGCGTACAGAGGATTCAGGCACCAGCGACGCCATTGCCAGATCACGCCTGCCGGCAGATCGCCCACAATGCCCAGCTTGCGCCCCGGAAACGCGCCGTACAAAGCAGTGACCAGCGGAGCGACGCCCCACCAGAACAGCCTGACCATGCGCTTGGTTGGCGCAGCGTTGTCGCGCCAGTAGCCGCTGCCGCTGCCCACGGACAGCAAGCCGTTGATGGGCAGGGGAATGGATGCCAGGCCCGGCAATTGCGAGCCCACGCTATGACCGATCCAGATCAACGGCTGCTGGGGAAACTGCTGCTTGAGATGCGCTGCCACCAGCTCGCAGTCCTTGGCCCAGTCCAGCAGGTCGGCCCTGGCGTCACGCAGCGGCACTTGCAGCGACAGGCCATGGCCACGGTAGTCGAAGGTGGTGACGCCATAGCCCTGCTCCGCGAGCCAGCGGGCAAAGGCCTGGTAATAGCTTTGCTGCACGCCCATGGCGCCAGCCACCACCACCTGCGCCAGCGGCGCTGCCGCCCTGGGCTGACACTGGCGCAGCACCAGATGGGCCGAACCCACGGAGATGGGCAAGGCCATCTCCGTCCATTGCACGGCAGCTTGCACCGGAGCTTGTACGGAGGCTTGCGACTGGGCGGTCTGCATGGCGGCTGCGGCGTTCAGACGCGCTCGAAGATGCCAGCCGCGCCCTGACCCATGCCCACGCACATGGTCACCATGCCGTACTTGAGCTGCTTGCGTTGCAGCGCATGGACCACGGTGGCGGCACGGATGGCACCGGTCGCCCCCAGGGGATGGCCCAATGCAATCGCACCGCCCATGGGGTTGACCTTGCTCTGGTCCAGACCCAGGGTGTTGATGACAGCCAGGGACTGGGCCGCAAAGGCCTCGTTGAGCTCGTACCAGTCGATATCGTCCTGCTTGAGACCCGCATAGCGCAGCGCGGCGGGAATGGCCTCGATGGGGCCAATGCCCATGATGGCGGGCGGCACGCCCTTGCTGGCATAGCTGACGAAGCGCGCCAGCGGCGTCAGACCAAAGCGCTTGACGGCATCGCCGCTGGCAAGGATCAGCGCGCCCGCACCGTCGCTGGTCTGCGAGCTATTTCCCGCCGTGACCGTGCCGCGCGCCGCAAACACGGTGCGCAGCTTGGCCAGGCCTTCGAGGCTGGTATCGGGGCGCGGGCCTTCGTCCAGACTCACTGTGCGCATGCTGGCCACGGTCTCGCCGGTGGCGATGTTCAGCGTGCGGTCGGTGACTTCGATCGGCGTGATCTCGGCAGCGAACTCGCCGGCCTGCTGCGCGGCAATCGCGCGGCGGTGCGATTCGAGTGCAAACGCATCCTGCGCCTCGCGCGAGACCTTCCACTGCTGGGCCACCTTCTCCGCCGTCAGGCCCATGCCGTAGGCAATGCCCACATCGCCGTCGCGCTCGAAGATGCTGGGCGAGAGGCTGGGCGCATTGCCCATCATGGGCACCATGCTCATGCTCTCCACGCCGGCAGCAACCATCACATCGGCTTCACCGACGCGGATACGGTCCGCCGCCATGGCCACGGCCGACAGACCGGAGGCGCAGAAACGGTTGACGGTGATGCCGCCGATGCTGGTGGGCAGTCCCGCCAGCACGGCACCGATACGCGCCACGTTCAGGCCCTGCTGGGCTTCGGGAATCGCGCAGCCGCAGACGATGTCCTCGATCGCCTTGGGGTCCAGGCCAGGCACCTGGGCCAGCGCCGCCTTGAGCGTGGTGGCCAGCAGATCGTCGGGGCGGTAGTTGCGGAAAAAACCCTTGTGCGAGCGACCGATAGGAGTGCGCGTGGCCGCAACGATATAGGCGTCTTGTACTTGTTTCATGACCAAATTCCTTGGTTGTCTCTTAGCTCTTTAACCTGTGTGCAAGGCTTCAATTGCTTCGCGGCGCATACCAGCAGCCAGCGAGCAAGGGCCGCCCCGCAGCGTTGCTGGCGTCCCCCTTCCCGCAAAGCGAGAGAAGGGGGAAGGCGCGCAGCGACTCAGGGGGATGCTCATATCCAATCAGTTGCGAACCGGCTTGCCGGTGTTCAACATGCCCAGGATTCGTTCATGGGTCTTGGGGTGAGCAATCAGATGGCAGAAGGCCTTGCGCTCCAGGCTCATCAGATAGGCCTCATCCACCAGCGTGCCGGCATCGACATCGCCGCCGCAGACCACATTGGCGATCAGGCCCGCAATATGCTGGTCGAACTCGCTGATGAAGCCGCCGTCGCGCATATTGACCAGCGAGCCCTTGATCGTGGCCTGGCCGCTGCGGCCCGCCACGGGGAAGCTACGCTTGTGCGGCGCACGCCAGCCGCTGGCTGCCATGGCCTTGGCCTCGTTGATGGCGACAAACAGCACCTCGTCCTTGTGGGCCACGACGATGTCGCTGTCCAGCAGATAGCCGAGCTTGCGCGACTCCAGCGCGCTGGTGCCCACCTTGGCCATGGCGGCAGCCGTGAAGCCTTCGGTCAGGAAGGGCAGCAAATCCTTGCCGGTGCTGGTGGCTGCATTTTCGGCAGCGCGGCGCGCGATATAGGTCAGGCCGCCCGCGCCGGGCACCAGGCCCACGCCGACTTCCACCAGACCGATATAGCTTTCCATATGGGCCACGCGGCGTGCCGAGTACACCGCCATCTCGCAGCCGCCGCCCAGCGCCAGCCCGTGAATGGCAGACACCACGGGCACCTGTGCATAACGCAGGCGCAGCATCAGGTTCTGCAGCTCCTGCTCGATGCTCTCGATGGCGTCGGCACCACCGATCACAAAGGCCGGCATGGTGGCCTCCAGGTCGGCGCCCACGCTGAAGGGCGCATCGCCGGACCAGATGACCATGGCGTCGAAGTCGCTCTCGGCCGTCTCCACCGCCTCCATCAGGCCTTCCATGACTTCGGGGCTGATGGCATGCATCTTGTTCTTGATGCTGGCAATCAAGACCCGCTTACCGGAGGGGCTGTCATCCTCGTCCAGCGTCCAGGTGCGCAGCGCCCTGGTTTCGGCAATCGTCGTGCCTGCCGTCTGCCAGTCGGGCAGATCGGTTTCACCGAGCAGCTTCTCGGGGAAGAGCTGGCGCTCGTACACGGGCAGCACACGGCGCGGCACGAACTTATTCTGCGCAGGGCTCCACGAACCATTGCCCGTGTGTACTCCGCCGGCCTCGGCCACCGGACCTTCGAAGACCCATTGGGGCAGCGGCGCCTTGCACAGCGCCTTGCCGGCGTCGATGTCCTCCTGGACCATCCTGGCCACCTCCAGCCAGCCGGCTTCCTGCCACAGCTCGAACGGGCCCTGCTTCATGCCGAAGCCCCAGCGCATGGCCTGGTCCACATCGCGTGCGCAGTCGGCAATGGATTGCAGGTGCACGGCAGCATAGTGGAAGCTGTTGCGCAGAATGGCCCAGAGGAACTGGCCCTCCTTGCCCTCGGCATTGCGCAGCAGCTTGAGGCGCTCTGCAGCGGGCTTTTTGAGCATGCGACCATAGACCTCGTCGGCCTTGCCGCCTGCGGGAATGTAGTCCTCGCTGTCGAGCTCGAACTGGAAGATGTCACGGCCGACCTTTTTGTAGAAGCCCTTCTTGGTCTTCTGGCCCAGGTTGCCCAGCTCGATCAGCTTGGCCAGCACGGGCGGCGTGCCGAAGCTGCCGTAGAAGGGGTCGGTCTCCAGGCTCAGATTGTCCTGCAGGGTCTTGACGACATGGGCCATGGTGTCCAGGCCCACCACGTCGGCAGTGCGGAAGGTGCCCGAGGAGGCTCGGCCCAGCTTCTTGCCCGTGAGGTCGTCCACCACGTCAAAGGACAGACCGAAGTTCTCGACCTCCTTCATCGTGGACAGCATGCCGGCGATGCCGATACGGTTGGCGATGAAGTTGGGCGTGTCGTGCGCACGGACCACGCCCTTGCCCAGCGTGCTGGTGACAAAGGCTTCGAGCTGATCCAGCACCTCGGCCTGCGTGGTGGGCGTGTTGATCAGCTCCACCAGCTGCATATAGCGCGGCGGGTTGAAGAAGTGAATGCCGCAAAAGCGCGGCTTGATGGCGTCGGGCAAGGCCTCGGACAGCTTGGTGATCGACAGGCCCGAGGTATTGGACGCCAGCAGCGCATGCTTGGCGACGAAGGGCGCGATCTTGTGATACAGGTCCAGCTTCCAGTCCATGCGCTCTGCAATGGCCTCGATCACCAGATCGCAGCCCTTGAGCAACTTCATATGCTCTTCGTAGTTGGCCGGCTGGATCAGCTCCACATCCTCGGCCACGCCGATCGGCGAAGGCTTGAGCTTTTTCAGATTGGCAATGGCACGCTCTGCAATGCCGCTCTTGGGGCCTTCCTTGGCCGGGAGGTCAAACAAAATGACCGGCACCTTGACGTTGACCAGATGGGCGGCGATCTGCGCACCCATCACGCCCGCGCCCAGCACGGCGACTTTTTTCACATTGAATCGGGACATGAGCTATGTTCCATTAAGGGCCAGCGGCCTTGCCAAGGACAAAGCATGGGACTGAGGCGCTGGCTGTTTTCTGTCTTGAGATTTACTGAACGCGGATCCAGGTCTGGGTACGCCAGAAAGGACCGATGGAGCCGCGCACTTCCAGCTTCTGGCCTGCATCGACGGGCGTCAGGCGCACGGTATAGGTCTTGCCGTTTTCGGGATCGAGAATCCTGCCGCCTTCCCAGACATCCTTGCCCTCGACTTTTTTGACGCCGCTGATCAGCGTCATGCCCACCACGGGCTTGTCCTTGAGCTCTTCCTTGCACTCGGTGCACAGCGCATTCGGGTCAGCGCCCTTGCGCAGCAGGGCCTCGACCTTGCCCGTGACCACACCGCCGGCCTCGGTGATCTTCACCTGCGCCTTGGGCGTGTTTTCCTTTTCATCCATGCTGCGCCAGGTGCCTACGGGCGACATCTGCGCCCAGGCCGCCGACATGCTGCCCGCTACCAATACAAGAGCTGCTACCGCTTTTATCTTCTTCATTTCCGAGTCCTTTATATTCAAAACAAGGGATGAATAAGCGCATGCAGCTACTCTTTAAATAGCAAAGCAGCACGCGCCTGCGGAACATCAGGCCAGGGCCGCGTCGCTGTCCATCAGCGACTGGCTGCCGGCGCGCGCGGTGCGCATCAGCGTCGCCGTCTCGGGGAACAGCTTGGCGAAGTAAAAGCGCGCGGTCTGCAGCTTGCCCTGGTAGAAGGGATCTGCATTGCCGGCCGCGATCTCGCGCAGCGCCACCTGGGCCATGCGGGCAAACAGGTAGCCGAAGACCAGATGGCCGGCCACACGCAGATAGTCCACGGCGGCTGCGCCGACTTCGTCGGGGTTCTGCATGCCCTTGAAGCCGATCTCGGTGGTGAACTTGGTCATCTGCTCGCCCAGCACGGCGATGGGCGTGATGAACTCGCTCATCTTCTCGTTGACGCCTTCTTCCTCCACCAGTTGGGCGATCAGCTTGCCGAACTTCTTGAGCGTCGCGCCCTGGTTGCCCAGGATCTTGCGGCCCAGCAGATCCAGCGCCTGGATGCCGTTCGTGCCTTCATAGATCATGTTGATGCGCGCATCGCGCACAAACTGCTCCATGCCCCATTCCTTGATGAAGCCGTGGCCGCCGAAGACCTGCTGGCTCAGCGTCGTCGCCGTCCAGCCGTTGTCGGTGATGAAGGCCTTGACGATGGGCGTCAGCAATGCCACCAACTCGCCGCTGTCCTTGCGCACCTTCTCGTCGGGGTGGTGCAGCTCCTTGTCCAGCAGCAGACCGCAGAAGGTGGACAACGCGCGGCCGCCTTCGGCATAGGCCTTGGCCGTGAGCAGCATGCGGCGCACATCGGGGTGGACGATGATGGGATCGGCCGGCTTGTCCTTGGCCTTCACGCCCGACAGGCTGCGCATCTGCAGGCGGTCCTTGGCATAGGCCAGCGCATTCTGGTAGGCCACTTCGGTCAGCCCCAGCGACTGGTTGCCCACGCCCAGACGGGCTGCGTTCATCATCACGAACATGGCCTGCAGACCCTTGTTGGGCTCGCCCACCAGGGTACCGATGGCACCGTCGATATTGATCTGGGCCGTGGCATTGCCGTGAATGCCCATCTTGTGCTCCAGCGCACCGCAGAAGATGGGATTGCGCTCGCCCAGCGAGCCATCGGCCTTCACCTTGAACTTGGGCACGACAAACAGGCTGATCCCCTTGGAGCCGACAGGCGCATCGGGCAGACGCGCCAGCACCAGGTGCACGATGTTGCTGGTGAAGTCATGCTCGCCGGCCGAGATGAAGATCTTGTTGCCGGTAATCTTGTAGCTGCCGTCTGCCAGCGGTTCGGCCTTGGTGCGCAGCATGCCCAGGTCGGTGCCGCAATGGGGCTCGGTCAGGCACATGGTGCCGGTCCACTCGCCGCTGGTCAGCTTGCCCAGGTAGGTCTTCTTCTGCTCCGGCGTGCCATAGGCATGCAGAGCCTCATAGGCGCCATGCGAGAGACCGGGATACATGGTCCAGGCTTGATTGGCGCTATTGAGCATTTCATACAGCGCCGAATTGAGCACGAAGGGCAGGCCCTGGCCGCCATACTCCGGATCGCAGGACAGTGCCGGCCAGCCGCCCTCGATGAACTGCGCATACGCCTGTTTGAAGCCCTTGGGCGTGGTGACCTCGTGGGTCTCCTTGTTCAGCGTGCAGCCCTCTTCGTCGCCGGAGATATTCAAGGGAAACGTGACATTGGCCGCAAATTTGCCCGCCTCTTCGACCACCGCGTTGATGGTGTCGGCATCGACCTCCGCGTACTTGGGAATCTGCTGATAGGTCTCGGTGACCTTGAAGACCTCGTGCATGAGGAATTGCATGTCACGCAGTGGCGGGTTGTAGCTGGGCATTTGTCGTCTCCTGTGATGGTTGCGCGTTGAACGGTTTGCTTTTTTGGGGTTGGAACTGACGCGGGTCGTGAATTGCGTCAGGCGGCTGGCGGCTGGCTGGCATAGCGCGCCAGAATGTTGTTGAAGCCTGCATGAGCCCGCTCTATAGAGCCCTCGCTATGCAGAAAGCGCGCCTCGTAATGCAGGGCAAGAATCAGGCCGTGAATTTCAAACAGCAACTGGCTGGCATCGGCATCGGCACGCAGATCGCCGCATTCCTGGCTTTGCACAATGGTGCGGCGCATGGCGGCCAGCCAGGTGCCGACGGACTCGGCCAGCGCATCGCGCACCGGGCCCGTGCGATCGTCGAACTCCACTGCTCCGCTGATATAGATGCAGCCGGAGTCGATCTCTATGGAGGTGCGCTTCATCCAGTTGCCAAACAGCGCGCGCAGACGCGGAATGCCGCGCGGCGCCTCGATGGCGGGGTAGAAGACTTCCTGCTCGAAACGGTCGTGGTACTCGTGCACCACGGAAATCTGCAATTCCTCACGCGAACCGAAATGGGCAAACACACCTGATTTGCTCATGCCCGTGAGTTCGGCAATCGCGCCAATGGACAGGCCTTCAAGGCCGATATGGGTGGCCAGATTGAGCGCGGCCTCGACAATCGTGGCCTTGGTTTGCTGACCTTTTGCGAGCGATCGGCCCGCAGACTTGGTGGCAGCCCCTTCCACGGCCTTACTGGGGCTAACCGCAGCTTGCGCCTCGGCGTGCAGCTTGCGAGACTTTGCGCTGGTCTTCCTGCTCGCAGCCCCCCCGCGGCCAGCCGGGTGCGCCACATCCCGACCTGCGGGCGAAGTTGAAGAACGGGAAGCGGAGGACGAGGCCATGAAACTCTCAATAAAACGAACGTTCGTTCTATTTTGCACAATTTCCGGCCGGTTTTGAATCCATCAAGGGTAAATACTTAGCCTTTCCCTGTCAGGACTTTTGCCGACTCAGCTGCCTCGATGCGCAATAAAAAACGCCGCCAGTCCTGAGACTGCGGCGTTCCTGAAAGAGTGCCTGAGGAGCGACTCAGACCACGACCATCATGGCCAGGCTGGCATCCAGGTGTTCGGTGGGCAGGCGGCGGAAGCCCGAGCGGGCATAGCGCTGCAGACGTCCCAGCGCAAACGAGGTCAGCACACTGGCAGCGACCGATGCTTCGGCCGTCGGTGCAGCAGAGCCCATGGCGCCGGCGGCAGGGCGCAGGCATTGGCGCAAGGTGGACTCGATGCGGTCAAAGAACTGGTTCATGCGGGTCTGCAGACGCTCGTGCTCGAAAACGATGGCATCGCCGACCATCACGCGCACCATGCCGGGGTTTTTTTCGCCAAACTGCAGCAGCAATGCCACCACGCGGTTGGCATTGCGCACGCTAGTGACCGGATCATGCGCGGCCTCGGGCACATCGCGGCCCACAATCTGCTGCACCAGCGTGAAGACGGACTGCTCGATGAACTCGATCAGTCCCTCGAACATCTGGGCCTTGCTGGCGAAGTGACGGTACAGGGCCGCCTCGCTCACGCTCAGGTGGGCAGCCAGGGCTGCCGTGGTGATACGGTCGGCACCGGGCTTTTCCAGCATGGAGGCCAATGCCTGCAGGATTTGCTCGCGGCGTTCGCCGGGCTTGGGGCGCTTGCGCGCAGGAGCCATGGCAGGAGCGGCAGGACTGTCCTCCGCGGAATTTTCAATATTGGAAACAGGCGACAGGACTTCAGACTCAGACATAGGCGACTCAGTATTTATTAGCAATTTTCTCACAGCCAGTTGCACTGTTAAGCACACGACTATCCTTACCGGTAGGTGTCAGGTGCGTCAAACCAACCTTAATACACAGCAGGCTTGCGGTCTCCACCCCGAACTTTCACCCCCGCTCTCACCAACACGCAAGCGTAACCGAGAAATTAACCTTTGAGAGCTTCAGATACCTCATGACTGCCTTCTGAAACTGATTGAACCGGAATTTCAAGTCTTACTAATAGGCCTTTACCGAAACTTCCATCTGAAAAACTCAGCACACCTTGATGCAATTGCGTTATTTCATCGGCAATTGCCAGGCCCAGACCGGTTCCTTCTTCAATCACTCCCTGGGCGCGATAGAAACGCTGGGTAATCTGGCTGCGCTCTTCCTCGGGCACGCCGGGCCCGTCATCGTCAACCTCGACAAAAGCCCATTGCTGCACACCCGCGATCTGCAGCAAGGTGGCATCGTCCGTGCCCACGGGCCGGGGGCGCAGACCGCAGCGCAAGGTGACGCTGCCGCCCCTGGGCGTGTACTTGATGGCGTTTTCCACCAGGTTGGAAACCAGTTCGCGCAGCAACCAGCTATGGCCCCAGACCGATGCAGGCTCGACCTCGAGGCCAAAGTCCAGATGCTTGATCGAGGCACGGTCGATAAAGGTCTCGAGCATGCTCTCGCAGAGTTCCTTGAGGTCCACCTCCTGCAGCGGCTGCACCTCGGCATTGCGCGCATCGGCACGCGACAGGGCCAGCAACTGACGCGCCAGCTGGGAGGTGCGCCGGGTTGCATCGCGCAACTGCTCGATCTGCTCCACCGTGAGCACGACCTGCGCCTGCTCCCCCGTACGCTTGGCCAGGCGCCTGGCCTCCTGCCCGCTCAGGGCCCAGGCCTCCACCTGGGTCTGCAAGGCCGCCAGCGGCGTGCGCAGCTGATGGGCCGCATCGGCGACGAAACGGCGCTGGCCTTCGGCCTGGGCATTGACCAGGGAGAACAGGCGATTGAGCGAGCGCACCAGCGGGCGGACCTCGGCTGGCGAGGTCTGCTCGTCGATCGGGCTCAGATCGCGCGGCGAGCGGCGCTCCACCGCCTGAGTCAGCTTGTGCAGCGGCTTGAAAGCCCGGCTCACCGACCAATAAATGGCCACTGCCGCGCCCGCAATCAGCAGCAGATTGGGCAGCAGCACATGCATCAGCAGCTGGCGCACCCATTGCTGGCGCACATCGCTGCTGTCGGCCAGCATGACGACCATCTCGCCGGCGCCATAGGTTTCGGCCTTGAGCACGGCAACGCGATAGGTCACACCGTCATGCTCCTGGCTATGGAATTCCGCCGTGCCGGTCGCCGGCACATCGAAGTTGATCCAGGTATCGCCTGCCACCACATTGCCCTGCAGATCGCCCACGGCATAGCCTGCTTCATCACCCTGATTGCGCAGAAAGTCTTCGACGCTTGGCGTCAGCGACACCAGCGGCGGCGTGCCGTCCGCAATCGAGGGCGCGAGCACCGAATCGGCCAGGGCCGGCAGCAAGCGCAACAAACGCTGGTCATGCTGGGTGGAGGCCTCATCGGCGGCGCTGTAGCTGAACCAGCCACCCATGGCCGCCAACAGCATCAGCGGCACCAAAAGCAGAACCAGCAGCCGAAAACGCAGATTGGCGGTCATTAATGTTTATTGAATGAGAAATCGGAGTATTCAATTTTCATAGCTACAAGCGCTTCATTAATAACCGATTCAGATATATAAATAACTGAATTCCATATCAATCAATCGCTGACAGCTATCAAATAGAGAATCAAACAGATTCAGGCATCAACTCCAGCCGATAACCGAAGCCCCGAATGGAGCGCAGGGCCACGCCATGCGGCTCCAGTTTGCTGCGCAGGCGGGACACATAAACTTCCACGGCATTCGGCGTGATTTCACGGTCCCAACCGGTCAGGGCCTGCAGCAGCTTTTCCTTGCTGGCGGGCTTGGGGGCATTGAGCAGCAGATACTCCAGCACCGTCCATTCACGTGGCCCCAGATCGATGGGCAGCAGCTTGCCTTCAGTTTCGCCCTCCTGCGGCAGCTGGCGTGCGCCGGCCCGGCGGCCCGCCGTATCCAGCTCGATACAGCCAAAGTTCAGGACAGCAGAAGTTGCTGCCTGGGAGCGGCGCATCAGCGCACGCAGGCGCGCCAGCAACTCGGGAAGCTCGAAAGGCTTGACCATATAGTCGTCGGCGCCCCAGTCCAGGCCTTGCACCCGGTCCTGCAGCGCATCGCGCGCCGTGAGGATCAACACCGGCATGGCCTTGCTTTCCACATCGCTGCTGCGCAGGCGACGCGTCAGCTCCAGGCCGTTGATGCCCGGCAGGCCGATATCGATCACCGCCACATCGAACGCTTCCTGGGCCAGCACTTCCAGTGCACGCTCGGCACTTCCCACCCAGTCCACGGCATAACCGGCATCGGAAAGACCCAGCTTGATACCGCTGGCCACCATCACATCATCTTCCACCAGAAGCAAACGCATAAAGTCCTACCTTGCTCAAAAACAAAAGCCGCCCAAAGGCGGCTTGCAGCGGAGTCCTGAGCGCGACTCCACCCGGGAAAGCCCTGCGGCGATGTTAACGCCATATGTGAAAAGTCACTCGAGAAGAGCAACCATATGTCAGGGCCAGACAGGCTCATCAATGGCTGCGAATCATCGTGCCATACGCCTGGTCCGTCAAAATTTCCAGCAGCATGGAATGCGGCACGCGTCCATCGATGATGTGCACCGCATTCACACCCGCCTTGGCGGCATCCAGAGCGCCCGAAATCTTGGGCAGCATGCCGCCGGAAATCGTACCGTCGGCAAACAGCGCATCAATCTCGCGCGCCGTCAGATCCGTCAGCAGATTGCCGGCCTTGTCCAGAACGCCCGGAGTGTTGGTTAAAAGCACCAGCTTTTCAGCTTGCAACACTGTTGCGAGTTTGCTTGCAACCACGTCGGCGTTGATGTTGTAACTTTCGTTCTCCTCACCAAAACCGATAGGGCTGATCACTGGAATGAAAGCATCGTCCTGCAGCGCCTTCACCACACTGGGATCGATGGCAACGATATCGCCCACCTGACCCACATCGTGCTCGATGCTCGGATCCTTGTTATCCAGCATCTTGAGCTTCTTGGCACGAATCAAGCCACCATCCCGCCCCGTCAGGCCCACGGCCTTGCCGCCGGCCTGATGGATCAGACCCACGATGTCCTGCTGCACCTCGCCGGCCAGCACCCACTCCACCACTTCCATGGTCTCTTCATCCGTGACACGCATGCCCTGAATGAATTCACCCTTCTTGCCTAGACGACCCAGCGCCGCTTCAATCTGAGGCCCACCACCATGAACCACCACAGGATTGATACCCACCAGCTTGAGCAACACCACATCTTCCGCAAAGTCCGCCTGCAGGGCAGGATCGGTCATGGCGTTGCCGCCATACTTGATGACCATGGTCTTGCCATGGAACTTGCGGATGTAGGGCAGCGCTTGCGCGAGGATTTCAGCTTTGTCGCGGGGGGCGATTTGGGTGGTGGTATCAGTCATTTAATCGGGCCCGCAACCGCAGGACACTAAAGATTCAAAAACCAAAGGCTGCTCTTGCAGCCTTCGTCGTTCGGCATAGATTTTGCCGCAATACACGCATTACATTGTCAGCAGTTTGCGAGTTTTCGCACTTCCCTGACGTGCTTGTTCCAATTCATCAGGAGCGACATAGCCACTGACCAATTGCAACAGCTCTGCATGGATCGTCGCGTCATCTCCCAACTTGGCAGCGCGTCGTAGGACCAGCAAATGCGGCAACAACTCATTCCAGAACAGGAATTTCTCATGTGCCTTCATGATACGAGTATGTTCAGTGGTCTCGGGATTGTCGCCAATAAGCAACTCCTCGTAGAGCTTCTCACCAGGCCTTAATCCCACCACCTGAATCTCGATATCTCCCGACGCATGAGACCCATCCTTGACGGTCAAACCGGACAACTGAATCATCCTTCTAGCTAGGTCAATGATTTTCACGGGTTTGCCCATGTCGAGCACAAACACGTCGCCGCCATTGCCCATGGCTCCAGCCTGCAATACCAGCTGGGCAGCCTCGGGAATCGTCATGAAATAGCGGGTCACGCCAGCATGCGTGACCGTCAGCGGCCCTCCGTTACGTAGCTGACTACGAAACAACGGTACCACGCTGCCGCTGCTGCCCAACACATTGCCGAAGCGCACCATGCAAAAACAAGTGCGATTCTCTGTATGCCTGCCCGCAGACTCCTCATCAATAGGCGCGAAGTCCACGCTTGATGCCTCAGCCATGGCCTGCAACACCAGCTCCGCCATACGCTTGCTGGCACCCATGACATTGGTAGGCCGCACTGCCTTGTCAGTCGAGATGAGCACAAAGCGCTCTACGCTGCACTCCATGGCCACGCGCGCCACATTGAGCGTGCCGAAGACATTGTTCAAAATGCCTTCGGCCGGATTCTCCTGCACCAGAGGCACATGTTTATAAGCCGCAGCGTGATATACCGTGTGAGGTTTGCAATCCGCAAAAATGGCGCGCAGGCGACGCAGGTTCCGAATACTTCCCAGTCGCGGCAGCAATTGCACTGACAGGCCATGCTCCTTGCACAGCAGCTCCAGATTGTGGTGGATTGCGTAAAGCCCATATTCATTGTGCTCCACCAGCACCAGAGCCTGCGGACGTTCCAGAATGATCTGACGGCACAGCTCGCTGCCAATGCTCCCACCAGCCCCCGTCACCAGCACCACCTTGCCGGCCAGGTTCTTGGCCAACAGCTGTGGATCGGGTGCCACCGGATCGCGGCCCAGCAGATCCTCGATATCCAGTTCCTGGAAATCCGCCACCGTGACCTTGCCCGAGGCAAGATCCATCATGCCGGGCAGAGAGCGCACATGTACTGGCAGCAGTTGCAACTGGTCGATGATCTCCCGACGCCGCAAGCGGTTCAGGGAGGGGATGGCCAGCAAGATATCGGATATCTTGTGCTTTCCGATGAACTCAGCAACATCTTCGGGAGCAATGATCGGGACGCCGTTGATGGTTCGTCCGATCTTGCCTGGATCGTCGTCGACGAAGCCACGCACCGAAAACTCGCGCATCACATCCAGCGCTGATGCGGTCTGAACCCCCGCTTCCCCCGCACCGTAGATCAACAGGTGCTTTTTGGGGGTCGACTCACGCTCGGAATCATTCACCTCGGACAGCCAGTAGCGCGCCACAATACGCCAGCCCCCGGCCAATAACAGGAACAGAATCGGCTGGATCAAGCCGATGCTGCGCGGCACACCGTCCCAGCGCATCCACAGCAAAACTGCAAAAAAGAAGATGCCATAGATGAGAACGGAAACCGCGGTGGCCACCACTGCAGGCATACCAGCGTAGCGAAAGATGGCGCGGTATAAACCCATCCGAACAAAGACCGGCACAAAAAGCACGATCGCCAGACCATAGACATAGCCTTGATCGAACACCGGTGCTCCGACCTGATCAATGCGGAGATAGAACGCCAGCCAGACAGCCAAGACTGCCATGGATACATCCACCCCCAAAACCACCACTTGCTTCAACAAGCGTGGCAGCCTCAATAGGTGGTCGGCCAATGCATTCAACGACATGCTTTTTCCATAACCGTGTTGATCGCATCGCAGGTCTGTTGAATTTCCGCCTCTGTCAAGGTTGGGTGGACTAGGAACATCACGCTGGAATCGCCCAACTCTTTTGCGGAAGGCAAACGCTCTGCCGGTCTCCATCCCGTGGAATCAAAAGCTTTCTCCAAGTAGACCTCTGAGCATGAGCCTTGGTAGCAGGGAACGCCTAGAGCATTGATTTCCGAGACAATGCGGTCCCTGCTCCAGCCTTCTGCAAGCTGATTGGGTTCCACATATGCATAGCACTTGTAGTGCGCGTGAACGATAGTTTCAGGAATTTCAGGCACCCGTAATGCCGAGGATTTACGGCAGGCAGCGAGAATGCTCAGCGCATTTCGCGTACGCAATGCAGTCCACTCCGGCATGCGCTTGAGTTGAATACGGCCTATTACAGCCTGCATCTCCAACATGCGCCAATTTGTGCCAAAGCTCTCATGCAGCCAGCGGAAACCCGGTGCATGTTCACGCTCATACACTGCTGCATAACTCTTGCCATGATCCTTGAAGCTCCACATGGCTCGCCACAGGGCTTCGTCATTGGTAGTCACCATGCCGCCCTCGCCGCCCGTGGTCATGATCTTGTCCTGGCAAAAGCTCCAGGCTCCCACATGGCCAATGCTTCCCACGCTACGCCCCTTGTACCGAGCACCATGCGCCTGGGCACAGTCTTCGATGACCTTCAGCCCATGCTGCTCGGCCAGCTCCATGATCGGGTCCATGTCGCAGGGCCAGCCAGCCAAATGCACGCAAATGACAGCCCTGGTTCGTGGCGTCAGCACCTTAACAATGGTCGCGGCAGAAATATTGCCGCTATCGAGCTCCACATCAGCGAACACCGGAGTTGCCCCAGCATTCACTACGCATGAAATGCTGGCAATGAAAGTACGGGGCGTCACCACCACTTCATCTCCTGGGCCAATGCCCAGCGCCTTGAGCGCTACATCCAGTGCCAAAGTGCCATTAGCCAACGCTACGGCATAACGAGACTCCGCCCAACCTGCGAACTCTTGCTCAAACTCTCGACATTCTTGGCCTGTCCAATAGTTCACCTTATTGGACAACAGCACCTGCTGAACAACATTGGCCTCTTCAGTTGTAAAGCTAGGCCAAGGTGAAAATTTAGTATTCAGCATATTTTTTGCAAACTGATCTAAAATGATCAATCCGCTCCTCCATAATATTCGGATACTTCAAAGGTTCCATTGACCAGCTTGTAAGCGGTATATTTTTACACACATCATGATCCTCCTGGAATACCTTTCTATTCACAGATGCAGTGGATTCAAAAAAACCCTCTAAAACTTTAGAAAATTCTGGTTTTTTAATATTTGCAGAAAGCAATCTGCTATAAAAATATGTTTTTTCCCGATCACTCTTGTGAGGAAAAAAATTCTGCAATGAATAAGAATATCCAAATGTAGATGAAATCATAGAAAATGGATATATGAAAATATTCACATATCCAGGATGTTGATAATCAATATTAAAAAACTTATTCAATCCCAATAATTTTTTCTCAACTCCTTTATCTCCTACATTTGTTTTCCAAATTGAATTTACTCCGAAAAACTCATTAACACCCTCTTCCAGCTTCAATTTAGCGAGTGTTTCTCCATGCACCATAGAAATATGGTAAGGCTCTAATGCATTCTCTATAGCCAAAGGCCATGAGCACTCATACTCGTAATGACTAAAATCAATTCGCTCATTTAAATTAAATGAGATATTTTCTAAAATTTCTGCAACCGCTCCCAGTTGCTCATAAACATCCAGCTCAGGCTCAACACCAAAAAAAATAAAATCCCCAACCCACTCAATTTTAAAAAAACGTAAGCTAGCTTTATCAACTTTGCATTTTTTAAAAAAATCTCCAGAGGGTATTATCATCTCACCATATGCAAATGTCCATCCATGGTATGGACATGTTGCAGATTTTCTCCCGTGGGATTCTGAAAATATGAATGACCCCCGATGCGGACAAATATTATCAAAAACTACGATATTTCCATTATCGTTAAAAGCAACGACGTCACCGATAGGAGTCTTTATTTTCAAATAGTCATTATTATTTTCAACTTCTTTACGATGACAAAGCAGGTGCCAAAATTTTGAAAAAATCTTTTCATCAATGCTCATTTTACAACCTCTTCGCAGGCATGGTATAAACCGTCTGGCCATCCTTAATGCTGCGCATAACTGTGGCCCCCGCACCAATTTTGGCTCCATCACCTATTTTTAGACGCGGGATCACACATGCGCTGGTTCCAAAAAAGACATCAGCACCCACACGAACTCCGCCAGTAATATCAACATGAGCGCTTAACGTCGAAAAATTTCCGACAAATGCATCATGTCCAACACTTGACATGGAGTTAATATTAACGAAATTTCCAATTTCAGAATCAGCTGAAATGACAGCATAAGGAAAAATCACACTACCACAGCCTATTCTCGAAGTTTTTGCAACTATCGCAGTAGGATGAATTATTTTCAAAAAACGCTCATGAAAATTGACGAGCTTATCGAATAAATTGTGCTTTATATTCGGATCAGCCACTGCCATTATGAAATAATCTTCACTATTAGGAATAAAATCAGAAACAGGACCGAGATAATTTATCTTATAATCAAATTTCTCAAGAGATGGGCCAGTATCATCAATGTAAAAATCGATTCTCAACAAATCTCCGAAAACATCCACAAAATCAAAAAAACTAAGAATTTCACGCGCCAATCCACCTGCGCCAACGAGAATGATGCGTTTTTCCATTAGCGCACCTTGTACCCGCCGTCAACGACTAATGTGGTTCCAGTAATCCAACGACCAGCATCGCTGAGCAGAAAAATGGCGGAATTCGCCACGTCTTCAACATGGCCAAATCCCAGCAAATGAGACTTTTCATAAGCAGTTGTCGCTTCATCTCCACTGCCTTTGACAAGACGATCATGCATCGCAGTCATAACTGCGCCGGCTGCAATAGAGTTAACACGAACTCCTCGACTAGAAAACTCGCAGGCCATAGATCGTACAAGCCCGTCAATACCTGCTTTTGCAGCACTGTATACGCTCATACCGTTCTGACCGGTGGTACCGGCGACCGAGGACATAAAAACAAGCGAACCATTATCATTCAGCGCCCTTTTGCTACTCAATACACGACAAATTCCAAAGGCAGCAAACAAGCTACTTTCAAAAACTTTATCGATATGAGTCTGTTTTAGCATTTTTGCAGGTCGAATAAACTCGATCCCAGCACAATGAAAAACGCCATCCAAAGGGCCCACTTCATTAATTAGTGAACTCAGCCAATCATATGTCGTATCCGCTGACTCCAAATCAGCAATTTTCATGCAGTGCCCTTGCCCATGCAGCTCTGACAAACACGCATTCAAGCGCGACTCATCGCGCCCGCCAAGGATAAGCTGAGCACCACATTGAGACATCAAAACAGCTGATGTGCGACCAATGCCCGAAGATGCACCAGTGACCAAATATTTTTTGCCGGCTAGGCAATCTTTGCTAAAGATATTCATATGTTTATTGTCCTAATGCATTTCAAAGGTCCTACATCTATCGATGCCCCTCCCCAGGAGTAGCCAACACCAAAGCCGAACATACCTATTTTTAGTTTTTTGGACTTCAAAACCTCTGCGAGCTCCGACGTCATCAAGAGAGGAATGGATGCACAGCTGGTATTCCCAAACTTATCAATATTTATTGGCGCCTTTTCCTGAGGAATTTTCGACTTCTTCACCAGATGCTTGACCATAAACATATTGGCCTGATGAAATAAGAAATAACCATAATCCTCTATCGAGGAATCAGAGAACCGCAAGGTTTCCTCGACTAGCTTAGGAACTGACTTTAAGGTAAAGTTAAAGATCTCACCTCCATCCATGAAAAGACAGGATGAATTTTTATCTTTTAACCGGCTATCCGATTCTTCCACGCCAGTACGAAAGGCGCCGCTTGGAACATTCAGGTGCGAAGCACCGCTCCCATCTGTTCCTAAAACAAAAAAAGCGCTGCCATCGTCGCTTTTTTGTATCGCAGTCATCGTTCCAGCATCACCAAACAGCAATGCAGTCGAACGATCACTTGGATCAACGATTTTGCTAATCGTATCTCCTACCGCCAATAGAACTCGTCTTGCAGCCCCGGTTTGAACCATCGTCATCCCCAACCACAGCGCATAGGGATAGCCGGAGCAGCCGAGATTTACATCGAAAGCTATCGTAGCCTTGGACAGCTGCAGCTTGGCCTGTAGACAACAGGCTGATGCTGGCAAGCGAAAATCTGGAGTCTGAGAAACAAAAAGAATTGCGTCAATTGTTTCAGGCTCCCACTTCAACTCACTCAATAATTGCTTTCCAGCTGCAGCACACAAGTCCAGTGTAGTTGTCTTTTCATCGACCCAATGGCGCTTCTCGACACCAATCATCTTGACAACATCGTGCACCGCGGAATCTCCAAACTGTGAAAAGAATTCACTGTTCAAGATTTCTCGTGAAGGCAAGCAGCTCACAACACCAACAATCTCTGCGCCAGATGTTTGAATCTGACGGCCAATAACTGCAGCTGGACCGGACATAGTTATCCCTTTGCAGCAGCAATGAGCTGTTCAATGTCAGATACCGTCTTACATTCCATCAATGCCTTTCCCTCCAACATAACATTAAAGCAGTCATCGACCAGCGCAATAGTCGAAACAATTGCCAAGGAATCCCAAGCAGCCTCACCAGAATGCAATTCAAAAGTTGGGGAAATTTTCACCTCTTCAACTTCCAAAATTTCGGCCATACCGTTATAAAAATCGCTCATCATTCACTCCTAGTTAAAAATCAACCAAACAGCCTGCCCAAGAATAACCTACACCAAAGCCCAGAAGCATTATTTTTTTGCCCGATTTAATCAATTTATTTTTTTTCATCTCAAACAATGCAATTGGAATTGTTGAAGATACAGTATTTCCATACTCCTCAACAAATATCGGCATCTTCTCTACATCTATTTTCATTTTTTTTCGCAATGCATCAAGCATGAATTTATTAGCTTGATGCAACACAAAAAAGTCAATTTCTTCAGCGGAAATTTTTGCCTTATCCAATAAATTAGATGCCGCTTTAGGCACCTCCTTCAAAGAAAAAGTCATAACCTCTGCACCATTCATATAGAGATTATCTATACTCCGTGTATTTCCAGATGGGTCGCTGATCTCAACACCGGTTACATCAGACTTGGATAGCCTTGCAGCGCCGGCCTCAACAATCAAATTTTTTGCGCCACGACCATCAGTGCCAAATACGAAAGGTCCGATAAAAGGCTTAGTCCTATTTACATCCTCCTCAGCGACAATAACGGTAGCTGCCGCAGCGTCCCCAAAAAGTGTGCGAACACTCTTATCCAGCGGATGAATGTATTTTGAATATGTATCTGCAGTTAAAAGCAGAACACATTTTGCCAACCCTGTTTCTATCAACCCTTTTGCCAGCGAGAGACCATAAACAAAACCTGAGCAACCCAAATTTACATCAAGTGCCCCTATATTTTTATTTAGACCCAATCTCTCTTGCAGAAGACATGCCGTCGTCGGTAAAAAATAATCTGGAGCTTGAGTGCAGAGAATTAAAAAATCTACATCTCCAGGTTTTGTCGACGTATTATCAAAGATATTTTTAGCAGCTCCATATGCAAGATCGCCGGCTGTTTGGCCTTCGTCGGCTATAGGTCTGGATTTTATTCCAGTTTTTTCAAAAATCTTATTTTCCGACCAATCAGGGTAAATATCCGACAACTCTTTATTTGTGAGTTTATTTTCTGGTGTAAAAATGGAAATTTCTTTAATGCGAGAATAAATATTTATCATTTATTTTCCTCATTTTTCTTGCTTCCAGTAAATTCACTCATAGTAGCATTCCCTTCAGATGAGATTCCATCTCGGATAAGTACTTTTTTTATGGTAAGCCATAATATTTTCACGTCAAGGAATGAACTTCGGTTGTCAACATACCAAACATCAAGAGCGAATTTTTCATCCCAGCCAATATTATTTCGACCATTGACTTGAGCCCACCCAGTTATACCAGGCTTCACCTCATGTCTACGAGCCTGCTCTTTTGAGTACAAGGGTAAGTATTGCATCAAAAGCGGCCTAGGCCCCACTAAACTCATTTCACCCTTCAAAACATTCCATAATTCTGGTAATTCATCCAAGCTACTAGAGCGAAGAAAATTCCCGAAAGATGTCATTCTTTGAGCATCCGGCAAAGGCACTCCACTCGAATCATAAGACTCTCTCATTGTTCGGAATTTTATCATCTCGAACTGCTGACCGTCTTTACCCGCTCTTTTCTGTTTAAAAAACACAGGGGCCCCTAAGTTAATTCTAACCAAGACACCCAGAATAATTAGTATGACTCCAACAGGTATCAGAACTATCAAAATCAGCAATATTTCAAAAAATCGCTTCATATTATTTACTCAAAATAATGCTTAGTAGCTTTTCATTTTTTTTCTTGACGTCGAATTTATCTTTCGCCATATTATGGCTTTCCAAGCTCATAGTAAAAATTAAATCAGTGTCTTCAATAAACCTAGTCATGGCATCGGCCAATTTTACATGGTCCTTGGAAGGAATCAAGTATCCATTTAATCCATCAATCACTGTTTCGCGACACCCAGGCACATCCGTTGTGATAATTGCACGTCCCGATGCCATCGCTTCCTGAGTGCTCAAGGGCACACCCTCCCGGTAAGAGGGCAGCACAAAGACGCTGCTTTGCTGCATCCATGGAGCTACAGAGACATGCCCATGCCATTCAACGCATCCTTCTTTAGCCCAAGCGTCTACGTCTTCTTTTGAGATAGACCCGGGATTATCATCCTGGCCTCCAAGCAAAATGAATCTGCATTTCGGATATTTCTCTTTCACTAGCTTTGCTGCGGCAACATATTCTCTAATCCCTTTTTCCTTCAACAAGCGAGAAACCATTAAAAATGTGACAGGTTCTATTTTAGGAGTAGAGTATCTCCAGGTATCCAGATCAACTCCAATTCCCCCAAGAAGAAAAGTCTTCCGGGGATCTACAATTCCTTGGTTAGAGAATTCATTGATATCATCAGGATTCAAGAAAATAACTTTATCTGTCAATGACAAAGAAAATTTATATAAATTTTTCACTATGAATTTCAGAAATAATCTTATTATTCCATTTTTATTATCGGAGGATTCAGTAAAAACAAATCCTAATCCTTCGATCATGGAATAGCGTCGTGGGACTTTTGCTAGCCACGCGGCCGTTATCCCAAAAACAACTGGTTTTATGAAATATGAAAATGCAATATCAATTTTTAATTTTTTTAATTTCCAATAAATTTGGATAGTTGATATTAAATCCTCGAATGGATTCATACCCGCTCGGTTCATTCTGATATCAACAGGTGTTGCCCCCAGAGAGCAGATTTTGTTTTTTATTTCTTCATTAAAATCCGGAGCCAATGCAAAAACATCCAGGCCATTTCGGTGCAAGTCTACTATCAAATGGCTTCTAAAATTCACCAATGAATTAGCATGACTTGTAATGATTGCTATTTTCATCATTTCAAATTATTTGGTTATAGCTTAAAAAAATCAACACTGAAATAGGCGATGAAAATAAGAAAATTATATTAATTGCATTCTTTCGAAAGCGAAAAAAATCAATCATGATAAATGGCAAAATCAACCATGCTGCCAACGCAAATCTATCGCTATAAGGAATATTAGTAAATAAAAAATAAATAGAAGAAAGAATTATGTAATTTTTCATCAAAAATTCACTGCTTTTTGAGAACTTCTTGAAAAAAAACAAATACAAAATCATCGGTGCAGATATCGCCAAGAGAAAAATCAATTTGAACCCATTTTCATAATCTGATGAATTCAAACCACTGAAATAGTTCAAATAATATTCATCGATTCCAAAATTCGACAGCACCATCGAAATCAATGAAACTACATATTCTTGCAGATTAAGAAATGACATGATTACAGAAAGAATAAAAATAAAAACCAGAGGCTTGAATCCAAGCTGACTAAACTTAATACTTAAAATATAGACAAATGAGACATAATGAAAAAGCATTGCAAAAAACGCCATCAAATATGCACATTTTTTTTCACCAACAAGAAATCTATCAAATGCATAAACGACAAAAAAGAAGGCCATTCCCTGACGCAGAACATTTAAAGAGACAGAATAAAAAAAAGGAAATGACAACCAAATAATCGCCAAAAAATAATAGTTTTTAAATAAATCACTTCTCCTGAAAAACGGACCTGAAAACCCAATAAACTGAATAAAAAATATTATCGAAAGAAATACTGAAGGTGAGCTAATTATAAGTGAGCAGAATTTGGTAAAAAAGTAGAATCCCGGCTCCAATCTTGCCTGATCAGCATGCTGAATTTCTTGATGCAAATTAATAAAATAATTAATATAATTTTCAGTATCCGTGCCAACATCCACCCCTCTATTTCCGCATATAAATGCCAGAACAATAACGAAAATCACATAAAAACATTTATCTAATCGCATAATAAAATTAGATTTTAAACTCCGATGGCAATTTAGAAAAATTATAGAAATTTATGATTTCAAAAATAAAATCAATTCTAGGAATTCTCATTGACTTCAGAAGAACTTTCAATGATTTTGTAAAAAACCATTTTTTCGATTTTAAGTCAGCCAACATTAGAACAAACGCTCTTGCCGCTATTTCTGATTTAAACTCAGGAAACCTTTTTATTGCTTCTAACTGACAATTACAAAAAAGCTCTCTAATTTTGTAATTTGCAGATGCCCCACCCGACATTCCATGTGCATGTACTCTGTAAGCACCTAAAACTTCAGGCATCACGATGCCGTAACCATCTCCAATCACGTCAACGGCGATGAGCCAATCTAACGCAGCAAAATCTTTATATCTCAATGAAAAATTTTCTTTACGGTACATCATGGAACTATGGGAACCAACAGTTCCATAGAGCATGAGATCTCGCCTTGAAAACTTTCTATCTATAAATGGTGATTTAACATCGGGATGAGGTACTTTTATATTTCTTTCTGCGTTAAAAAACATCATACGATGCCATACTATATTTAATGATGGATCGCTATCGAATCTATCTACCTGCAATTGGAGCTTAGACGGCAGCAAGAAGTCATCTCCATCAACATGAGCAATATATTCTCCGACAGCTTTGGAATGCGCATCCATGTAATTATGGACTGAACCAATGTTCTCTTTCCTGAATATTGGTTTAATTATTTTCGGGTATTTTTTTTGAAAATCAACAATTATTTCTCTTGTTTTATCCTGAGAAAAATCATCAGCAACAATAACTTCAAAAGAAAAATTCACTTCTTGTTTGACCACACTATCCAAACATTCATAAATGAATTTCTCATGATTAAACGTCACGATGCAAATTGATAGTTTTATTTTTTGAGGCACAAGATATTTCCTATTTTTGCAATGAAATATGCAGATGAAATTACCGATACAACAAGAACAGAAATTCCAATAATGAATAGCTCAAAAATCAAATACCATCTACCTTCAGAAAATCTCATGAAGTAAAAAATAAAAAGCGCCACGCTAGATGACCCAGCCAATATAGGTAGTATGTCAATCAAAATCCAATTGGCATGGAGATTTTTAAAGAATTTATGATGTACTTTTGGAACCCAAAATAAAAAATAGATCAGATTCGATAAGCACCAAACCCAACCTGCACCAATTGCACCAAAATAATATGAAAATGCAATTATTAATGGGATTAGGAAAGAAACAAATATCACATTTCCTAGTAGATGAAGTTTCAAGTCGCCTTTAGCATATTGCAAGTAATATGGGAAGGCGGTTAATGCCAAAATCCCATTACCTAAAGCATATAAGGAAAGAACTTGATAAGCATTTTCCGCAATATTTTTATCCCCTGTCCAGGCCAAGAGTACTTGTTTTGAAAAAATAGTGAGAACTACTGCAATGGATAGTGCACCAACACATACCAATTGCGTCATTTTTCTGTAAACACTCAGGAACTCATCCTCTTTAGACTGAGTTGCTAAAACAGTCAAGCGAGACATCAATACAGAGCTCACAGGAGTACTTGCTACCAGTACTCCGCTAGCCGCTAAAACGGCTACTGTAAAAACTCCATAATCACTTAACGTCAGCACTTTCGAAAGTATCAACTTATCAGATTGAGTAATGATGATCCAAACACTGCTGGTGAATGCAATTGAGGAAGAGAATCTGACAACATCACGCAATGAAGAAACATCGAAAAAAAATCGCTTCTCACAATTTCTCTTAGGCATTTCTCTGTAGCTTTTAAACAGCAAAAACAACATTTCAATAAATGCTATTATTAACTGATAAGAAAAGAAAATAAATGGTGACCCCCCAAGTAATAAAATAACAGGAAGCACAGCTACAAATTTCAAGGAAGCTATTAATATATTAAACCAACCGAGCCATGAAATTTTTTCAAATCCACTTACAACTCCTTTGTAGAGCCCGCTCATCCATCGAAAAACAATTGCTCCGCCCATCAAAACGATGGCTTCATTCACATCATAAACATTTAAAGAATTTATTTTCAACCATTTAGAAGAAATGAAATCAGAAAATAAATAAACTAAAAAAAACCCAACCAAACCGATAAAAAGAAAAACAACTTCCAAAGTTCTTAGCAATGCCCATATTTTTCTTTTTTCAACTCCCCCCCCTCGAAATTTAGCAGTTTCACGAGCCATCGTCGGAGTCAGTCCCATATCCAAGAGCTGAAACCACATTTGCAACATTGCGAAGAACCCAATCAACCCATAAATTTCAGCCCCCATATACGAGATATATACTGGGACCATTAAAATACCAATAATAGCCACATATATTTGGCTTATATAGCTAACAATTATATTTTTTTTTAACGACACAAAATGTCCAAATTAATTCAGAACTCGATAAGGTTAATTATCTTATCTTGGATATCTGATTCAAGATTTGAATAAATAGGTAAGCACAATATTTTTCTTGAAATGCATGAAGCCTGAATATAATCACTACCACACTCTTTTCTATAGAATTCGAAATCACTAATCAATGGGGAGAAATATTTTCTAGCGTTGATATTATTGCTTTTCAGCTTCGAATGAAGTTCATCTCTACTCATTCGATAGTTATCCTCAACAAGGATAGGAAAATATGAAAAATTACTTTCCCAACCTACCAAAAAATCAACGCAATTGATTCCATTGACTTTATTCAAGCGCGTCTTGTATCTTTCACTAATCAATCTTCTCTTTTCTATTTCTTTATCTACTTTTGATAGCTGCAACATCCCAAATGCAGCATTGACTTCACTCATCTTCCCATTAAGCCCTGCATGTACGAGTGAGCTTTCATTTATAAATCCAAAATTCTTAAGTTGATCAATGCAATCTTTCGTCGCTTTATCATGCGATACGATAGCACCGCCTTCGAAAGTATTAAAAACTTTTGTAGCATGAAAACTTAGAATGGAGAGATCCCCATAATTTAAAACACTATTACCACTAATTTTCTTCACGCCAAAAGCATGGGCAGCATCATAAATAACTTTCAATCCATACCTTGAAGCCAGATTTTCGAGCGCATCAACATCGCATGGGTTTCCGTAACAATGCACTGGTAATATTGCAGAAGTTCTCTCTGTAATGGCCGCTTCAATTTTTAATGGATCTATATTTAGAGTTTCTTTATCAACATCCACAAACACAGGTTTGAGATTATTCCAAACGATGGCATTGGCCGTTGCCACAAATGAGTATGGTGTGGTAATTACTTCGCCCTTCAAATTCAAAGCCTGAAGTGCTGTCACTAATGCAGATGTTCCATTATTAAATAGAGATATATATTTAACCCCTAAATAAGAACATAAGGCCTCTTCCAGTTTCTTATGAAAATCACCACCGTTTGTCAGAACCTTGCTCTCCCATATTCTCTCCAAATAAGGAATGAACTCCTCCAGAGGAGGTAAAGAGGGTTGCGTCACATATATTTCTTTTTTCATTTCAGATCCAAGACAAATCTGCAACTTTGTTCATAGATTGGTGCAGTGAAAGCAATAGGTTTAGTCTGTTTTCTCTGCATTTCAGATTCTCTGTATTCACCATCACATGCTCAAAGAAGGCATCGACAGGCTCACGCAATGCTGCCAGTGTTTGCAGGCTGGCGGTGTAATCACCTGCTGCAAACTGTTGCTGGGCTTTGGGCGCCACCTGCTGCAGCACTGTATACAGGTCTCTTTCAGCCTGCTCCACCAGCAGCGCTTCGTTCACCTGGGGCTGAACGTCGGTTTCGGCCTTCTTCAGGATATTGCCCACACGCTTGTTGGCAGCAGCCAGGGCAGCAGCCTCGGGCAGGGTCGCAAAGGCGCGCACGGCTTCCAGGCGCTTTTGCACGTCGGACAGGCGCTGGGGTTGCAGGGCCAGCACGGCCTCCACTTCCTGGGCGCTGTAGCCTTGTTCGCGGAACATATTGGCCAGGCGGTCGTAGATGAATTCGACCAGCTGGGGCGTGGCGTCCTGGATCTTGTCGCCAAAGGCGGGCAAGGTGCTGACCAGCAGGGTTTCCAGATCCAGCTCCAGATCCTTTTCGACCAGCATGCGGATCACGCCCAGTGCATGACGACGCAGGGCGAAGGGGTCGCGGTCGCCGGTGGGAAGGTTGCCGATGCCGAACATGCCGACCAGGGTTTCGAGCTTGTCGGCCAGGGCCACGATGACGCCGACATCGCCGCGCGGCAGTTCGTCGCCGGCAAAGCGGGGCTTGTAGTGGTCTTCGATGGCATCGGCCACGGCCACATCCAGGCCGTCGTTCTGGGCATAGTAGCGGCCCATGATGCCTTGCAGCTCGGGAAACTCGCCCACCATGTCGGTGACCAGATCGGTCTTGGCCAGCATGGCAGCCTGATCGGCCAGACGGCCCAGCTCGGAGTTGCCCAGCTGCTGGGCAATGCTCTTGGCGATGGCGCGTACGCGCGCGATGCGCTCGCCCTGGGTGCCCAGCTTGTTGTGATAGACCACCTTGTCCAGTTGCTCTACGCGGCTGGCCAGGGTCTTCTTGCGGTCCTGGTCGAAGAAGAACTTGGCGTCGGCCAGACGGGGGCGCACCACACGTTCGTTGCCGCCGACCACGGCCGACGCGTCCTGGGGCTGGATGTTGCTGACGATCAGGAATTGATGAGTCAGCTTGCCATTGGCGTCCAGCAGCGGGAAGTACTTCTGGTTGGCCTTCATGGTCAGGATCAGGCATTCCTGGGGCACGGCCAGGAATTCCTTCTCGAATTCGCAGACCAGCACATTGGGGCGCTCGACTAGGGCCGTCACCTCGTCCAGCAGGGCCGGGTCGTCGATGGGGCGCACGTCGCCGCCAATGCGTTCGGCAGCCGCCTGCAGTTGGCGGGCGATATCGGCACGGCGCTCGGTAAAGCTGGCGATCACGGCGCCCTCTTCACGCAGTTGCTCGGCATAGCTGTCGGCGTTCTGGATAACCACGGGGTCCACAGCGGCTTCAAAGCGGTGACCATGCGTGGCAGCGCCGGCGGTCAGGCCCAGGGCCTTCACGCCGATCAGCACCTGGGTGCCATGCATCACGACCAGGCCGTGGGCCGGGCGCACAAAGTGCACGCTGGTCCAGCCGTCCTGCAACTGGTAGCGCATGACCTTGGGGATGGGCAACTTGGCCAGCGCTTCGTCCAGCGCCTTTTGCACGCCATCGGTCAGCAGCACGCCCTTGGCCGTGGATTCGTAGAACAGGGCTTCGGCCTTGCCTTCGCCCTGGCGCTTCAGAGCGGCCACTGCGGATTCGTCGGCCCCCAGGGCCGCCAGTTTCTTGAGCAGTGCCGCCGTGGGCTTGCCTTCGGCATCCAGCGCCACCGAGACAGGCATCAGCTTTTGCGAGACAGCCTTGTCTTCGGCCTGGGGCAGCACTTCGGTGATGTGCACGGCCAGACGGCGGGGCGACGCGTAGGCCGTCAGGCGCGACTCGGTCGATGCCAGCAGTCCCTGGGCCTTGAGCTGCTCGAAGATGACAGCGGCAAAAGCATCGCCGAGCTTTTGCAGTGCCTTGGGCGGCAGCTCTTCGACAAACAGTTCAACCAGTAGATTCGATGCGTTCATGATGATCTTGATAGCCGCCAGCGCTTGCTAGATCCAGGCTGGCCGCTGAAATTTTGGGATATGGGTCGAAATGAAGCCTGAAGCCGCTTATGCGGCTTTCTTGGCTGCCTGCTCTGCGGCCTTGGCCAGCTCGGCCAGCACCTCGTCGGCATGGGCCTTGGGCGCCATGGGGAAGCCCAGGCGCGCGCGGCTGTCCAGATAGCTCTTGCCCACGGCGCGGGCCAGGTTGCGGATACGGCCGATATAGGCAGCGCGCTCGGTCACCGAGATGGCGCCACGGGCGTCCAGCAGGTTGAAGGTGTGGGCGGCTTTGAGCACCTGCTCATAGGCGGGCAGCGCCAGCTGGGCGTCGATCAGCTGATTGGCCGTGCCTTCGTGGGCCGCAAAGGCGCTGAACAGGAACTCTGCATTCGAATGCTCGAAGTTGTAGGTGGACTGCTCCACTTCGTTCTGGTGGAACACGTCGCCGTAGGACAGGCCGTCGGTATAGACCAGGTCGTACACCGACTCCTTGCCCTGCAGATACATGGCCAGACGTTCCAGGCCGTAGGTGATTTCGCCGGTGGCGGGCTTGCAGTCGATGCCGGCGACCTGCTGGAAATAGGTGAACTGGGTCACTTCCATACCGTTGAGCCAGACTTCCCAGCCCAGGCCCCAGGCGCCCAGCGTGGGGTTTTCCCAGTCGTCCTCGACAAAGCGGATGTCGTTCTTCTTCAGATCGAAGCCCAGGGCTTCGAGCGAGCCGAGGTACAGCTCGAGAATATTGTCGGGAGCGGGCTTGAGCACGACCTGGAACTGGTAGTAGTGCTGCAGGCGGTTGGGGTTCTCGCCGTAGCGACCGTCCTTGGGACGACGGCTGGGCTGCACATAGGCGGCCTTCCAGGGCTCGGGGCCGATGGCGCGCAGAAAGGTCGCGGTGTGCGAAGTGCCGGCGCCGACTTCCATGTCATAGGGCTGGAGCAATGCACAGCCCTGTTCGGCCCAGTAGGACTGCAGTTTCAGAATGATTTGTTGGAAGGTCAGCATGACTTGTATACGTTCGCGCGTCAGCAATCACTGGCGATTGCGGGCGGCATCTTCATTAAGAGGTGTTCTGGGCGGTATCGACCGCATAAGCGGTAGATTCTAAGTCTGTGCCACTGATCACGGGCGTAGTCTGTCTGCGCAGCCCCACAGCGGGCATTTTCACGAAACGGCCCAGCCAGTGATTTCAAAATGTGAAAAGCAAAACGCTAGCACTTACCACCCATGAATAGACAGTTTCAGCATCAATAGACCATGAAACCATTGGATAACGAGCGCAGTGCGCTCACTTTTTAACAATTTCCGCGCAACTGCCATGCATCCCGGAACCGGCTGCTGCGGTTTGCCTCCTAGAATGATTCCTTTCCCGTCATCCTCATTCGGAGCACGTCATGGATTTCATGAAAATCATCACCAAGCAACTGATCGAAATCATCGAATGGACCGATGATTCGCGCGACACGCTGTCGTATCGCTGGCCCGATGAAGACAAGGAAATCAAGAACGGCGCCCAACTCATCGTGCGTGAGTCGCAGCAGGTGCAGTTCGTCTCCGAAGGCCAGTTCGCAGACCTGTTCAACCCGGGCCGCCACCTGCTGACCACGCAGAACATCCCGGTTCTGTCCACGCTGCGCGGCTGGAAGTACGGCTTCAACTCGCCCTTCAAGTGCGATGTCTACTACATCAACACGCGCTTGTTCACCGGCAACAAATGGGGCACCTCCAACCCCATCATGATGCGCGACAAGGACTTTGGCGTGATCCGTCTGCGCGCCTTCGGTACCTATGACTTCCGCATCACCAACGCCGCCCTGTTCCTCAAGGAAGTGGCGGGCACGGACCAGAACTTCCGCATCGACGAGTTTGCCGACACCATGCGCTCGCGCATCGTCAGCATCTTCTCCGAGGCACTGGCCAAGGCTCAGGTGCCGGCACTCGATGTGGCCCAGCGCTACAGCGAGCTGGGCGACGCGCTGCTGCAGCTCATCAACCCGGCCGTCAGCGAGAAATACGGCCTGGAAATCACCAGCTTCCTGCTGGAGAACGTTTCCGTGCCGCCCGAAGTGGAGCAGGCCATCGACAAGCGCTCCAGCATGGGCGCCATCGGCAACCTCAACGACTATGTGAAGTACCAGATGGGCCAGGCCATGGCCAATGGCGGCGAAGGCGCTGCGGCGGCCACCATTCCGGCCACCATGGCCATGGGCTTCGGCATGGCTCAGGAAATGATGAAGGGCATGCAAGGCGGTGGCGCTGCAGGCGCCCCGGCCGCAGCTGTGGCAGACCCCTTCTCGCCGGCCGCAGCCCAAGCCGCCCAGACGCCTGCCGCCCAGACGCCTGCCGCCCCGGCCGCCGCCGGCCTGCAGGTGCTGACTCCCGCCCAGGCGGCCCAGGTGCTGGGCGTGGCCGAGGCCGATGTGATGGCCGAAATCCAGGCCGGCAACCTCAAGGCCCGCCAGATCGGCAGCCAGTGGCGCATCGCCCAGGCTGCGCTGGACGAGTTCCTGCGCGGCTGATCCGCAATCCATGGCATCGGGGTGCACGTCATGAATGAACACAAACCGGTTTTCATCAGCACCACTCCGGTGCTGGCATCGCTGGACATGGCGCGCACCGTGGCTTTCTACGCCCGCGTGCTGGGCGCCAGAACCATTTACGCCCAGCCCGGCGAGTACGCCATCGTCTCGCTGGGCGGCCTGGAGCTGCATTTCTGGGCCTGCCAGGACCCGGAGATTCCCAGGCAGACCAGCTGCCGCATCCAGGTGGCGGGAATTGCCGCCCTTCATGCGCAATGCCTGGCCGAGAATGCGGTTCACCCCAATGGCGGTCTGCGCCAGCAGCCCTGGGGCACCCAGGAATTCAGTCTTCTCGACGAGGATGGCAACTGCGTGACCTTCTACGAAACCCATCCCGCCGCTGTTGCCGCCTGAACCCGTTTTTGCCGTGGCCACACCTGCTTCTTCTCGCTCTTCCGGTTCTTCATTCACCCCTGTCTCCGAGACGGCGCCCCCTTCCATGGTGGGCAAGCATGTCTGCCCCGAATGCGGCGGCAATCTGGAGTGGAATGCCAAGGCCCAGTCGCTCAGATGTCCATACTGCGGCACCGTCGTTCCCTGGAGCGAGCAGACGCAGCCCGAGCTGGGACGCGCCGTCGTGGAGCAGGATCTGGCCGATGCCTTGCGCAACCCGGCCAGCGGTCGCGGCTGGGGATCGGACGAGCGCTATGAGGTGCAGTGCCAGAACTGCCGCGCCATCTCGGTGTTTCTCGGCAAGAACGTGGCCCAGCGCTGCGACTTCTGCGGCTCGCCGGCCATCGTCGCCCATGAGGAGCGCAGCGACGCCATCACGCCGCAGAGCATTCTGCCGTTCAAGATCAGCGACGGACAGATTCGCGACAAGATCCGCCAGTGGTATGGCAGCCGCTGGTTTGCGCCCAGCAAGCTCAAGAGCGCCGCGCTGACGGACACCCTGCACGGCGTCTATCTGCCTTACTGGACCTTTGACGCCCATGCCAGCGCGCAGTGGTGGGCAGAGGCCGGCTATTACTACTACACCACCGAGTCCTATCGCGACGGCAACGGCAATCTGCAGACCCGCCAGGTCCAGCATGTGCGCTGGGAGCCGGCATCGGGCAGCTTGCAGCATTTCTTCGACGATGAGCTGGTGCCGGGCACCGTGGGCGTGCACGCCCATCTGCTGCGCCAGGTGGAGCCCTTCCCGACCACTACCGACCTCAAGCCCTACAGCCCGGAGTTCGTGCGAGGCTGGACAGTGGAGCGCTACCAGGTGGACCTATCCAATGCCGCCAGAATCAACGAAGAAGACATGGACAGCCAGCTGCGCAGCATGTGCTCGCGCGAGGTTCCTGGAGACACTCAGCGCAATCTGCAGGTCCAGCGCCAATACTCGGGCCGCAGCTTCAAGCACACGCTGGTGCCGGTCTGGCTGGTCGGCTACACCTATGGCAGCAAGACCTACCAGATCGTGGCCAATGGCTATACCGGTCAGATTGCGGGCGAGCGGCCTTACAGCTGGGTCAAGATCCTATTTGCCGTACTGGCCGCCATCCTGCTCGTCATGCTGATTGCGCCGCTGTTCGTGCAGCAGTGATGCTCATTCTTTGATAGCTACTTACACTTGATAGATAAAGATTCTGAATTCATTTTCTTGAAATTCAAGAACCTACAAGCGCCAGCAGCTATTCAATCCGTAGCAGCTACCAGGCCTTCCACACTTCTTCGGCCAGACCAAACGCCGTGCTCGCGCCCGAGCCGCTGGTCACTGCCACCACACGTGTCGCGGCATCGGGCGCTTTGACAAAACAAGGGGCTTCGGCACTGGAGGGGTAGATGCCCGTCCAGCGCTCCACAACCTGGGCCTTGTCGATATGCAGCGCCTCGTGCATATGCCGCAGCATGAGCTGGTCGACAGCTTCGCTGGCAAAAGGCTGGGGCGCGCTGCCGTAGTGGTGCGAATCGCCGACCACCAGCGAACCATCGGCGCTTTGCACGGCGATCAGGTGGATGCCGTGCTTCAGGCTGTCGGCCTCCTCGCGCTCCAGCTCGGCGCGCAATGCTGCGGCTTCGGGCAGCGCGCTATAGCCCTCGTAGCGCACCAGGCTCAGATCCCCCATGACCGATCCTTCGAGCTTGAAGCCCGCTTGCGGCTTGACGCGCAGCATCTGCAACTGGCACAGCTGCACTTTGTTGTCAGTCCATTCGCCTGCAAACAGCCCACCTGGATCGGCGTTGTTGCAGACCACCACACGTTCGGCGTGATAGCGGCCACGCGAGGTGGTCACGCGCGGCGTTGCCACCTCCGTCACGCTTTCGCCAAAGCGAAAATCCACTCCCAGATCCTGCTGCAACCACAGGGCCAGTTGCGGGATGGCGGTGCGCGACTCCACGCGCAGCTCATGCGGACTGTAGAGCACGGACTGCAGCCCGTCGGTGCGCAGCGCCGGGTGGCGCGCCGCGGCCTGGGCTGGCGTCAGCAGTTCACAACCTGCGCCCATTTCGGTGTGCATAAAGGCTTCAAGCACTGCAGCGGCAGCAGGACGGCGAGCCGTCAGCCACAGGCCGGCATGCAGGACATCTATACCGGCCTTGGGGGCAATCTCTGCCCAGACATCGCGTGAGCGCATGGCGCGCTGCCAATGGGCACCGGCGCGCTGGCCGGTGATGGTGACAAAGCCGAAGTTGCGAATCGATGCCCCCAGGCAGGCGCCGTCGCGCTCTATCACCAGCACAGAGCGGCCGCGCGTGGCAGCGGTATAGGCATGGGCCAGGCCGACAATGCCGGCGCCGACGACGATCAGATCGTAATTTTTCATAGCGTTACAGAAAAAGCAGACAAGCCAAGTCCCTGCCGCAGCGCCAAGGCGATGCAGCAAGAGACGTTCGGAGAATCAAGTGATGTGGAGAAAGTCCTCAGCGCTGGCGCCAGTGCTGGGTACGCCGCTGCAGCCAGGCATCCAGCAGCGCAATCAGCAGGCGACCGGCGGCCGCAGTCGCGAAGATCAGCGTGGCCATGGCGGCGGCGGGAGCGATATCGCCCGCGTCATCCATGGCCAGCACGGCCACCGAGGCCAATGTGGTTTCGGGCGAGTACAAGAAGACCACGGCCGACACCGTAGTCATGGCATTCACGAAGAAGTAGCCCGCCACCTGCATCACCGCAGGCAGGCACACGGGCAGGTGCACGCGCCACAGCAGCGTCCAGAACGGCAGGCCCATGGAATCGGCCACGCGTTCGTATTCGGCATCCAGTTGCTGCAAGGCGGTGAGCTGGGTGATGTGCGCCACCGAGAAAAAATGCGCGACCGTGCACAGCACCAGAATGCCCATGGACCCGTACAGAAAGTGCAGCGGATTGCCGCCCGCATTGAAGAACAGGATATAGCCCAGACCCAGCGCCAGCCCGGGCACCGCCATGGGCAGCGTGGCCACCGCGTGCAGCCACTGGCGCGCGCGGCCCCAACCCGTGGGCTTGGCCACCAGATACGCGCTCAGAAAGCTCAGCAGCGCGCCTGTCGCCGCCGTGGCCACGGCCATGGTCAGCGAGTTGGCGTAACTGGCCCAGCCGCCACCATCCATCAGGTCGAACTGGTAGTTCCTGAAGGTCAGCGTCAGGTTATAGGGCCAGAAGCTGACCAGGGATGCCAGCACGGCCACGCCCATCACCGCCAGCAGCGCCAAAGCCATCAGGCTGCAATACACCAGCAGCGCACGGTCGAGCGGCGCACAGGGCTGCGGCACCAGAGGCACGGCCCGCACGCTCATGGCAGCGGCCTGCCGGGCACGCAAATGGCGCTCGGCCGCAAAGGCCAGGCCCGCAGGCACCAGCAGCAGCATGGCCACCACGGCACCCATGGACAGGTTCTGCTGGCCAATCACCTGCTTGTAGATATCGGTGGCCAGCATCTGCGTGTTGCTGCCAATCACCTTGGGCACGCCAAAGTCGGTGACCACCAGGACGAACACCACAATCCAGGCAATCATCAGCCCATAGCGGCTGGCTGGCAGCGTGACCTGGCAGAAGCTGCGCCAGCGCCCCGCGCCCAGCGTGGCGGCGGCCTCATACAGGCGCGCATCGCCCGAGGCCAGCGTGGTGCACAGAATCATCAGCGCATGCGGAAACGTCCACAGCACCGAGCCGAGAATGATGCCAAACGGGCCGTAGGCCGTGCCGCCCAGCAGCCAGCTCTTGAGCAGACCCTGGGCGCCAAACAGATAGATCAGGCTGATGGCCATGAGCAGCGACGGCGCCAGCAGAGGCACCAGGGCGATGGCGCGAAAGAACCTGGCCAGCGGCATGCAGCTGCGCATCACGCCATAAGCATAGCCATAGGCCAGGGCCACACACAAGGTGCTGCTGAAGGCAGACAGCCACAGGCTGTTGAACAGCGACTGGCCTACGCCCGGCGTGCGTGCATAGGCGAGGTACTGGGCCAGGCCCGAGAACTTGCCATCGGCCGACACAAAGCTGTGGCCCAGCAGCGCCCCCACGGGCAGTGCAATGGCCACCAGCAGCGCGCCCAGCAGGCCCAGCACCGACAGGCCCAGCCACAGCTTTTCCCAATCGAAAAAACGCGTTTGCCGCGGCGCCGCAGGGCCGGTGCCTTGCTGCCGACGTGATTCCGCTGCGGGCGCATAGCTCCCCACGGGCAGCGCGGAAGAAGAGGCATCCATGCTTATGCCGCCTTTCGCAAAATCTCTGGCGCTGCCAGCGACTGCAGCGCGGCAGCCGGCAACTCCAGCAACACCTCGCCCTGCAGCCAGTCGGGCAGACGCGCGTCATGGCGCAGCGGCCATTGCACATCGATCTGGCATTGCAGCGTGGGGCTGAACACGCGCACCAGGACCAGCGAGCCCAGGAACGAGGTCTCGACCACCCGCGCGCGAAACAGATTGGGCAGTGCTGCGGGCTGGGCCGGGTGCAGCACCACGCTTTCGGGCCTCACACCTACCAGCAAGGCATCACCGTCCTCAAAGCCGGCAGTGCTGCATTCAAGCCGTCCCTCGCCCACGCGCACCGCGTCGCCCGACTCGGCCACGGCGGGCAGCAAATTCATGCGGCCCACAAAACCGGCCGCAAAGTGGCTGACCGGCTTGGCGTAAAGCTGCTCGGGCGAGCCCTGCTGCTCGATACGGCCCTGGTGCATCAGCACCACGCGGTCGGCCATGGAGAGCGCTTCTTCCTGGTCGTGCGTGACCATCACGCAGGCAATGCCCAACTGGCGCTGCAACTGGCGGATTTCGCTGCGCAGCTCGGTGCGCACCTGGGCATCGAGCGCGGACAGCGGCTCGTCCAGCAACAGCAGACGCGGGCGTGGCGCCAGTGCGCGGGCCAGCGCAATGCGCTGCTGCTGGCCACCCGACAATTGCGCCGGATAGCGATGCGCCTGCGCACCCAGACCTACCAGAGCCAGCATCTCCTGCACCCGGGCCTGCACTTGCGCCGCAGGCTGGCCCCTGAGACCAAACGCCACATTCTGGGCCGCCGTCAGGTTAGGAAACAGTGCGTAGCTCTGGAACACCACGCCAAAGCCTCGGCGCGCGGCGGGCCAGCGCGTGATGTCCTCGCCCTGAAACAGAGTGCGGCCCGCGTCGGCCTGCTCGATGCCGCACAGAATGCGCAGCAGCGTGGTCTTGCCGCAGCCCGAAGGGCCCAGCAGGCTGACGAACTCGCCGCCCTCCACCAACAGGCCAATGTCGCGCAGCACCGGGGTGTCTTTGTACTGCTTGGCGATATGTTCTATGCGCAGCATCTGCAATCACTTTCAACGTGCAAAAAAATTCCAAGGACCTGCTGCGTAGAACTGGCGCTGACCCAGCTCAGAACTGCCGAACAAGGGCCGCCCCGCAGCGAGGGCAGTGCCCCCCTCCGGCGCGCAGCGCCAGAGAGGGGGAAGCGGCGGCGCCGCCCAGACAAAGCCGCTCAGGGGGTGATTACTTTTTTTCCGCCTTGGCTTCGTAGCGGCGGCTCCATTCGGAAAGAATGCGATCGCGATTGGCCGCAGCCCAGTTGAAATCGTTTCTGGCCAGGCGCTTTTCCAGATCGGCCGGAATGAACTCGTGCTTTTCCTGGGCCTCGGGAAGGGCCAGCACGGCAAAGTTGGCGGCGTAGAGCTTGTTGGCGTCAGGCGTCACCGCCCAGTCGGCCAGGGCCTTGGCCGCGTCCTGCTTTTTGCTGGTCTTCAGAATGGCCGTGGCTTCCACATCCCAGCCCAGGCCTTCCCTGGGGAAGACGATGTCGATGGGCGCACCATCCTTCTTGGTCTTGTTGGCCCGGTATTCAAAGCTCAGGCCCACGGGGAACTCGCCCGCGCCGGCCTGGCGGCAGGGCTTGGAGCCGCTGTGCGTGTAGATGCCGATGTTCTGGTGCAGCGCATCCATATAGGCCCAGCCCTTGTCCTCGCCCATCATCTGCAGCCAGGCGGCCACCATCAGATAGCCCGTGCCGCTGGACGCCGGGTGGGGCATGGTGATCGAGCCCTTGAATTCGGGCCTGGTCAGGTCGGCCCAGCTGGCAGGCGTGGGCAGCTTGCGCTTTCCGCCTTCCACGGTGTTGAAGCAGACGGCGGACGACCACAGATCCATGCCCACCCAGGTCGGCGTGGCTGCCGGATCGCGCATGGTGGAGCGCACCTTGGCCAGGTTTCTGGGCGCATAGGGCTGCAGCATGCCTTGCTTGTCCAGCAGCATCAGCGAAGTGGCGGCCACGCCCCAGATCACATCGGCCTGGGGATTGGCCTTTTCGGCCAGCAGACGGGCGGTGATGATGCCCGTGCTGTCGCGCACGAACTTCAGCTCGATGTCGGGATGGGCTTTTTCAAAAGCCGCTTTGTAGGCCTTGATCTGATCGGCCTCCAGGGCCGAATACACCAGCAGATCGGTCCTGGCGTGGGCCGCGGATGCCAGGCCCAGCAAGGCCGTGGCAACCGTGGAAAAGGCGATCAAGGTGAAGCGGCGAGTGGCGGGTGCAAAAGCGTGGCGCATGGATGACAGTCCCTTGGATTGATCGTTGCCGCCCGACCAACGCGGCCGTTTGCGACATGAGGGAACTGTAGAAATTCACTGTGAAACGCCTGTGTCACAGAACTGAAATCTGGCAAAGGCGTCATCAGCAAACTTTGTAGTCATCGCGCTGCTATTGATTCAAAAGCAACTTACGCCTTATCTGTCTCATATTTCTTTATAAAACCACCTAAAAGGCATTGCGTATATGCGCAAGAAGCTATTGAAATCAAAGCTGCTCATCCGCATTACCGGCTGCTGCGTTCATGTTGAAATCCGGGTACCGCGTTCTTGAAGACCTTGTCATGTTTGCCACACAGCTCAAATCCTTTTTCTGGGTTGCCCGCCTCGGCAGCATCACCCAGGCAGCGCGCCAGCTGGGGCTGAGCCAGCCCACGGTCACGGCGCAGATCAAGGCCTTGGAGGAGCAATATGAGGTCGAGCTGTTCACGCGCCAGAGCGGAAGACTGGCCATCACCGATGCGGGCCTGAAGCTGCTGCCGGAAATAGAGAAGCTGCTGCTGCAGTCGGCCCAGATCGAATCGGCGCTGCGCCAGTCGGGCCATGTCAACCAGGGCCAGCTACGCATAGGTGCAACCGCCCCCTACTATGTTCTGGACATCGTCAAGCGCTATCAGCAGCAATATGCGCTGGTGGAGGTGAGCATCGTCAACGGCAATTCGCGCCAGATGATTCAGGCGCTGGCCGAGTACCAGGTGGATCTGGCAACCTCTTCGCATCTGGACACCGACCCGCGCCTGCTGCGCCTGGAGCTGGGGCGCGACCCGTTGGCCCTGGTCGTGCACCGGCAACATGCACTGGCCGGGCAGAAGTCCGTAGCCATCAAGGATCTGGCAGAAAACACGCTGATCCTGCGCGAGCGCGGCTCCATGACCCGGCAGCTGACCGAGCAGATGCTGGAAGCGGCCCAGGTCAGCCCGCAGCGGATCCTGGAAATTGCCAGCCGCGAGTCCATACGCGAAGCCGTGATCCGCCAGATGGGCATCAGCATTTTTGCGCGGCACGAAGCATCGGCCCACCCTGAACTCGTCGTTCTCGACCTGCAAGGCGAGGTTCCCAGTCTTCCCGAATACCTGTACTGTCTGCGCGAGCGGCGCGATGCGCAGCTGATTCAGCCGTTTCTGCAGATGGCCGAATCAGACCAGACTTAATCGAACAGTTCGGCCTGCTTGAATGCAGGCTGATGCTGATCTTTTTCGGACAAGGAAAAGTCGATATCGAGCTGTGGCCACGCAATAGCTATGTCGGGGTCATTCCAACTTATCCCACGCTCTGAACTGCGGTCATAGTAGCCCGTTGTCTTGTACAGATATTCTGCAGAGTCGCTAAGAGTCACAAATCCATGCGCAAATCCAGGAGGAATCCACATCTGGAAATGATTCTCTTCTGTCAACAACTGAGCAGTCCATTGGCCAAAAGTCTTTGAGCTCTTCCGGATATCTACAGCTACATCCCAAACTGCGCCTCGGACCACCCGCACCAGCTTTCCTTGAGCGTATGAAGGTATTTGATAATGCAGCCCCCTCAGTACTCCTTTATGGCTCTTGCTGTGGTTGTCCTGTACAAAATCAACCCGGGACCCCGTTACTGCCTCGAAATCCCGCTTACTGAAGCTTTCAAAAAAAAATCCGCGATCATCAAATGACAAGCGTGGCTCAATCAATAGTAGTCCAGAAAGCTCCAGTTCAGTTATTTTCATAGGACACTATTCAAACATTGCATCAGATATTTCCCATATCCATTCTTCAACAGTGGTTGAGCCAGTTTCTCCATTTGTCTAGCATCAATCCAGCCAGAACGGAAAGCAATCTCCTCAGGACAAGAGACCTTCAGGCCCTGCCTTTGCTCCAAGGTTGCAATGAACTGGCCTGCCTCAAGCAAACTATCATGGGTTCCAGTATCCAACCAGGCATAGCCACGGCGCATCAATTGCACATTCAAGGCCCCATCCGCAAGATAAATCTTGTTCAGATCAGTGATCTCCAGCTCACCTCTTGGCGACGGCTTCACAGACTTGGCAAGCTCCACCACACGGGCGTCGTAAAAGTACAGCCCCGTGACGGCATAGTTGGACTTCGCAACGGCAGGTTTTTCCTCTAAAGAGAGAACCTGTCCTTGGGCATCGAATTCAGCAACGCCATAACGCTCCGGATCTTGCACGTGATACGCAAATACCGTCGCCCCGTGCTCCTTGGCATCCGCATCCTTCAATAGGCGCTGGAAATCATGACCGTAAAAAATATTGTCTCCCAACACCAGCGCACTAGGCGCTCCATTGAGGAATTTCTCGCCAATCAGGAAGGCCTGGGCCAGGCCATCCGGGCTGGGTTGCACCTCATATTGGAGGTTCAGGCCCCACTGGCTGCCATCGCCCAGCAGTTGCTGGAAGCGGGGCGTGTCCTGCGGGGTGCTGATGATCAGAATGTCCCGGATGCCCGCCAGCATCAGCGTGCTCAACGGGTAGTAGATCATGGGCTTGTCGTAGATGGGCAGCAGCTGTTTGCTGATGGCCAGGGTGGCGGGGTGCAGGCGGGTGCCGGAGCCGCCAGCCAGAATGATGCCTTTGCGCTGTGTCGTCATGATGAATCAATGGATGGCTTCCAACGCCTTGCAGATAAGCGCCTAAAGCGAGTTATTTGAAAATTACAGAATTTCGCGCAGCATGCGCTCCACGCCTTGCTGCCATGCGGGCAGATGCAGTTGCATGGCCGCTTGCAGCTTTTGCGTATCCAGGCGCGAGTTCAAGGGCCGCGCGGCCGGAGTCGGGAAGGCCGTGGTCGGCACGGCAGCAATGCTTTGCACCTTCCAGTCCAGATCCGGTCGCAGGCTTTGGGCGCGCTCGATCACATGGCTGGCATAGACATGCCAGTTGGTTTCTCCTGCCGCAACCAGATGGTAGAGACCGCCATCGCCGTCATGAGCGCTCACATGGCGCACGGCATGGGCCGTGACATCGGCGATCAGATCGGCGCCGGTCGGCGCCCCCCATTGATCGTTGATCACGCTGAGCGCTTCACGCTCCTGCGCCAGACGCAACATGGTCTTGGCAAAGTTGCCGCCACGCGCTGCATAGACCCAGCTGGTGCGAAAAATCAGATGACGGCAATGCGTGGCCGCAATCCGCTGCTCGCCCTCCAGCTTGGTGCGACCGTAGACCGATAGCGGCCCGGTTGCATCACCCTCCTTGCGTGCCGCACTGCCGGAGCCGTCGAAGACATAGTCGGTGCTGTAGTGCACCAGCAGGGCGCCCAGGCTTTTGGCTTCCAGCGCCATGACTTCAGGGGCTTCGGCGTTCAGGCGCAAGGCCAGATCCGGCTCGCTCTCGGCCTTGTCCACTGCCGTATGCGCTGCGGCATTGACGATCACATCCGGGCGCACGCTGCGAATGGTCTGCGCCAGTGTCTGCAGATCGCCGACATCACCGCACAGGCCATTCCCATCCACATTCACGCTCTGGCGATCCAGCGCAATCACCTCGCCCAAAGGCGCGAGACTGCGCAGCAACTCCCAGCCGACCTGACCGTTCTTGCCCAGCAGCAGCAGCTTCATGCCAAAGCCTCGCCGGTGTACTGCTTTTGCACCCAGTCACGGTAGGCGCCCGACTGCACGTTGGCCACCCACTCGGGGTTGGCCAGATACCACTGCACGGTCTTGCGAATGCCGGTCTCGAAGGTCTCGGCAGGCTTCCAGCCCAGCTCGCGTTCCAGCTTGCGCGCATCGATCGCATAGCGGCGATCATGGCCGGGACGGTCGGTCACATAGGTGATCTGCTCGGCATAGGCCTTGCCATCGGCGCGCGGGCGCAGCTCGTCGAGCAAGCTGCACACGGTCTTGACGATGTCGATATTGGCCTTCTCGTTCCAGCCGCCCACGTTATAGGTCTCGCCCAGTTGGCCGGCCTCCAGCACGCGGCGGATGGCGCTGCAATGGTCGCGCACATACAGCCAGTCACGCACCTGCATGCCGTCGCCGTAGATGGGCAGCGGCTTGCCAGCCAGCGCATTGACAATGACCAGCGGGATCAGCTTTTCGGGGAAATGCAGCGGGCCGTAGTTGTTGCTGCAGTTGGTCGTCAGCACCGGCAGGCCGTAGGTGTGATGCCAGGCCCGTACCAGGTGGTCCGAAGCCGCCTTGCTGGCCGAGTACGGGCTGTTGGGCTCGTAATTGTGCTCTTCGGTAAATGCAGGATCGGTCGGCGCAAGCGTCCCATAGACCTCGTCGGTGGAGACATGCAAAAAGCGAAAGGCTGACTTGGCCTCGCCTACCAGACCATTCCAATAGGCGCGCACCGCCTCCAGCAGGCGGAAAGTGCCCACCACATTGGTCTGGATGAAATCCTCGGGACCATGAATGGAGCGGTCCACATGCGACTCGGCCGCAAAGTTCACCACGGCGCGAGGCTGATACTGCGCCAGCAATTGCGCCAGTTGTGCACTGTCGCCGATATCGGCCTGCACAAACACATGGCGGGCATCGCCCTTCAAGCTGGCCAGATTCTCCAGATTGCCCGCATAGGTCAGCTTGTCGATATTGACCACAGGCTCGTTCACATGTGCCAGCCAATCGAGAACAAAGTTGGCGCCGATAAAGCCTGCACCGCCGGTTACGAAAATCATGGAAACAGCCTCAAATCAAAAATCGAATCATTTCAAAAACAGGCACTCAGCCCCAGCGCTTTTCAGCCATCACCAGCAGGCCATCAAAAATCAGGTTGTTGATCAGCTCAAAAGGCCTGGTCATGCTGGGAGACATTTTCCAGCCGGCACCGCCCGCCATGATGCACATCGGCTCTGCACCGCAGTGTTCTGCCAGATGCTGGTACATGCGCTCCACCGCACCTGCGATGGCATAGGTACCGCCGCTGGTCAGTGCATCGCTGGTGTTCTTGGGAAAGCATCGGACTTCACCGGTCGGCACATGTAGGCCCGCAGTACCGCCTTCCAGGGCCCTGAGCATGATGCCATGCCCGGGAATGATCAGGCCGCCCAGAAAGCGGCCTTGCGCATCCATGGCATCAACCGTCACAGCGGTGCCCACCATAACCGTGATCAAGGGCCGGGCCTCTCCCAATTGCAACATGTGGTGACGTGCACCAATCATGGCCACCCATCGGTCCGCTCCCAGCCTGGAAGGATGGTCATAGCCATTGGTCACCCCTGCTTCTGCGATAGAAGGGACTACCCATTGAGGCTCGAGATTCCAGCCCAGCATGAGTTCTATCTGCTCGTGCACCCTGCGCCTTGCCGTCTCACCGGCAACCACGCAGCCCAGCATGCGCTCGGGAGCTGGGAGCCCGGCCCAGGCACCTTCTGCCAGGCGCTCTATATGCTCCAGAAACTCCGCACCATGGGCCAGCAAGGCAGCACCAGGGCGATGATCTTCATACATGGCCCACTTCAAACGGGTGTTGCCAATGTCTATGGCCAAAAATGTCATGCGGCGGATTATCAGCACTTTTCTCTGTGACAGACAGCCGCTTGTCACATTCATTACAAGTGCGCGGGAAATTGTCAAAGAAAGCGCTCAGTCCAGGTCCTGCAAGAAATCATTTCGATTTCCCGTTAAAGTGAACCGCTTTCTTCCACTACTTTTGAGGAGTCGAAACCATGGGTCTGTTCAGTTTCATCAAGGAAGCCGGAGAAAAACTGTTTGGCGGCAGCGACGCACATGCTGCCGCACCGGCCGAAGACTTGAATGCCAAGGCGGCTCAGGCGATCGCCAGCTATATCAACACCCAGAATCTGGGCGTATCCGATCTGCAGGTTCAATTCGATGCTTCTCAAGGCAAGGTAACAGTCAATGGCACGGCTCCCACTCAGGCTGTCAAGGAAAAAGTGACGCTGTGCTGCGGCAATGTGGCCAATGTCCAGTCCGTGGACAACCTGATGACGGTCACCAACCCCGAGCCAGAAGCCCAATACCACGATGTGGTACGCGGTGACACCCTGTCGGCCATCTCCAAGAAGTACTATGGTGATGCCAACAAGTACAACGTGATTTTTGAAGCCAACAAGCCCATGCTCAGCAACCCGGACAGGATCTATCCCGGCCAGAAGTTGCGCATCCCGGCGCTGTAAATACGGCCCTGCATATATGGTTGGCAAAAAAGCGCTCGGAAGAGCGCTTTTTTTTCATTCGTGACAAAGTTAGACTGCAGCTTATGAAAACTCTGCTCACAGGCGGTGCCGGCTATATCGGCAGCCACACAGCCATCGAACTGATCAGCCACGGTCATGAAGTCGTGATTTTCGACAACTTCAGCAACAGCCATCCTGAAGCAATCCGCCGCGTGGAGCAAATCACTGGATGCACTATTGCCGTGATCAATGGCGATGTCCGCGATCAAGCTGCGCTTGAGCAGGCCTTGCAGGAGCATGGCATTGACAGTGTCGTGCACTTTGCCGGCAAAAAAGCAGTGGGCGAGTCCGTTGCCCAGCCTGTGGACTACTACGACAACAACGTCAACGGCACCCTAGTGCTGCTGCGCGCCATGAAAAAGCACAATGTGCGCAGTCTGGTGTTCAGCTCTTCGGCAACAGTCTATGGCTCGCCACAATATTTGCCTCTCAATGAGGTACACCCTACTTTGGTCACCAATCCCTACGGCCGCAGCAAACTGATGGTGGAAGAGATTCTGTCGGACCTCTACCACTCCGACTCCCAATGGTCGCTGGCCGTGCTGCGCTACTTCAATCCCATTGGTGCCCATGCCAGCGGCCTGATTGGTGAAGACCCTTCGGACATTCCCAACAACCTGCTGCCTTTTGTGGCACAGGTCGCCGTGGGCCGTCGTGAAAAGCTGCAGATCTTTGGCGGCGACTACGACACCGTGGACGGCACCGGCGTGCGTGACTACATCCATGTCGTCGACCTGGCCCGAGGTCATGTCAAGGCACTAGAGAAGCTGGCCGGCCTGGCCAAGCCCGAGTTGCTGACCATCAACCTGGGCACGGGCAATGGCTACAGCGTGCTCGAAGTGCTGCATGCCTTCGAAAAAGCCTGCGGCAAGACCCTTCCCTATACGATTACAGACCGCCGCCCCGGGGATGTGGCCAGTTGCTACGCCAACCCCGACCACGCCCTGAAAACCCTTGGCTGGCAAGCCGAGCATGATCTGGACACCATGTGCGCCGACACATGGCGCTGGCAAAGCCAGAACCCCAACGGCTATCGCTCGGTCTAGAAGCTGCAGGCCAAGCCCTGCGCATTACTGATGCCAGGGCAGGCCGCGCTTGCGCCAGCCACCCAACTGGCCTCGTTGGCCGTTGGCGTCAACGTCGCCTTCGAAACCTTCAAGAATGTTGTAGGCCTCGATTCCCAGGCCCGCAGCACGCTGGGCAGCCGCAACAGAGCGCACACCGCTGCGGCATAGCAGCACCACTTTCTTGCCCTCGGGTACCGCTGCTCGCAGCTCGGCGTCAAAGTTCTGGTTGGCTGCCATGCCGGGCCACTGCTTCCAGGCCACGGCAACAGCGCCTGGCACCTTGCCCACCCACTCGCGCTCGGCATCGGTGCGCACATCGACCAGAACCGCTTCACCAGCCTGCAGCCATTGCCAGGCCAGCTCCGCCGGCACATCGCCGGCATAGCCGGCAGCGAGTTGGATTTGGGTTGTATTGCTCATTTCATTCCTAGTATCGGTCATTGCCGCTATTCCCAAACGGGCAGAGGCCTGTCTCTCAATGCTCTGCGCAAGTGCTTCCAGTCGGGCAGCACCTGAGCCACCACAGCCCAGAACTGCGGGCTGTGATCCATATGATGCAGATGGGCGAGCTCATGCACCACCACATAGTCGATGATTTGCGGGCTGTGCTGCATCAACCGCCAGTTCAGACGAATGATCCCGCTGCTGTTGGCACTGCCCCAGCGCGTGCTGGCACTTGTCAGGCGCAGCGCATTCCAGCGCACGCCCATGAGTGCGGCATAGTGCAGCATGCGGGCCGTGAAATAGCTGCGCGCCTCCCGCAGTATCCAGGCCTGAACGGCCGCGCGCACCTGGGCAGGCGGTGCCCCTGTCGGCAAGGGCAGATGCAGGCTTTGCGAGCCATCGATCCCCTGCTCTCTATGCGTCTGGCGCGTACGCAGCAGTTGCAGCGCATCCCCGGTCAGCCGCAAACTCATGGGCTGGCCCAGATAGTCCAGCACGCCTCCATCCTGCCAGAGAATGCGCGCTTCCTGCTTGATCTGCTGTCGCTGTCCGGCTTCCTGCAGCTTGCGCACAATCCAGCCGGCCTTGGTCTGCAGCGCTGATTCGATCTCGCGCATGGCCACCCATTGCGGAGCGGTGACTTCAAGCCCTTGCAGCCCTACGCTGAAGCCTATGCTGCGGCGCGCCGAACGGCGCAGCAGATAAGCCACCTCACGCCCTTGCAAGCGGGCGCTGTGGCTGGCTTCCGGATGTACCAGAAATGCGGGCTCTGCAGGCAGCTCATCCTCATCCGAATCAATAGCGTCCACCGAAATATTGACGGGCGCTACAGGTTGATAATTCTCAAATTCCAGCTCGGATTGATCCAAACGCTGTTCAACGGCTTCAGGGCCGCTGCGCCGGCGCTTGCGCGGCATCAACCCGCCCCGCCCATCCCCCACCACAGGCGGCACCAGCCATTGCCAAGCTTGCTGCAAGCTATCGCCTGTGGACATGGCAGTTTTGCCTTACTTGCGGTAGGCCTCGGGGTCCAGGCGCTGCATTTCGGACTCGATCCAAGCCTCGACCTCGACCATCAGCTCGTCATGCTTGCGGCCCACCGAAGAAATGGGCTTGCCTATGGAAACATCCACCACGCCGGGCTTTTTGATGAAGGCCTTGCGCGGCCAGCACTTGGCCGAGGTAACAGCGATGGGTACCACGGGAGCACCCGTCATGATGGCCAGACGGGTGGCGCCGGTCTTGTACTCGCCCACCTCTCCACGATTCACACGTGTACCTTCGGGAAACATGATGACCCAGATGCCCTGGTCGAGCAGGCGCTTGCCTTGCTCCACCACCTTGTGAAAAGCGCGCGAGCGCTGGGCTCGGTCGATGTGGATCATGTCCAGCGCACCGATGGACCAACCGAAGAATGGCACCTTCAGCAGCTCCTTCTTGAACACATAGGCCAGCGGGCGCGGCATGATGGCAGGCATGAGAAAGGTCTCGTAAGTGGACTGGTGCTTGACCAGCAGCACCACCCCTTGATTCGGGTCCGCAGGCAGGTTCTCCATGCCCTGCACCTGATACCTGACTCCCATGATCACGCGGGCGCTGTCCACCGAGAGCTTGAGCCAGGCGCGGGCAGCGCTGTATGCCTTGGCCGACGAACCGCTGGTCCACTTGGCCAGCAGCACCGCGAAAGTGTAGGGAATGACGGTAATGGCCATCCACAACATGTGGAGGACGGAGCGAATCAGGGACATGACAGCAATCGAATGACGTGAGCACAGACCTGAAGTCTGGCCCATTGATTTGGCACGGTTATCAACAAGAAACATAGCAGCTTGCGCTGCTCTTTCAAGCAGTTGAGTCTATTTTGACCTGAAACCCGAGCTCAATGCGGGGCAGGCGCCGAATCCAGGGGTTGAGCATCCTCATCGCCTCCCAACGGCAACAGCATATTCACCACGGCCTCCAGATCCGGATAGCGCTCGCTACCTTCAGGCAGGTCGGCATCGCTGCTGCACTCGGGCCTGGCGGTGGACTCCACGAATACCAGATGGGCGCCCAGAGCCTTGCCCGCCTGCAAATGCTCGACGCCGCTCCCAATGGCCCAGATTTCATGGCCTTCCGCGCCGTAGCGATCGGCAATCTGCTCGAACAGCGCTACGCCGGGTTTACGGCACTGGCAGTCTTCATCGGGAGCGTGCGGACAAAAAAACACGGCCTCCACCCGCGCGCCGACGGCTGCCATCTCCCGGTGCATCTTGGCGTGCACGGCGTTGAGCTCGATCACATCGAACAGCCCGCGACCCAGCCCAGGTTGATTGGTGGCGACCACCACATGCCAGCCAGCACGGTTCAGGCGCGAAACCGCCTCCAGCGCACTGGGGACTGCAACCCACTCATCGGGCCGGCCAATGAAACCTTGAGCTCCCCATTGGTTCAGGGTGCCATCACGGTCAAGAATTGCGATCTTCATGGGGGAGACAGTAGTCGACGACAGAAAAAAGCCCGCTTACCTCAAGGCCAAGCGGGCTCGCGATCCAAGACTCCGGCGCTTACTGCCCTTCCCAGCGCTTGAGCACCAGGGAGGCATTGGTGCCGCCAAAGCCAAAGCTGTTGGACAGCACGGTCTTGAGTTCGGCATCGCGGGTCTGGGTGACCAGAGGCATATCGCCCAGCAGCGGATCGGGCGTCTCCACGTTCACGGACCCTGCGATGAAGCCATTGTTCAGCATGATCAGGCAGTAAATAGCCTCCTGCACACCGGTCGCGCCCAGCGAGTGGCCGGTCAGCGACTTGGTGGACGAGAACGGAGGCACCTGGTCACCGAACAGCTCGCGCATGGCTCGCACTTCCTGCATATCGCCCACAGGGGTCGATGTGCCGTGGGTGTTGATGTAGTCGATGGGCGCATCCACGGTTTCCATGGCCTGCTTCATGCAGGCGATGGCGCCGTCGCCCGAAGGAGCGACCATATCCTCACCGTCGCTGGTTGCGCCAAAGCCCACCACTTCGGCCAGGATGTTGGCACCGCGTGCCAGCGCATGGTCCAGGCTTTCCAGCACCACGGCACCGCCGCCGCCAGCGATCACGAAGCCGTCACGGTTGGCATCGTAGGCACGCGAAGCCTTCTCTGGCGTCTCGTTGTACTTGCTGGACATGGCTCCCATGCCGTCGAACAGCAGCGACATGCCCCAGGACAGCTCTTCGCCGCCGCCGGCAAACATCACATCCTGCATGCCCCAGGCGATCTGCTGGGCCGCAGCACCGATGCAGTGGGCCGAGGTGGAGCAGGCCGAGGTGATGGAGTAGTTGATGCCCTTGACCTTGAAGTTGGTTGCCAGGCAGGCCGACACCGTGGAGCTCATGCAGCGTGTGACCTGGTAAGGGCCGACGCGGCGGATGCCTTTTTCACGCAGCGTATCGGCTGCCTCGATCTGGTTGGCGGGCGATCCGCCGCCCGAGCCCATGATCAGACCGGTGCGCGGGCTGCTCACCTGCTCGGGCGTGAGGCCCGCTTGCTTGATCGCGTCTTCGAGGGCGATCTGCGAATAAGCCGCAGCATCGCCCATGAAGCGCAACTGCTTGCGGTCAATGCGCGCTTCAATATCGATCTCGGGAATGCCTGCCACCTGCGAGCGCATGCCCAGCTCTGTGAACTGGGGCATGGCCTTGATGCCGCTCTTGCCCTCGCGCAGCGAGGCCTCCACGGTTGCCAGGTCATTGCCGATGCACGAGACAATGCCCGCGCCGGTGATCACTACCCGCTTCTTGCTCATGCTGCCGTTCCCTTGGCATCACCTTCACGCAGGAACAGACCCACGCGCAGGTCATTGGCCACGTAAATTTCCTTGCCGTCGGCCAGCAGGCGTGCGTCGCCGATGGCCATGTTCAGCTTGCGCTTGATTACTCGCTTGATATCAATTTCATATGTCACGAGTTTGACATCGGGACCTACTTCACCTGTAAACTTGACTTCGCCTGCACCCAGGGCACGACCGCGACCCGGCAAACGCAGCCAGGTCAGGTAAAAGCCGATCAGCTGCCACATGGCGTCCAGGCCCAGGCAACCGGGCATGACGGGATCGCCCTGGAAGTGGCAATCAAAGAACCACAGGTCGGGCTTGACGTCCAGTTCCGCAACAATCTTGCCCAGACCGTGGGCACCGCCGTCCTCGGAGATATGTGTGATGCGATCGAACATCAGCATGGGAGGCAGGGGCAGACGTCCGCTATCGGCACCAAACAGCTTGCCTTCGCCGGACGCGATCAGTTGTTCGTAGGAAAAAGATTCAGCCATTCTCTCAATTGCTCCGCGGCAGCCTGTGCAAGCTACCTGTTACTCTGTATTTTGGGTGACGGGACCCGCGCCCGCTGCGCGCGCCCACTGCGGGCGGTACAACCAGGGATTATCAAGGCTCACGCCCCTACCCGGGACACAATACCCGTTTTCAGGCCCAAGACTCTGCCACAAATGCCACAGCCGCTGATGCCGAGGTGGCTTATTCCGTGCGGGACACTACGCCTTCCTCGGTCTTTCTCAAGGAGATCCAGGCCAGCGCGCAGAACACGAGGCACAACAGAGTCAGAGGCAACAGACCCAGAGCATGCACCCAGCGCGCATAAGGCGTCAGCCCGTCGCGCCCCTGAACCCGGCCCTGCAGCACCGCGCGCTCGTAAGGCGCCAGTGCTTTCACCACTTGCCCTTTGTGATCGATCACCACCGTGGCTCCGGTGTTCGTTGCGCGCAACATGGGGCGCTCGAACTCCAGCGCGCGCATGCGGCTGATGGACAGATGCTGATCGATGGCCACGGAGTCGCCAAACCAGCCAATGTTACTCAGATTGACCAGCACCGTGGGAGCCGTCGCCGCATTGCCGAAATGGGCCGCAAGCTCTTCGCCGAACAGGTCTTCGTAGCAGATATTGGGCGACAGGCGCTCACCCGCCCAACTCATGGAAGGCTGGCCCAGTGCGCCGCGATTGAAGTCGCCCAGCGGAATATTCATGAGTTCGGTGAACCAGCGGAACATGGGCGGAATGAACTCACCAAACGGCACCAGATGGTGCTTGTCGTACTGATAGGCCTGGGTCTGCCCCGGCAGCCAGCCTTCGACCGTATTGGTGAAGCCCTTGTCCCAATTCCCCAGCGGAAGGCCCACCAGAGCCGCGCGGCTGGATTCCTTGGCGACAAAAGGTGCGCGCACAAAGTCCAGATAGCCTTCGGGAAGCTGCTGAGGCAGCAGTGGAATGGCTGTCTCGGGGGCCACGACCAACTGGGCCCTGGCGTCATGCAGCTGCTGGGCATACCAGCGCAGAGCCACCACCACGCCCGAACCCATTTCAAACTTTTCATCCTGCGGAATATTGCCCTGCAGCAGCTCTACGCTCATGCCGGGCTGCTGACCAGGTGCTTCAATGGCGGCATCACGCGACCACCACAGCCCGCCCCAGACCAGGCCCAGGGCCACCGCAGATGCCAGGGCCGGCCTGAATTTCAGCAACGCCGACCTGGTCTGCATGCGCCAGACCAGCAGCGCCAGCCAGGCTGCAGCCCAGGCCGCCACAAACCCCGTGCCGTAGACGCCAATCCAGCGCGGCAGCACGGCCAGCGGACCTTCCACATGGGCATAGCCGCCTGCGCCCCAGGGAAAACCGGTCCAGAGCCAGCCACGCGCCAGCTCGGCCAGCGTCCAGAGTGCAGCAAAGACCATCGCTGACAATGCATCCGGCGCCTTTGCCAAACGCTTGAAGCACCATGCAGCCACGGCGTAATAGCCACCCAGAAAGCCCGCCAGCGCCAACACGGCGGCCACCGCCAATGGCGCCGCCAATCCGCCATAGGTGTGCATGGAGATGAAGAGCCACCAGAAGGTGGCCGCCAGCCAGGCCGTGCCGAACAGCCAGGCCCGGCCTGCCGCCTGAGCGGCGGTACGGGCAGCCAGCAGCGCATGAACCAGCACCGCCAGCGACAGAATCTGCAGCCACCACAGCGGACGGCCATAGCCTCCGGCCAAGCTCAGCCAGCCGTCGCCCTGGCCGCGAGCCCAGGGCCAGGCCAGAGAGAAGGCCTGCAGCCCGCCTGCAATCAGCATCAAAAGCCAGCTCATCCAGCCTTTGGGCCTGGCAGCAGCGGTCTGAACGGTAGAGGCAGTGGTGGTCATAGGAATCAGCAGGCACTAACAAAACACCCAACCGGGCGGTTGGGTGAATTCAAGCATACGAGGTATCGCCAAGATTTGTGCAAACCAAGAGGCACAACCAGTATTTCCACCGGCATCACACCAGGCCTGACCCGGATTTGCGCAGGTCGCGATCAGTTGCGAACCAAGCTGTCTGGCGAAGGATCGCGCACCACCTTGAACCAGCGCACCGCGCCGCCCTTGGTGTGGAGCACGGTGAACTCCAGCCCGCCCAGATGAATCTGCTCGCCACGCTTGGGCACATGGCCGATTTCATGGGCAATCAATCCGCCAATGGTATCGAACTCGGCATCGGGGTCGCTGGCATGCAGCGAAGTCTCGAACTCCTCGCTCACATGCTCGATGCTGGCATCGCCCGCCACGCGGTAGCTGTTGTCGGCCAGAGCAAAGATATCGCCCTCGTCCTCGGGGATGTCAAACTCGTCCTCGATCTCGCCGACGATTTCTTCCAGCACATCTTCAATCGTCACCAGGCCGGCCACACGGCCGAACTCGTCGATGACGACGGCCAGATGATTGCGATTGGCGCGGAACTCACGCAGCAAGTCGTTCAGGCCCTTGCTCTCGGGCACGAAGACGGCCGGGCGCACCAGAGCACGAATGTTCAGGGTGGGAGAGCGCTGCAGCTTGAGCAAATCCTTGGCCATGAGAATGCCAATGATGTTCTCGCGCTCGCCCTGGTAGACCGGAAAGCGCGAATGCGCCGTGGTCAGAACCTGGTGCAGGATTTCTTCATACGGAGCATCGATATTGATGAGATCCATGCGTGGCGCGGCCACCATGACTTCTCCGGCGCTCATGTCGGCCATGCGAATCACGCGCTCCAGCATGACACGCGACTCGGTGCCGATGACCTGGTTGTCTTCGGCTTCGGCCAGGGTTTCGATCAGTTCATCGGGAGACTCCGGTGCCGGATGGATGAACTCAGCCACCTTTTGCAGGAAGCTTCGCTTGTCTTCCTTCTCGGGAAGTCGCGCAGGATGGGGGTCAGACACTGTCTTGGAGTGCAGGACGTGCGGTAGTCGAACAAGTCCCCAAGAATAACGGATTGTGTTGACAGACGGCTTGCTAGCTCACAAAAGCCATGAACGGCTGTCACCGAGCGCACTCAGTCAAAGCTATTTTGATATCTGCTTGCGCTTGTCTTTATTGGGCTGCAGCCTTGCCGGCTTCACAAGACGATTTACTCGCCTGATTTATGGCGGCCTTCCTGCACACCCTTGCGCACTTCCTGCACGCCGGCCAGGAAAGCCCAGAAATTGACGGCCTGCTTCTTGAGCTGGTAGTCCATCTCGCCCAGGTGCTCCGTCACCAGCTCGCTGACATGGGTCTCGAAGTCGGCAGGCGGCAGCTCCAGATAGGCTTCGGATTCCGAACCTTCTCGCTTGACCGTGGCACCCGCGTTGCGCGCAATCTTGAGCATGGCCGTGTTCTCGGACAGCGCATGGATGAACATCATGCTCACGTTCTTGCTGCGCGCATGCAGCACTGCACGTGCAAACAGACGTGCCCCCAGCCCCTTGCCGCGTGCACTCTTGAGCACGGAGACCCCGAATTCCGCGCATTTCTCATGCTCGGGGTGGCCGGCAAAGGCCAGATGCGCCATGGAGATCAATTCCAGGCGGCGGTTGAAGATGCCGAAGATATCGTCGCGCTCGAAATCGAGCTGCTCGACATAGCGGCGCACCTGCTCGTCGTTGGCCGCATAGCCAAAGCGCAGATAGCGATCACGCGCATCCAGCTTGAGCAGATGCTTGATGATGCGGTCGCGATGGCGCGGGCTCAGCGAACGGATGGGGACCAAGGACGGCGAGCGACGCTCGGCGCCATGGGACTTGCCCATGTCTCGCAGCCAGCCTGAGCCGGCCTGCCAGGGCGATGTCAACCAGTCTTTGGGGAGGTTCATAGCCTGAAATATAGGTAAAAACCCGAGGTTTCACAAGCCACATATTGCATTGCAACAATCCTGTAAGGATTTTCCGCTAATTCAACACCTTAGCTTCTGTTTCCGGCTAGGTCATGGTCCATATGAAGGACCTCTACGAAGGCTTAGAGCGGCACGGCCGTCGTGACCTTGACCCGGTCCATGACAAAGCTGGTTTTGCAATCCTGCACACTGGGGTGTTTGAGCAGCGTGTCCATGATGAAACGACTGTAATGCTGCATGTCTGCCACCACCACCCGCAGCAGATAGTCCATCTCGCCAGTGAGGGAGACACACTCCACCACCTCGGGCCAGGTCTGCACGCTGGCGCGGAACACATCCATGGGATTGCGCTTGCTGGTTTCGGTGTATTTTTCCAGACGCACATTGATATAGGCGGTCAGCCCCAGGCCCACGGTCTCGGGCTGCACCAAAGCCACATAGCGGTCGATGACACCGTTTTCCTCCAGCCGCTTGACACGGCGCAGCACGGCGCTGGGCGACAGGCCGACCTGCTCCCCGATGACGTCATAAGTTTCTCGGCCATTGGCCTGCAATCGGCGCAAAATTGCCTTATCCAGTTTGTCGATGGTGTGCATGGAACTCATGGCGGCAGATTATAAAAAAAGCGCAGTTTTTATTAATGGTTAACCCTTGATAACCATTTAAATTGCATGAAATCAATTTTTTATGCAATTTTCATGCATTGATCTGTTTGCAGCCAAGGCATTTTTGCATGAAGCTTGTCCACGCCCTGTCCTACAGTGCATCCATCGTCGACACCTGTTCTTCATGTGTTGCGCCCCTACCCGATGGAGACCTCTGCCATGAACGCCCCACTGACTCAAAGCAACGCCAGCCAGTTCCAGACCTGGGACAACCCCATGGGCACGGACGGCTTCGAGTTCGTCGAATACGCGGCCCCCGATCCCGTGGCCATGGGTCAGCTGTTCGAGCGCATGGGCTTTCAGGCCATCGCCAAGCACCGCCGCAAGAACGTGACCCTGTATCGCCAGGGCGAGATCAACTTCATCATCAATGCAGAGCCCGACAGCTTTGCCCAGCGCTTCGCGCGTCTGCACGGCCCCAGCGTCTGCGCCATCGCCATCCGCGTCAACGACGCCAAGTACGCCTATGAGCGCGCCACCTCGCTGGGTGCCTGGGGCTATGCCCAGCAGGCCGCCCCCGGCGAACTGAGCATTCCCGCCATCAAGGGCATTGGCGACTCGCTAATCTATTTCATCGACAAATGGCGCGGCAAGAATGGTGCCAAGGACGGTGACCTGGGCAATATCAGCTTCTTCGACGTGGACTTCGAGCCTCTGCCCGGTGCCGATCTGCACCCCGAGGGTCTGGGCCTGACCTATATCGACCATCTGACCAACAACGTCTACCGCGGCCGCATGGCCGAGCTGGCCGAGTTCTACGAGCGCATCTTCAACTTCCGCGAGATCCGCTACTTCGACATCGAAGGTCAGGCCACAGGCGTCAAGAGCAAGGCCATGACCAGCCCCTGCGGCAAGATCCGCATTCCCATCAACGAGGAAGGCAACGACAAGGCCGGCCAGATTCAGGAATATCTGGACATGTACCACGGCGAAGGCATACAGCACATCGCGCTGGGCTCGACCAATCTCTACGACACCGTGGACGGTCTGCAGATGAACGGCATCAAGCTGCTGAACACCAGCGAGACCTATTACGAGCTGCTGCCCAAGCGCATCCCGGACCTGCAGGAACCCATTCCCGAGCTGCTGGCGCGCAACATCCTGGTGGACGGCCAGCCGGGCGAGCTGCTGCTGCAGATCTTCAGCGAAAACCAGCTGGGTCCCATCTTCTTCGAGTTCATCCAGCGCAAGGGCAATAGCGGCTTTGGCGAGGGCAATTTCAAGGCCTTGTTCGAGACCATGGAACTCGACCAGATGCGCCGCGGCGTGCTCAAGACCTGAGCCAGATCAACGGAGTCTGCCATGCGCCACCTCGGCCTGCACCCGCCTCGTCTGCTCGCTTGCAGCATGGCTGGCGTGGACTCCGTCGCTACGCAATACATCAAAAAGATACCAATGGTTACCACTCCATCAAACGGACCATGTGGCGACCGATTTCCGTCCCTATACTTCCCGCCATGCTGCACTGCCGCATCCACGCCTGGCGTGAGGCGTTGCCGCCAGCTTCAACGCCCGGAAGGATCCAGTGTCGCGACCACATCAGCCACCCGCTACAGCCCCAGAGGACTGCAGATCACCGGGGATGGACGCGCCTGCCGACACCTGGCGCCTTTCCCGCCGCCAGGCCATGTCGCTGGCGGTGGCTTCGGCGACATCCCTGATCGCGGACAGCGCGCATGCTGCCAGGGATGCGAGCGCCCTGCCGTCGAATTCCAGCCGCAGCCGCAACGAACTCTCGCTGGTCGTTCCCTATGCGGCGGGCGGGCCGCTGGATCGGGCAGCGCGCAAGCTGACGCAGGAAACCACGGCCCTGGGCAATATCAATGTACTCAATGTCGCAGGCGACGGTGGCGCCACGGGTGCAGCCATGGTGGCCAGAGCAGGAGCGCGCGAGCCCATGCTGCTGATGGGTGCCGTGGCCACACATGCCATCCTTCCCTGGCTCAACCCCCAGTTGCCCTACGATCCGCTGCGCGACTTTCAGCCGCTGACACTCGTGGCCCGCATGCCTCATGTGCTGGTCATGCGCAGCGAACTGGCCATGCAGTGGCGCATCTACACGCCCGAGGATTTGCTGCGCTTCATGTCCAAGCACCGGCAGCCCCTGCGCTATGCCTCGGCGGGCAACGGCAGCATCGGCCATATCGCGGGCCAGTGGTTCCAGTCGCTGACCCAGGTTCCGCTCCAGCACCTGCCGTTTGGCGGGGCCAGACCGGCTCTGTCGGCTCTGCTCGAGGGCACGGCCGATCTGATGTTCGACAACATCGCCTCGGCTCTGCCTCATCTGCGGGCCGGCAGACTCAAGGCCATTGGCGTGACCTGGCGCTCGCCGCTGCCGGCTCTGCCGGAAGTGCCCAGCCTGGACGACAGCATCAAGGGCATGAATCTGACCACCTGGTTCGGCATCTTTGCCACTGCCGGCATCACGGACAGCCAGGCCAAACGCTGGTCGGAGGCTTTTGCCCAGACGCTGCAAAGGCCCGATATACAGCAGTACTTCGACGCCATGGGCGTGGTGCGCGACGACCTGCGTCTGCAGGACTTTGCCCGCCTGGTGCAGGCCGAGCATGCGCGCTACGGACAGCTCGTCAAGCGCGCCCAGATACAGATGCACTGAGCCAGCTTTCGGCTCGCTTCTCCTTTTCCCTGCTGCGCCCCGGCCACGAGCTCTGGTCGCAGCCTTCGCGACCCCTCATCTCAGGGAGTGCCTTATGAACAGCATCCAGAACAACACCACCATGGCCGGCGGCATCGGCGCGGCCCCCGTCGTCTATGGCCAGTCCGACCGCCCGCCACGCGGCGACTACACGCGTGCCCATGCCGACTACACCTGCACGCAGGACTATGCCGCCTATACCGAGGCCGAGCATGACACCTACCACCGCCTCTACGAGCGCCAATCCGCGCTGCTGCCGGGCCGCGCCAGCCAGCATTTCATCGACGCCCTGCCGTCGCTGGGCGCCAAGGAGCGCATTCCACGCTTCGAGGAAATCAACGAGCGACTATTCAAGGCCACGGGCTGGGAGATCGTCGGCGTTCCAGGTCTGATTCCCGAGGTACCGTTCTTCTCGCTGCTGGCCCAGCGCAAATTCCCGGTCACGGACTGGATACGCAAGCCCGAGGAGTTTGAATACATCGTCGAGCCCGACATCTTTCACGACCTCTTCGGCCATGTGCCGCTGCTGTTCAACCCCGTCATGGCCGATTTCATCCAGGCCTACGGACAGGGCGGCCTCAAGGCCGCCGAGCTCGGCGCCTGCGAGATGCTGTCGCGCCTGTACTGGTACACGGTGGAATTCGGTCTGATCCGTGAGAGCGGCGGCGTGCGTGCCTATGGCGCAGGCATTCTCAGCTCCGTGGGCGAGCTGGAGTACAGCGTCAACAGCCCGCAGCCGCATCGTCTGCCGCTGCAACTGGAGCGCACCATGCGCACGCTCTACAAGATCGACACCTATCAGCAGACCTATTTCGTGATTGATGACATGCCCCACCTGCTGAACCTGGCCGATGCCGACTTTGCGCCGCTGTACGAGCAGCTGCGTCAGCTGCCCACCATTGGCGCCAAGGAGTTGCTGCCCGGCGAGCAGCTGATTTAGTCAGCGGATGTATACCGGCACGCGCCATGGCAAGCGCGAGGTCAAGAGCCGAATTGTCAGATGAGAATTCGGCTCTATTCCTTTCCAGAAAAGCGCATAAAGCTCCATTTTCAATAGCATCCGACGCAGAATATCCAGGCTGCAAGCCCTGCATGACTTGGCTGCGCCCTGAAACCCTGACCGCAGCGTTGCACCTATAGTGAGCGCCAGAGGCAAACTGCCGCCCACTCACTTCTTCACAATGCATTACCGCTGCAACCAACTGCTGCGCTGGCTTTTAGCGCTCCAACTTTGCATAGGTCTGGCCGTCGCGGCCGAGCTGCCTGCCAATGGCGATATCCAGACCACGTCCATCGCCCAGATTCAACAGGCATCGAACACCCTGGACAAGGTACGCCAGTCGCTCGATGACGCCGACACCTCCGAAACGCTGCAGGCACTGTCCGAAAAAGCCCTGCAGTCCAAACGCGATGCCGACAATGCCGTCACGGCGCTGGAGCCGCTGCTCAAGCAAATCGACGCTCGCATTGCCCAGTTGGGTCCGGTGGCCGAAGGCAGCGAGGAATCCCCCGAACTGAGCCTGCAGCGCAAGGATCTGGCGCAGCAGCACAGCGAGCTGGACTCCGCGCTCAAGCGCGGCAAGCTGTTGTCCATGGAGGCCAAACAGACCACGGACAGCATCGAGAAAATCCGCACCCAGCAGTTCAACGCACAGATCGCCCGCAAGGTGGCATCGCCGCTGTCGCCCTCGCTGTGGAAGCAGTTTGCCGAGCATCTGCCGACCGACCTGCAGCGCATTGCGGCCCTGACACGCCAGGGCCAGGCCAGCTTTGCGGCAGCCATTGCCGAACATGGCTGGTCGGCCACGCTGAACGGCATCGCCCTGGCGCTGTTTGTGATGTTTCCGCTGCGCATCGGCCTGCGCTACGCGGGCCGAAAATTTGCGTCCTCCGAACGCGCGCCCAACGGACGGCTGCGCCGCACGGGTCTGGCTGTCTGGATGCTGGTAGTGGGCACGGCCCTGCCCGGCCTGGCCAGCCTGGTATTCATCGAGAGCCTGCGCTCCATAGACGCGATTGCACCGCGCCTGCAGACCGTGGCCGATGCCTGGATTCAATCCTCATTTGTCGCCGCCTTCTTCCTCTCCGTCAGCGCCTGCCTGCTGGTGCCCAAGCGTCCGACCTGGCGACTGCTCAACATCGACGACATCGCCGCCCCTGCGCTCACACGCTTTGCCTGGGGAGCCGCCGGTCTGACCTGGTTCTCCATGATGCTCAACGCGGTGGACATTGCCGCACGCACCAGTGCCGTCAGCAGCGTGGCCCTGGACGGACTGATTGCGCTCGTCTATGCCTTGCTCATCATGTCGGTGCTGATGGTCATCAACAAGCAACGCAAGCGCCAGCAACTGGCCGAGCGCGAGAAGGCCGCTCATCATGGTGACGATTACCGGCCTGCGGCAACCAGTCGCTGGCTGATGCTGGCCTGGCTGGGCGGGCATCTGACGGTGCTGGCCGCGCTCATCGCAGCGCTGATCGGTTATCTGAACTTCTCGGTATTCGCAGCCACGCAAATGGTCTGGATCACCGTGGTGGTTCTGGCCACCTCGCTGCTGATGAAGTTTGCCGACGACGTCTTTACCTGGCTGTGCTCCAGCGAGAGCCGTATCGGCCAGGGCTTCGCTGCCGGCACGGGGCTCAAGCCCTCGCGCCTGGAGCAGGTCGGCGTGCTGTTGTCGGCTCTCACGCGTGTCTGTCTGCTGTTGCTGGGGCTGATGGCGCTGATCGCGCCCTTTGGCAACTCCAGCAGCCTGATCGTGCTGGCCGATACGCTGACCAACGGTCTGCCCGTTGGCGACTCCTTCCTGCGCCCCATGACAATCTTGCGCGGCCTGCTGGTGCTGGTTGCGGGGCTGACGCTGTTTGGTGCCTTGCAGCACTGGCTGGTGGAGACCTTTCTGCCCAAGACCGAGCTGGATATAGGCGCACGCAACTCCATCAGCACCGTGGCCCGCTATATGGGCATTTTGCTGTCCGGCCTATGGACGCTGGCGGCCCTGGGCATAGGCTTTGAAAAAGTGGCTCTGCTGGCCAGCGCCTTGTCCGTCGGCATCGGCTTCGGTCTGCAGGCCATCACGCAGAACTTCGTCTCGGGCCTGATTCTGCTGGCCGAGCGCCCCGTGAAGCTGGGCGACCGCGTGCGCATCGGCGATCAGGTCGGCGACATCCGCCGCATCAGCGTGCGCGCCACCGAGATCCAGACCGATGACAAATCCACCGTCATCGTGCCCAACTCGGAGTTCATCACCAAGTCCGTGCAGAACCTGACCATGGATGGCGCGCTGGGCCGCATCTCGATCGCGTTCTCGGTGCCGCTGAACACCGATATCGTCAAGCTGCGCGAGGTGCTGCTGGGCCTTTATGCCGAGCATGAGGCCGTGCTGAGCACCCCGGCCCCTTCAATGTATGTGGACTCCATCAATGGCAGCGTGGTCAACATCACCAGCTTCGGCCATGTCTCCAGTTCGCGCAATGTCTACAGCACGCGCAGCGACCTGCTGTTCGGCCTGCTGCAGCGCTGCGCCGAGCAGAAGATCGCCCTGGTTTCCGCCACCGACATCCACCTGATTCAAGACCCGCAGGCCCGTGCCCCGGCGTCGGCTGCGGAAGCGCCCACCTCGGCTGCCTGATACCGCTCCTGCGATCGCTCCTGAGGTCGTGCCTGCAGTTGCGCCTGCAACTGCAGGCAGTGCTGCCAGACCCGAGGATCGAACAGCAACTGCATATGCGCTGCATCGTCGACCTGATGACACTGCGCATTCGGCAGGACCGCCAGATCGGGAGGAAAGACGATGTTGTCGCTGCTGCTGCACCAGCAGCTGAATGACACATCCTGGGGCGGCGGCCCCAGCCGCTGCAGCCAGTCGCTGCCTTCGCGCATCTCCACGGCCGGCAGGCGCTGCGCAAACCGCGCCAGCCAGGCTCCGCCATGCGGCGTGGCCACGGTGACCACATGGGCCGCATGGCGCGCACGCTCATCGGCATCGAGCCGCTTGAGCCAGGCCCGCACCACCAGACCGCCCATGCTGTGCGCAACCAGAAGCGGGGCACGGCCGGTTTGCTGGACCATGGCTTTCACGCATCTGTCGAGATCGTCCACCATGGCGTCGACAGGACTGCCATGCGCGGGCTCCAGCGTCATGGCCATGCAGGCAATGCGGCGCGCCTTGAGCCTGCGCAGCCAGACGGTCCACACGCCACGGTTACAGAAATAGCCGTGCACCAGCACCACGCCCACCTGGCCTTGCACCTCCCCTTGCACCTGCCCTTGCAGCTGCATGTCCTCGCGATCTACAGGCACTCCATCGGGCTCTGCATGTTCGCCAAAAGGAATCTGCCAGCCAAACAACCGCCAGGCCCAGCGCCACTCCGACAGCCAGGCCCGCAGCGCAATCATGGCGGATGGCAGCGGCACACCGCGGCGGCGCAGCACCATGCGCATCATCAGCATCTGCGTGCCCAGCTGCAGCCCGGCTCCGCCCGCAATCAGGCCCGCGCCCAGCAGTGCCACAGCAACTGAGCGCGGCCACCAATAGCCGCACCAGAGCAGCAGCGCCAGCCAGCTGCCCATCACCACTGCGCGCCAGAACCAGGTATTCAAAGCCTGCACCTCCAAGCACTACCGTAGCAAGCATGCCGCTCAGCGCCTAGGACAAGCCCCCGTAGACCCTGACAGAGCGCATCCGCAGAATCAGCCGCAGCGCAGGTTTTGCACGCTGGCCTTCTTTGTTCAACCCGCCGCCCGCTTCCCTGGACGACGAGCGGCTTCTGCAAGGTACCTCTTTTATGGACGCTGCCGCTCCCTGGTTCAAGAACTATCCGCCCAATGTGCCGCACGATGTACAGCCCGAGCAGTACCGCTCGCTGGTACACCTGCTCGAAGAAGCCTTTTCCCAGCATGCAGAACGCCCTTTTTCCGTCTGCATGGACCGCTGGATGAGCTATGCCGAGCTGGACAAGCTATCCGCGCAGATGGGGGCCTGGCTGCAGAGCCTGGGTCTGGAGCCAGGGGCACGCGTGGCCATCATGCTGCCCAATGTGCCGCAGTTCGCCGTCAGCATGGCCGGCGTGCTGCGCGCAGGCTTTACCTGCGTCAACGTCAATCCGCTCTACACCGCACGCGAGCTCGAGCATCAGCTCAAGGACTCGGGTGCCACGGCCATCATCATCCTGGAGAACTTTGCCCACACCCTGGCCCAGGTGCTGGAGCGCAGCCATATCCGCCATATCTGCCTGACCAGCATGGGCGATCTGCTCGGCGGCCTGTACGGCAGCTGGATCACCTTTGCCGTGCGCCACCTGGCCAAGATGGTGCCGGCCTTTGACCTGCCCCTTGGTTCGGATTCAGGCGCCGGCAGCCAACCGCGCCAGGTCACCCAGTTCAGCAAGGCCCTAGCCGAGGGCACTGGACGCAAGCTCATCCCCAGCACGGCCACGCTGGACTCGATCGCCTTTTTGCAATACACGGGCGGCACAACAGGCCTGTCCAAGGGGGCAGTACTGACCCATCGCAATATCGTCGCCGCCACGCTGCAGGCCCACACCTGGTTCACGCCTGCGCTGGAAGGCAGGGTCAAGGCCAATGAAACCCATATCGTGGCGGCCTTGCCGCTCTATCACATCTTCGCGCTCACCGTGAGCCTGTTCGCCATGCGGCTGGGCGGCAGCCTCAGTCTGATCCCCAACCCACGCGATATCCCGAAATTTGTGAAGGTGCTCAAGAAGCGGCCCTTCCATGTGCTGCCTGCGGTGAACACCTTGTTCAATGCGCTGCTCAACAACCCGGAGTTCCGCCAGCTCGATTTCTCGCAGTTATTCATCTCCCAGGCCGGCGGCATGGCGGCGTCCGAAGGCACGGCGCGTCAGTGGCAGCAGACCACGGGCTGCGCCATGATCGAAGGCTGGGGCATGAGCGAGACCTGCGCCATAGGCACGAACAATCCCGTCACCAACAAGGAGTTCACCGGCACCATAGGCCTGCCTCTGCCCGGCATCTCGATCGCCATCAAGGACGATGAAGGCCACGACCTGCCGAACGGCCAGGCGGGAGAGCTCTGCATCAAGGGCCCCAACGTCATGCACAGTTACTACAACCAGCCTGCAGAGACCGCCAAGGCCTTCACGGCCGACGGCTATATGCGCACCGGCGATATCGGTGTGTTGGACGACGAGGGATACACCCGCATCATCGACCGCAAGAAGGACATGATGGTGGTCAGCGGCTTCAACGTCTATCCAAACGAGCTGGAGAACGTCATCTCCATGTGCCCCGGCGTGCTCGAATGCGCAGCCGTGGGCGTCAAGGACGATCAGCAGGGCGAATCGATCAAGGTCTATGTGGTGCGCAGCGACCCCTCGCTGACGGAGGATCGAGTCATGCGCTACTGCCAGGAGCAGTTGACCGGCTACAAACGGCCACGCTATATCGAGTTCCGCGACGAACTGCCCAAGACCAATGTGGGCAAGATCCTGCGGCGCGAACTGCGCTCGAACTGAGTTTTTTCAGAAAATTTACGAGTTTTCCCGAAGACGCCCAAAGTTGCTGCTAGAATTGCGGTCTTCGGGTGATTAGCTCAGCGGTAGAGCACTGCCTTCACACGGCAGGGGTCACATGTTCGATCCATGTATCACCCACCAGTTAAAGCGCGATTAGCTCAGCGGTAGAGCACTGCCTTCACACGGCAGGGGTCACATGTTCGATCCATGTATCGCGCACCAGACAAAAACCCTCTTAAGTCGTTGATTTAAGAGGGTTTTTTGTTATTCTTCCGATTTATCCCATTGACGCATGTTCAACATGTAATTTCGTGACCCGGTGCTAATTCTGCGCCAATGAACTCCGCAACATGCCACAGGCACGAGGAGTACGAGATGGCCAGTATCACCAAGCGCAGCTACATGTCCTGGCAAGTCGTAGTCATGCTCAACACATTATCAGAACCGAAGACGCGAAGCTCTCGCAGAGTTCTAATAATGTGGCTCGCATCTGCCCGGAACTGGCGGACTAGCTTAGCCAAGCACTCGCAAATGCAACGTCCGCCGCGGACGGCGAATTTGCGGTCCTGCAGCCATCCCCAAGACTGGGTGAAAAGCCATCCAGCAACAAGGCCGCAGGTGAGACTGCAAGGACTCCAGAGGCTTCACTAGCAACCGCAGAGTTGGCTTGCGATACAGCTGCTGAACAGCAAACCCTGAGCAGGGCAAGTCGAGCGGAGATTTGAGCTGCAGATCTGCGAAATCATCCCCCTACTGGTTCATCCAAGAGTTCAAGGATGCAGGGCTCCCTTCGAGCAATTCCAGACCCAGATGCTCTGACCAAGCATTACCAGGGAGTTTCCAAGCGCATATTTACCAGAACCAAGCAAGGCAGGAAGCTACACATCACACCGTACTGTTAATTTCCACGCAAAACTGACCCGCCATTTCCATCTCAAACTGACCCACCCTTTGGCTTGAGCCGTAAGGCTC
>NZ_JBSIFD010000020.1:0-116677 GCF_053615495.1 Comamonas sp. HJ-2 | reverse complement strand
CCCAGACAGTCGCTGCTGCGTAAATCTATTTGGGATTGGGGATGCCTTGGCCTATGGCCGATTTATGCAACAAAGCCTCGGCAATGCGATAAATGATCATGTTCTTGAACATCAGTGCTCCATTAATAGAAAAGCCCGCTTATTAGCGGGCAGGCGTTACATTTGTGGTTTCCTAAATGCGACAGTGAGGGATATGTGCTTAAAAAACTGCTGGACATGAATGTGCGCCTTGAGGCCATTCTTTTGTTGGTTATTCTCAGTTTGCTTGTTTATATTTTCGTGAGAATTGTCGTACCCAATTTCGGAACCAAAGCTTTACCGGCAGCATGGGCTGCGATGTTCGGTGCATTTGTGATTTTTTCGTATTCCGTCTTCTTTGAACTTGAAGAGGAAGTTATAAGTAGTAAGTTTAATACTTATGTTTTATCCGGCGAGAAAATTTCACTTCCAAATTTTGTGGTTCCCCCAAACTCTCGCAAGGGTGAAAATATTGAGCGTATGTCGGATGCAGGGAACATTACTTTTCTGCAGCCTCAGATTGGAAAAAGAGAGATAACTGATTTGATTGAAGTGGGGAAAGAACTGCTGTTCATCAATGCCTTGGTATTTATTGGCGCAGATTACAAGGATTGGAAAATTGAGAGCATTAGCTATCCTGGCGGGCACACATCAAGATGGCGAAAGATAGAATCCGCTGGTGACGATGCTTTGATTTTTGCAAAGAATGCACTTCTTTTGAAGGATTTCGAGTACTTTAAATACTCCCCGGATCAGGAAATATCTGGATCTCAAGTCTCTATTTATCCGCCTGGGACAAAGGTGCATGTAGATGAAAAGATATTTATCCGAAACAATGAGTTTGGCTTGGAGATTGATTTCCTCTCGCCAGATAATGTATATCGGTCGGATTGGGGTTTTGTTGCCCCATTTGAGGTGCGAGTTCGTTGCGTGCTCCCGAAAAATCGCGCTGGCAGCTTGGAGAGAAAAAACTACAAATCATTTTGCAATGACTTTATGAGTCGCTTTGAGGCACGCTTAAAGGTGGGCGAGGCGGATTTTCCGAAACGTAATTGGGGAGCGGGCACCGCGAGCTAAGGACTTTCCTTGAAGCACTGAACTGTTTTGCTATCCAGCCACTCGGCATGCATGCCCGGGCAGGCGAACTCGTCGCGCAGGCTTTGGGTGATGGTTTGAGGTTCATCGGCTTGGGCATCTGGCGCGGACAGCCAGGCTGCGAGAAGCAGGGCGCCAACGATGACCAGCAGGGAGTCAACAATCGTCTTCAGCATGAGGATCTCCTGTTCAATAAAGCGCTTGCTGCTCAGAGGGGCCATGCTTCCGGCGTGAGGGCCATCACCACGGCCGCGCCGACCAGGCAGAACAGGCCGAGGCCGGTGAGAGCCCATTGCGCCGCGATCAGCAGCTTTGTGGTGGACGTGGTGACGGGAGTCGAATGCATGGAGTCTCCTGTGGACAAAGAAAAAGCCCGCGAGCGGTTGCTGCGGGCTTGAATAAAGAGCCGGTGACCTTTCGGGTCTGCCTGGGGAATGGTTCAGAGAGGGAGGGAGGAGATAAACCCCAGACCCGGCTGGAAACTAGAATGGGCCATCAGACTGGAGGTGCCTCATGACCCAGGAGGAATCTGGCGCATTTGCTGCGCTGTCGATGATCTTGACCGCAGTCGTCAAGGCGCTACCGCGCGAGACTGCCCATCAAGCGGCGAGGGAGCTGCGCGCTGCACAACTGGATGCCAAGCATCAGGACGGGCCTGATAGAACGGATCCCGAGTTCAGGCATGGCCGCGATCACTTGGTGAATGCGTATCGCGAGCTTCTCAATAACGTGGCCGAGGGCAACGTCTACCTTGTCGGTGGTGTGAAGAAGTAAAACTGACTTGCCATCTGGCGTGACCACTGTCGCCACGACGCAAGCGCCGTGCTCCTGATCGACGCCAGCCCAGGCCCATTCCTGAGCTGCCGTACCTGCTCGAGCAGTCACGCCAGATAGCCCCCGCTACTTTCCCGGGGTGTTCATGATGGGCACCTAAGACCGGTGCGATTACCCTCTTGCAGTATTCCAGCCGGGCCTTGCAGGCCTGGTTTGTAAGAACCGGGGAGCCGACCCCCGGCACCATCATCTAGGAGGCTGACACACATGCCGTTTCCGCCTTGCGTTTCCGTAGAGGGCTTTGGTTCAGTCAGTGCGCAGCCGCCTAGATGATGGCCCCGCTAAAGCCCTGCGGGGGAGGGCACATGCATGGCCGCATGCTGGCTAAACGCTCACATTTCAATCTCCATCAGGCCGTCGCAGGCTGCAGAAGCCCATGCTCGCGGCAATAGGCCATCTCTTCGTCGTAGTCGGAATCCTCCAGCACCAGCGTGCCGTCAGGGGCGTAAATGTCTCGCTTCGGGGAACCCATGGCGCGCTCTGTGCGCTCCACTCGGTAGCCGTGCCGCGCCCAGCATCCGTTGGGGCTGTTTGGGTTGGGAGGCTGCTGGGTGGTGTTGACTGTTTCCATAGCTTTGAAGTCCGTTTGTGATGGGGTGTGCCTATGCGTTCAGCAAGTGCGCCTTGATGAAAGGCCCGAAAAATGGGTTGTCGCCTTTTTTGTATTCCAGGCGGATGCGGTCGCCAGGGTGGAAGCCACCAGGCGGCGCGATATGGGCATCCACTCGAACGTCAAATCCCATGTCTCCACTGCGCACAGTCAGGCTCCAGGCTCCGCTGACGAATTGCTCGGCGCGCTGCACAGTGGCGCCCAGGAAGGAAATCTGCAGAGTGGCTGTCACCACCTCGTCCTGCTTTGTGGCGGGAGTCAGGTTGTCCACCTTCTTGGGCAGCTCAGCCCATGCAAGGGTTTCGTCGGCGCCATCGTTGTCGCGCAGTGGGCGCAGCTCGCAATCCCTGTAGACGACAGTGTTTCGCGGGTCGGGAGGGCAAGTAAGGTCGCCAAACTTGAAGGTGGAGAGAGGGCGCCCTACCCAGTCGGCTGGGATTGAATAGGCTCCCGGTGTGGCGCGGCTGAGAATTTCCAGCAGACAGCCGTTGTTGTTGGGGTATTCAAGATCGTTGACCACGATGGCCAGATCACCGAGACGACAGTTCATGGCATTCCTTGATAACTGTTTATTTATACAGTATTTTTGAGCGAGTTAGGTCTTTAGGTCAACTCAAACCAAAGCCCTGCAAGCAAGGCTTTGGTTTGTGCCCTGATCTCGCTCAGGGGCTGGCGCTGCTTGCGCAGTCATATGCGTGTGGCGGCGTCATCTGGTGTGAGAGGGCGGGCGACTCCTCAAACCATCGGCCAACTTTGATCCCGTGCCGGCTTTCGTGCGGCTCTAACGCTGCTTCTGCAGTTGCTGGGCCGGGGCATGCGGCCTATTCATCGCGCATGTGTTCTCCTTTGCAGCGCGCGGCTGCCTGGTTGGCGTCTTGCTTCTCTTGGTGACGCGATCCCTCAAGCAAATTGCCCCTTGAATCTCGCTCTTTGGCGAGCTGGAGCCCGATTGCTGACGGTGAGTGCTTGGCTTTTTAAAGACCCGTGGCACGCGGCTCGATCGCTTGGCACCCATCGCGTCTGCAACTCCTGCTGCGCTCCATCGGGAGCTGCTTTGTTGTTTCGCGATGAATGTATTTAAACATTACGTTTATATTCTGGTCAACAGTTTGTTTAAACAAGTTGTGTAAATAATTGCTATTGAGTTGCCTGCACAATAGAAAAACAACAAGCACAGGCAGTGCGGGAGGGGAGACATGGAAATCAAGAAGAAATCAAGAAGGGCGAATGCTCGAGTGCCGCATTGGCCTGAGCAGGTGGGGTACGGTGAGTCAGTTGTGGGTGTCAGCTATCACACCCAAGCGCTAGAGAGAATCGTTGCGTGGGAGCCTGAACTTGAGCAGTTCTTCCTTGCGACTGCAACACTTGTGCCAGAACCCGAAAATCCGCATGACGGGAATGCTGTGAAGGTGCTCTGCGTTGAGCATCACATTGGGTATCTGTGCAAGGCGTCAGCAGCCAGATACAAGAGGGCCGTGTGCGAAAACGATGCTATTTACCACCCACCGGTAACAACGGCTGCACTACGGGTGACAAGAATGCTTTTCGATGAAGGCCCTCAGTTCAGTGCCTCGCTGAGCCTGAGGTTTTCGCAGCCGCCTAGCGATATAGACAAGGTCGCACCCAGGCTGAGGTATTCCATGCTCGCGCCGCGTTTACGCGTTGACTGCTTTGTTCGTGATGGTCACGCCTTCATCATTGCTGCCGATGTTGATGAGGAAACCGTGGATCGCTGCTATCCGGGCGCAGTGCTGGATGTGTGGCTTGCTGAACGAAATGGTGATGTGCACATCAGCGCGCCTTCTTCAATTGGCGGCTCAGGGGGCGTTTGCGTTATGAACCTTGATGCGCTGCGGTCGCTGGGTTTTGCGTCCCTTGATGACTTTCTGCCCCGTGTTTACTCATCGATGGGGCGGGTTATTATTTGCTGCGCAAAACTACCAAAGAGCGCATAGTTCGCTTACAGCTTGCGGCCATTCCAAGCCCAGACAACGCGGCCTTTGACCTGCACTTCATGGTCGCCGTTGAGTACGTCAACGGTCTTGATGTTCACATTGTCTGAGCTGACTTCAAGCGAGCCATCCATGCGCATACGCACGCGCTTGATGTATGACTTGCCCTGCACTTCCAGCACATAGACGCCCTCATGGCTGGCTGGGTCGCGGGACCCAACATCCACGAGTAGTACATCCCCATCGCTAAAAGTGGGTGACATGCTTTCTCCATGGGCGTGAATGAACTTCAGTTCTTGAAAGTTTGTTGGCTTGATTTGCTGGTTAATCCAGTGAGCCGACAGCGATAAGCCTCCCACCACGTAATCGGTGTCCAGCACATCATTGCCCGGGCCCATGCTGCCGCAATTGGCTAGCAAAGGGATTCGCACCAAGTCGTCAGGGCTTGCAGGCGCGTGGGCCTCAATCAGCACGGGCGCACCGCCGCCGTAAATCATTTCCCCTTCGCCTGACAGTAGCCAAGCCGCACGCACACCCAGTGCGACCTCGGCTGTCAATGCGCCCGACCGTGAAACGCCGCGTGTTTCCCAGTTTTTCACTGTCTGGGGCGATTCATTGAGCAAGCGGGCAACGGCAGATTGGCCACTGATTCCGCGCACTTGCATTGCGGCTTGGTAGAGGCGTTCGAGGGATGGGTGCATTGGCTTGATTTTCCGTTTACTAAACAAAACGTTGTTAAACGCGTTGTTTGACTTTTGTTTAAACGTGATGTGTAATTTGTTTATGCATCAAGACGCTCAACTCATTGCCTGGCTCGGCGGCGCATCCAAATTTGCGGAGCGCCTCGGCTTCTCTGTTCAACGTGTTCAGAACTGGAAGGATCGCGGCATTTCTGCGCATGTGGAGCGAGACCACCAGTGGATCACTGACGAGCGCCGCGCTATGGCTGCCACCACCACACAACCCCAAAGCAGCCAAGAGCTGGCCCAGCCATCCACCTCTGCAAAGGAGGTGAGTCATGGCTGAGCCGCAGTACCGATTTGGTGGACCTGTACCTGAACGCGCCCAGTGGCTCAAAAAGCGCCGAGAGTGGCGCGCTTCAAGCCTGTACGCCACGGTGAAGCGTGGTCGCGCAAGGGATAGGGATGCCGCTGCTGCTAGGACTTCTTCACTGCAGCCTTCTTGTGAGCAGATGGCTGCTTTGGCTGCGATGGCCCCATATCTGCAGGGTGTGCATTCTTCAGTGCCTCCAGGGTTTGCAGAGCCCGGGCGCTTTCCTCCCGGACATGGTCCAGGTAGTTCTCGCTGACTTGGGAGGGAATATGCATGTCTTCCCAGACCTCTAGCCGGATTCGCACGTCTTTGATCAGTTCGTTGGTCGGGTTCAGTGCCGCCAAGCTGAAAACGACCTGCCTCAGCACGTCGATTTGCGCTTGTAGCTCTTCTGGTTCTTTCATGTCCGCCCTCGCTGGCGCTGGTTGTGTAGGAACTCCCAGCATAGCCCAGGGTGCGGCGGGCACCTTTTCCTCTCTTCTGGCCTGTTTTCGTTTGCATGCAGGCAGTGTCTTTTTCTGCGGCTCAGCCCGCAACGTCCTTTTTCTGGAGATCCGGACATGAGCACACTTGATGCCCTGCGCCGTGGCGTAGACAACTATCCTGGCGGCCGCGAAGTGGTGGCCGTTCGTATTGGCAAGACTGGCGAGGTTCTGCGAAAAGAGCTGTCTGGTGCAGCCTCCCACAAGCTGGGCGCCGTTGATGCCCTGACCATTGCCCGCATTGCCTGCGAAGAGGGCCGCCCCCACTGCTATGACTACGCCTCTCTGGTGGCCCAGGAGTGCGGCGGTCGCTTCGAGCTGGTGACGGAGGCTGCAACAGAAGCCCCTAGCCCCGTTGCCAAGGTCTCGAAGCTGGTGCTGGAGACCTCCCACGTCACCAGCGCCGTGATTGAAGCCATGCAGGACGGCGTGATCTCGGATAACGAGCTGGCGCAGATCGAGCGCGAAATTGCTGAGGCCGAGGAAGTGCTGCGCAAGCTACGCCAGGCTGCCCGTGCTGTGAATGCGGCAGGCAAGCCTGCTGGAGCCGCGAGGGCTGAACGATGAGCAAGCTCCCATGGTTTCGCACCTACACGCGGATGGTCGATGACGACAAGCTCAAGCTGCTGGCCTTTGAGGATCGCTGGCACTTTGTGGCCCTGCTGTGCCTCAAGGGCGAGGGTCTGCTGGACAAGGGCGACACTCCTGCGCTGCTCATGCGCAAGGTCGCTGTGAAGCTGGGGCTGGACGTGCGCAGCCTTGAAGAGGTGGCCCGCCGCCTGGCTGAAGTTGGACTGATTGAGCAGGCCACCCTGCAGCCTTCCAAGTGGGCCGCTTTGCAGATGCGCAGCGACACCGACACAACGGCAGCGGAGCGCAAACGCCGCCAGCGCCAGCGCAAAAAAGACGCTGTTTCAGAGGAAGAAGAGGGTGGCCACGATGAGGTCACGGATGAGTCACGCGTGACGGGTACGAATGTCACGCGTACAGATACAGATATAGATACAGATAAAGAAGAGACAGTTAACGATTTAAAGGCTGTAGGTGCTGCTGACCGTGACGCTTCGCCTCCGGCTCAGCCAGAAGCCAGCAGCGGAAGGGGCAAGACTGCGACAGGAACACGCCTGCCCGAAGACTGGAAGCTGCCCAAGAGCTGGGGTGACTGGGCCATTGCCGAACATGCCGGCCTGACCGAGGAAGAGGTGCGCCGCCAGGCCGCGATGTTTGCCGACCACTGGCGCGCCAAGGCGGGCAAGGACGGGCGCAAGGCGGACTGGGGTGCGACATGGCGCAACTGGATCCGCCGTGCTACGGAGCTGACCACAAACCGCCGTCCATCCATGGCACCAGCGTCCGCCGCAGCAGGCAAGTACGCCGGCGCCGGCAAAGCCATCTTTGAGGGGATCGAGCTATGAGAAGCAGTCACGAAATCTCCAGCCTGGCATCGCGTGCCGTGCGCAGCGCCGGACAGCAGCAAGGCCAGCTGGCGCCGCGGCCCGAAGCATCGCAGCGCATCCGCAAGCTGTTTGTGGTGCTGCAGGGCGCCTACGGCACAGCATTCCTGGCCAAGTTCAGCAGCGGCGAGCTGAACGAACGCCGTGAGGACAAAGGGGTGCGGGCTGCGCAGCTGGTTTGGGATGCGGACTTGGCGAAGTTCACGGATGACGTGATCGAGGCAGCTTTCCAGAACATCAAGCGCGAATGCCCGGAGTTTCCGCCGAGCCTCCCCCAGTTTGAAAAGGTCTGCGAGGCCCTGACACCCCGCAAGACCTACTTTGAAGAGAGCGGCCTGCTGGCGCTGCCAGCGCCCAAGGTGGAGCGCCTGCTGGACGTACCGTTCGAGCTCAAGGGCGACGACAAGGACTGGGCTCGAAAGATCGTTGCGCGTATCAATCACGGTGATCAGACGGTAACGCGCCACACGCGCATGGCTGCCATGGAGACCCTGGGCATGCACCAGCGGGGTGCGGCTGCATGAGCAAGGGCATGAAATTGACAGGGCATGCTCTGAAACTGGTTCCCAAGACCCCAGGCTCCAAGTACGGCAACAGGAAGATCACGGCGGCTGATGGTGGCAAGTTCGACAGCTTGGCCGAGCTCCACCGCTGGTCACACCTGCAGATGCTGCAGCGCGGTGGCTACATCAGTGATCTGCGCCGGCAAGTGGTGTTTGAGATGGTCCCATCGGTGAAATTTGCTGGCGCTGCCCGTGCACGGCCCGCCATTCGCTACATCGCTGACTTCGTGTACCTGGAGAAGGGCATCGAGGTGATTGAGGATGTGAAGGGCGTGGAGACCCCTGAGTTCAAGCTCAAGCGTCACCTGATGAAGGCTCTGCTGGGGCGGGAAGTGCGGGTGATCAAATGACCCAGGCACTCAACCCCGCATTCTTTGGCAAGGTCGTGCCGCTGGCTGGCCAGCGCAAGCCGCCCAGCGCTTCGCGCATCACGCGGCTGGTGTGGCCGACCTATGAGCGCCTGAGCGATGGCCGCTATCTGATCGAGCACTGGATGGAGAACCGCTGCTGCAACCGGGTGCAGGTGGGCAGCAGCATGGTCTGCGTGGTCGATGACTACGGCAGTCTGGTGGCGGTAGAGGACAGGGGGCGCGCATGGTGGTGAAAAGCGCACTCGACACTCAGGCCGGTGGCAGCCATTACAAGGACTGCCGGATTCAGCCCATCGAGTTCATTCATGCCAACGGACTGGACTTTTTTCAGGGAAACATCATCAAGTACGCGACCCGGCACAAGGCCAAGAACGGGGCCGAGGATCTGCGCAAGGTGATCCATTACGCGCAGCTGGCGCTGGAGTTGCAGTACGGCGAAAAGCCCGAGGAGGGCGGCAATGCTCAATAGGCTGAATGAAAAAGAGCGCGCCCACCTGGCGGCCGTCAAGGAACTGCCCTGCAGTGTCTGCGACCAGGCCGGGCCCAGCGAGGCGCACCACATCGAGCAGCGCCAGCAATACACCGTTGTGGCCTTGTGCGAGAGCTGCCACCGTGGCCCGCTGATGGGGCTGCACGGCCAGCGCCGTATGTGGGCAATCAAAAAGATGAGCGAACTGGACGCGCTGAACGTGACCGTGCGTCGTCTGTTGGGTAACTGAAGCAATCAAAGAAAGAGAGGGGCTGATGCGTAGAGACTTGAATTTGAATGTGCCCCAAGACTTGCAGCAGGCCGAGGAGCTGCTGGAGAGGTACGGGCGATGGGCCCAGGATCGGTACAAGAAGCAGCGCTGTGCCAGCGCGGAGGGGAAGTATCGACCGCCGCCACAGGCCCGGAGTGATGACGAACCCCTGATCCCCTTCATGCCGGACTGGAGCGCGCGGCATGTCCAGCTGGCGCTGCAGTCCGTGCCAATGCAGTTTCGACGCGTGCTGTTTGCGATCTACATCCCCCAGAAGGAGCACCCGATGGAGGCCCGTCGACGCATGCGCCTCAAGCGTGATGTGTGGGACGGCAGTCGAATTGAGGGCTTGCGGCACTTCTGGAACATCTACCGCTTGCGCTACTTGACAAAGGGTGTCACAATCGCGCCTATTCTCCGCGACACTGAGTCGTGTGCCCTGGCTGCCTGAAGGTAGCCAGCGGCGTGACCAAAGCCCCAAGCCTTACTCGCTGGGGCTTTTCGTTTGTCTCCTTGCTGGCCGAAAGCCGGCAACTGCCGCCCTGGTTCTACCTCGGCGGTTTTTTTATTCCCGGTTCGCTGCCACCGAGCACGCCCGACGATCACGCACATTGCAATTGGGGCGGATCACTCGGGGCGGCACCTATCTCATAAATCCTCTGAGCTCTTACTGGGGTCAAGCCAGCCTTTGATGCTTTTAAAAATCCACAAGAGCGTGAACAGAGGAGTGCAAACTAGAACGCAGTTAAAAATGAACCCAAATGCATCTTTGTAGTCGCTGCTCGACATGCCGCGCATAAGTAGCAAGCAGAGCGATGCAGACATCCACAGAAGAACAAGGACTACGGTTCTTGGGCGAGAGAGTAGCCGCTTCCAAAGAGCAAACGTGCCTATTAAAACAATTGCCAAAGATGCAATTTTGAGAAGCTTAAAGGCGAATACAGACATTGCCGGAACTTTGGACTGAAGAAAGAAATGATAGGTTGTTCAAGCCCTAAGCTCCAAATTTTCAAGTCATCGCTGCCCGTGCTGGACGCTCGGCGCATCATGGCAAGGGGCGGGTGATGGATAAACGCGCTCTGTAGAAGCCTATAGGAATTTTTCCAGCAACTGGGTTAGTGCTGCCAACAATGCAAATAAAGCGGATAGCTGGATGAGAAGCTGAGCGCGAGATCTACAGCTTATTTCTTTAAGTAGCGACTCCAGAGTTTCAGCTCCCACCTGTTGAGCAGCCTGTGGGTTGTTGCTTCTAATTTCTTCAACATTGCACAGCTCTGCGTATTCGGAAGAGCTGAGTTCAACGCCTAGAGTTTTATTTTTCTCAGCTGTATTAATTAGTAGTCTTGTTAGTCTTTGATGCTTATTACCAAGTTCAATCACGATTGTTGCAATCTTTGTAACTGGGTCTTCGCCGAGCTTTGGAAGGGGAAGCGTTTTGGCTGCAGCATAAAGTGAGAGAGCGACGGAAAGCAGCGTGAGACTAATTGAGATGAGGAAAAGAGTCTTGCCGAGCATTTTGATCTTTGGAATAAAGAATAGGTTTCAATCTTATCGCGAGCATGCAGCATCAAACCAGCGCCACCTTCGGGTGGCTTTTTTGTTTCGCCGCCACCAAACGCACCCGGCAAAGCATGCATCACTTCGTGAGGTGTAAGGCTTGTGTGGCGGTCCTATTCACTGGAGTTCGCAATGCTCTACACCCCAGAGAACGCGCGCGGCGCGAGTGTCTTCGATGTGGATGCAAAGGAAGAAATCCGCAAGGTGCTGGAGGTCAGCACCAGTCAAGGATGGGTGAAGGTTCACAGGCACACCCTCGACACAGACTCGCGAGGTCGATTCCTCAGCGACAAGATCAGGTTCCGTTCTATTTACGCCATCCGCGGCGATGAAGCGGCGCCTTGCTTGTTTCACTGCTATGGGCGGCTGCCATGAGACGCTTGCCCCGCATTTCTGCTGCGCAAGTCCGTGTGCAGATGCTCAAGCCTGCCGCCCTGCAACAAGCGCAGAGGATTGGGGTCACCGCTCGTGACCGCGGTCGTGGGCGCCAAGCTGCGCGCCTGCGCATCTGGTTGCGTGATGGCCCCCACTGCGCTGCATGCGGCGAGTTGGTTGACATCACGCCCGGCACACATCGGCCCTTTGAGCTGGACCACATAGTCCCACTGTGGAAGGGTGGCCAAGACAACGATGGCAATAGGCAGTGCCTGTGCCCTGGTTGCCATAAAGACAAGACGACTGCTGAAGCAGCGGAGCGGGCTGGTGCAAGATAGCGGCATGGAGGCTGCGATGAGTGCGAACGAGATATGGCAAGAGGTGCAATGCGCACAGGGCGACCACGATAGATTCGGAGACGATCTGCTGGTGCTTGGGCAGCGCTTTCATTGCCATATGTGTGGCGGTGAGCATGTGGCCAATCCCGGCACGGTTGAGACGCTGATCGAAATTGATGGCGTGATTGACTATCCAGAACTGCCAGAGACGGCGGAGCAACTGGCAGCACTCAAGGTCATGGCTTCATCGTGATCGAAGCGCCAGCGCCCGCCTGACGCGGCCTGATGGCATCGAAAGGGGAGGGGGTGGTCAAAAGGTCGGAGCCCTCCGGACCGGATACCGCCCTGTTCCGCACGCGCACAAAAATGCCCTCTGTTTGATTGTTTTTCGGCAGTCTGGCGCCTCAAGAGTTGCGTGTAAGTTGTTGTCGTTAATGGAAATTAATGGTCTTTGAATTCCGGCAAGACCGATATTCAAAGAAGTAGGAAATCAAAGAATCAAAGAGGTGAGCCATGCCAAGAGGGGGCTCTCGGCCCGGTGCTGGCCGCCCAAAAAAGACCGCACCCACGGCGCCTACCGTTGAGGCGCCTGCAGCGACTGGCGGTAAGTACAAGAGGCGGGCGCCGCCTGCCGTGGATTCCGAGGGATTCAAGACAGAGGATGCGCCGCAGAGCTGGCCGTTCGGCAAAGATCGGCCAGCACCTCCACCAGCTCCGGCGCCGGCGCCGGCTCCGGATGTGTCTGGCCTCATGCCGCTGGATTACCTGTTGTCGGTGATGCGTGATGAGGAGCTTCCGCAACCCATACGCATGCAGGCAGCGACGCTGGCTGCGCAGTACTGCCATGCCAAGCCTGCGCCTAAAACCGCGAAGCAGGAGGCAGAGGCCAAGCGCAAGGAAGGTTTGCAATCCGGCCGCTTCGGCCGCCGTCAGCCGCCCACGCTAACAGCGGTCCAGGGCGGAAAGTCATAGCCAGTTTCTGGCGTCATCGCCGGAGACCGATATGGAATGGACGACCTCATGCATTGATTGGGAGCGGCGAATAGTCGCGGGCGAGAGCCTGATTGTGTCGCCGCCACTTTTCCCTGATGTGGCTGATGAGGCCTGGGAGATCTGCCGACAGTTCCGCCTGATGGATCTGGGTGGAGTCACGATTGGCGATGTGGCCAGGCCTTGGTTGCGCGACTTGGTGCGAACCATCTTCGGTGCAGAGAGTCCGGAGGGGCGCAGGCTGATCAATGAATACTTCTTCATGGTCAGCAAGAAGAACGCCAAGAGCACGATTGCCGCGGCCATCATGTTGACCGCGCTGCTGATGAACTGGCGCGATGAGGCCGAGCTGCTCATTCTGAGTCCTACTCTCGAGGTGGCAAACAATAGCTACAAGCCGCTGTCGGCCATCATCAAGGCTGATGAAGAGCTGTCCAGCATCCTGAAGGTGCAGGACTATCACAAGCTAGTCACTCACAAAGATACCGGCGCATTCCTCAAGGTGGTGGCTGCCGATGAAGCGACCGTAACCGGCAAGAAGGCCGGCTTCGTGTTCGTGGACGAGTTGCATGAGTTCGGAAAGAAGGGGCGCGCATCGAACATGCTGCTGGAGGCCACCGGCGGCCTGGCGTCACGGCCCGAGGGATTCGTGATCTATGCCACCACACAGTCGGAAGAGCCGCCTGCAGGTGTTTTCAAAGAAAAACTGTCCTACGCCAGGCGTGTGCGCGACGGCGAGAAGGTGGATCGCCGCTTTCTGCCGGTGATCTACGAGTTTCCCGATCACATGCTCAAGGCTGAGGAGCACAAGGACTTGGCCAATGCCTACGTGACAAACCCCAACTGGGGCGCGTCGGTGGACAAGGAGCGCATTGAGCAGCTGTACAGCCAGGCGCAAGAGGCCGGCGAAAAGGGTCTCAAGGAGTTCTTTGCCAAGCACTTGAACGTCGAAGTGGGCATGAACCTGCGCAACGACCGTTGGGCGGGCGCTGACTTCTGGCTCGCTGCAGCCATCCCGGTTTTCACGCTCGAGGAGCTGCTGGAGCGCTCTGAGGTCGTGACCGTGGGTATTGACGGCGGCGGCCTGGATGACTTGCTGGGCCTGGCCGTCATCGGTCGAGAGATCGATACAGGGCGCTGGCTGGTCTGGGGGCGAGGCTGGATCCACAAGATTGCCATGGAGCGGCGCAAGTCGGAGGCGTCCAAGTATCAGGACTTCATCAAGGCAGGAGACCTGGTGTTGGTCGAAGAAGTCGGCCAGGACGTGGACGAGGTGGTCGCCATCGTGGGCCAGATCGAGGAGTCCGGTCTGTTGGACAAGGTGGGCGTGGACCGCTTGGGCCTGGGCGCCATCTATGACGCCCTGGTGGGTACCGACGAGGAACCCGGGCCGATCCAGGCAGAGCAGGTGGTGGGCATTCCTCAAGGCTATCAACTCAATGGGGCCATCAAGACCGCCGAGCGGCATGTGGCCGCCAAAAAGATGGTGCACGGTGGCATCGCCCTTTTGGCATGGTGCGTGGGCAACGCCAAGACCGTGCTACAGGGCAACGCCGTCACGATCACGAAACAGGCCAGCGGCACTGGAAAGATTGACCTGCTGATGGCCATGTTCGACGCCGTGTACCTCATGGCTCTCAATCCGGAGGCGAAGGCCGGCCCGGCCATCTACTCCATGGAGCTGGGATGACACACACTTTCAATATGACGGCTGCCAACCACGGCAGCCGAGTCCTGGGCGACTGGATTGCGGGCCGCGAAGGCGCAGCAGAACGGGCCGGCCTGCTGGCGCTGGGCGAGAACGAGGTAACCAGCAGCGGCACATCCATGCAGGAGCTGGCCAACCTGCTCGGCGCCTCCAGCCGATCCGCCGCCGGCGTGCGCGTGACCCGCGAGGCTGCCATGCGCGTTTCAGTGGTTTATGCGGCCGTGGCGCTGGTGTCCGGCGCCATCGCTTCGCTGCCTATCTCGATCTACGACCGCGCAAGCCGCGAAAAGATTGACCATGATTACTGGTGGCTTCTGAATGAGCGCGCCGGCGAGCAATGGTCTGCCTTCACGTTCTGGGAGTACATATCCAGCTCCAAGCTATTCGAGGGGGACGGATTTGCAGAGCTGGTGCGCTCGAGCGTGCGGAGCTCCAAGGTCATCGCTTTGAAGCCTCACCACCCGCTGAGCGTGGAGCCATTCAAGAAGGGCGACCGGGTGCTCTACCGGGTCAATCCGACTGATGGAGGCCCGGCCTACACGCTGGATAGTGCCGACATGCTGCACTTCCCCAGCCTGGGGTTCGACGGCCTGCGCAGCCCGAGTCCGATCACGTTTGCGGGCCGGGAGGCCATCGGTGCGGCCATCGCCGCCCAGGACCACAGCAGCCGGTTCTTTGCATCGGGCGCTAACTTTGACTATGCGCTCAAGACCTCGGGCCGCCTGAACGACAAGCAGCTCAAGGAGCTTAAGGCTTCGCTGCTGGCTCGTATCCAGAACGGCGGGCGCGGCCCGCTGATCCTGTCCGGAGGCCTGGAGCCCGCGCAGTTGTCCATCAACAGCAAGGATGCGGAGATCCTGGCCACGCGGCTTTTCAACGTGGAGGAGATCTCGCGCATCCTGGGCGTGCCCCCTCACATGATCGGACACACCGACAAGCAGACCAGCTTCGGTACCGGCATCGAGCAGCAGGGCATCGGCTTCGTGCGCTACACGCTGGAGCGCCATCTGTCACCCATCAGTCAGGAGCTGAATTACAAGCTCTGGCCGATTCGCTCTCAGGTGTTCCTCGAGCACTTGCGTGAAGCCCTGGAGCGCGCGGATCTGAAAAGCCGCTACGAGGCCTACCGCATCGCCATGGGTCGTGCCGGCGAAATGCCGTTTATGGATGCCACTGAGGTGCGGCGCAAGGAGAACATGCCGCGCAACGACAGCCTGGCACGCAACCCGGGCGGCAGCCCAAGCAAAGACAACGGGAATGAAAAACCATGAGCAAACGACTGCTGCAGCTGCTGGCTGAAAACCGCCGCCCTTTCGAGCCCATCGAGAGCAAGATCATCTCGGCCAACAGTGACGGCCAGGCCGCGATCTATCTGTATGACCCTATCGTGGGCGACCGCGCGACGGCTGAATGGTGGGGCGGCGTCTGCCCCCAGGACTTCGTGCCCGCACTGCGCGCCCTCGATGCCGAGGAGATCACCCTTTACACGAACTGCCCCGGCGGTGATGTGTTCGCAGCCGAGGCCATGTGCCAGGCGCTGCGCGAGCACAAGGCCAAGATCACCATGCAGATCGAGGGCTACGCCGCCAGCGCGGCCACGGCCATCGCCTGCGCATGTGATGAGGTCGTGGCCACTGCCGCCTCCAAGTACATGATTCACCAGACTTGGACCATCGCCATCGGCAATGCCGACGATATGGACCATGTGGCCGAGCTGCTGCGCAAGTGCGACGGCACCATGTACGACGCCTACGAGGCGCGCACCGGCCAGGCCCGTGACCAGATCGAAGCCTGGTGCAAGGCTGAAACCTGGTTCACTGCCGCCGAGGCCGTCGAGGCTCGCTTTGTCGATCGCGTGCTGGAGGCCAGCCCGAGCGCCCGCGCCGCCGCCCGTCACTGGAATCTCTCGGCCTACAGCAACGGACCGCGCAGCGAAAGCCCGGCGCCCCCAGCCAAGGCGCCCCAGGAACCACCGGCGCCGACCATCGCCTACGCCACCCAAGACCACCGCGACCGCCAGCAGCAGCGCATGCGCATGCTGGCCCGTACCCGTCAGTAAAGCGCCTCGCGCAACTGAGACAGCCGCCCTTGAGGCGGTTTTTTTACGTCCTCTACGACCTGCGCGAGCGGTCACAACTGAAATGAAAGGCTCACCATGAGCAAACTTGCACAACTGCGCGCCCAGCGCGACGCCAAGGCCAAGGCAGCCGCCGAGCTGAACGCCAAGACTCCCGCCGACCAGCGCATGCCGGCAGCCGACGCATCGGCACTGGACACGATCCTGAACGAGATCGAGGCCATCGATGACGAGATCGCCCGAGAAAACCGCCTGACCCAGGTGGCCGGCGATGAGCATGCCGAGCATGAGGCAGCGCTCAACGCGGCAACCAATGGCGGCAACAACTCTAACGAAGCCCAGGCGCTGCGCGCCATGCTGGTGGGCGGCCTGTCCAATCTGACGCAGGAGCAGCGCTCCTCCATGGCAGCCCGCCAGACCGGCGATATTCGCGGCGCGATGTCCACCACCGTGGGCACGGAGGGCGGTTACACCGTGGCCACTGAGTTCAGCCGCACGCTGATCGAGGCCATGAAGCAAATGGGCGGCATGCGTGCCGTTGCTACGGCCATTCAGACAGGCACCGGTGCTCAAATGCTGTTTCCGACTGCGGACTCCACTCAGGAGGAGGGCGAAATCGTTGGCCAGAACGGGCAAACCAGCAAGCAGGACACCACTTTCGGTCAAGCGGCTGTCGATGTCTATAAATACAGCTCCAAGAGCATCGGCGTGCCTTTCGAGCTGCTGCAGGACTCGTTTATCGACATCGAGGCCTACCTCAAGAATCTGCTGCGTCTGCGCTTGGGTCGCATCCAGAACCGTCATCAGACTGTCGGTACCGGTGTCGGCCAGCCATTCGGCGCCGTGACTCGCTCTACCGTGGGCAAAGTCGGTGCCACCGGTCAGACAACTGGCGTCACCTATGACGATCTGGTGGATCTGGAGCATTCCGTGGACCCGGTCTATCGTGCGCTCTCCGGCTGGATGTTTCACGACGACACGCTCAAGATCCTGCGCAAGATCAAGGACGCCCAGAATCGCCCCATCTTCGTGCCTGGCTACGAGCAAGGTAACCCCGGCGGCGCACCTGACCGCCTGATGGGCAAGACCATCACCATCAATCAGCACATGGCGCCCATGGCCGCCAATGCCAAGTCCATCCTGTACGGCGACTTCAGCAAGTACCTGATTCGCGACGTGATGGATGTGACGCTGTTCCGCATGACCGACTCGAAGTACACCGAGGTTGGCCAAGTCGGTTTCCTGGCCTTCTGCCGCTCTGGCGGCAACCTGCTGGATGTGGGTGGCGCAGTCAAGCACTACGCCAACTCGGCCACCTGATGAACCCAGGTCCCGGCTTCGGCTGGGGCCGCACCTGAAGGAATCGACATGGCAAAGAATGACACCAAAAAGACTGCGGGCGCCGCGGCTCCTGATGCGAAGGAAGCCCAGGCCGATAAGGACGCCCAGGCAGTAGCCACGACAACGGGCGCGACAGAAGGCGCTGCAGGCGCAGCGCCCTCTGATGCATCGCCTGCAGCGAATGAACTGGCTGGCCAACCTGAGAATACGGCCGAGCAGCCCCAGGCAGAGTCTGCCGCAGGCGCGGCAGATGCTGTGCAGCAAGTTGACCGCGTGAGCGATACGCGGATCGAGGAGCTCGCGGACGCGCTGCTGGCGCGCGCCCAGGATAGCGGCGCGCTTGCCCCGCCTGCATGGCCGGCTCAGCTCTTCGATGTCCGCGTCCTTGCTCCCGTCACCATCGGCGGCGTGCGCTATCAGCCCAACACTGTGCTCGAAGGCCTGCCGCTGGCGCTGGTCGAGGCTCATATGGGCAGCATAGATCCTCACCCCGAGGCTGTGGACTATGCCCGCGCCAATGATGGGGAGGTGGTTCAGTACCAGGGGCCGGACCAAGAAGACGAAGGCCAGGACTAGACCCATGCAAAAGATGGACCTCGCCTACGCCAAGGGACATCTGCGCATCGACCCCGACGACACCGAGGAGGATGCGCTGATCTCGGGATGGATCCAGGCTGCATATCTGGCCATCGAGGGCAAGATATTCTGCAAGCTCTACGAGGACGAGGCAGCCATCCCCGAGGGCTCAACCGGCATCGTCATCGATGAGGGCATCCAGACCATCGCCCAGTTCATCCTCGGACACTTCTATGCCAACCGGGAAGCCGCGGCCCCCGGCCAGGCTGCAGAGATCCCGATGGGCGTGGACTGGCTTCTCGATCCCTACATCAACACCGCAGGGGGATTCTGATGCTCAAGGCCGGAATCTTGCGAGACCGCATCCACATCCAGCGCCGTCTACCAGGTGGTGGTGGGCTTGGGCAGCCTTCCAATAGCTGGGAGGCGGTGGCCAGCACCTGGGCGAACATTCGTTATGCATCCGGCAGTGAGACCATCCGCTCCGGACAAATAGCGAGCAAGGCCCAGGTGAGCATTCGCATTCGTTGGCGCACTGGTATCACTGCCGAGATGCGTGTTCTGTCACGGGGCGTTGAGTACGCTATCAAGGCCGTGCTGCCGGATCATCAGCGTCGCGAGTATGTTGATCTGGTCTGTGAGGTGACCAATGGCTAGGGGAGCAAACTCCCTGATTGCCGCAGTTGATCTTTCGGGGGTTGAGTCGCTGTTTGATGATCTGGGAGACGCAGCTGAGGAAGCAGCCCGGCCTGCGGCACAGGCTGCCGCCCAGGTGTTCTACGACACAGCGAAGGCCAACGTCGGCAGGATCAAGAAGCTCTCGGGCAACCTGGACAAGGCCATTTATCAGGCGTTCTCTCCAGAGAACAGCGGGCAGGGCGTTGCTGAATATCACATCAGCTGGAATGCCAAGACCGCGCCGCACGGCCATCTGCTGGAGAACGGCTTTTGGCAGCGTTACCAGGTGGTGATGACCCGAAAGGGCTGGGTGACGCTGGCGCGGCCGGAGAGCGCCGGCAAGAAGAAGCCGCGGCGCAGAGCCAGTCAGGCCGAGAAGGATGCGTACTACCTGCCCCGTCCGGGCGGGCCGGTCTACATCCCGGGCAAGGCTTTCATGCGCGGCTCTCTGCGCGCGGAGCCGGCTGCTGTGCTGGCCTCGGCTGATGTGCTTTGGCAAGCGTTGGAAAGGGTGAAGTGATGGACGAAGCTCTACACGCAGCCATTGCGGCCGTAATCCCGAGCTGCTACGGCACTGTGGCCCCGGCTAACGCGCAAACGCCTTATGTGATCTGGCAGCGCTTTGGTGGCGATACCAGCGAATACCTGGACAACGAGGATTCTCAGGTAGACGCCGCCGATGTGCAGATCCGGATTTTCAGCCAAGATATTCTGGAGCCGAAGCGACTGATGCCGCAACTGGTGAGCGCGCTCCGTCAGCACCCAGAACTGACCATTCGGCCAGTCGGAAACGTCCGCGATGACTTCGACCACGATATGAATCTGTTTTCAGCAGATCAGGATCTGTTAATTTCTTACTGATTGAATTTGATACGATGCTGCAAATTTATCGGAGGGGTGATGAGAGTTGCAATTATGGCTGGCGCTGCTTCTTTTTTGGTCGGCTGCGTAACGCCGGGTCCAGTCCAGCAGACTATTAAAGTAAATGAGCCCTTTGACAAGGTTGAAGCATCAGAGATGATTTCTGAGGGCAGCGTAACACTGAGTGGTACAGCTTTTCTTCGTCAGCAAGGCGGTGGCGTGGTCACGTGCGCTGGCAACGAAGTGCGCCTGCTGCCTGCGACCAAATATGCCTCTGAGCGAATGGCTGGTATTTACGGAAAGGCATTTGTTCGGGATGAGATTAAATACCTGAACGTGTATTCGCCACGGTTAAGAGCCATAGTTCAGCCAAACCCTCCTGAATACATGCAGTACACACGTACAACCACATGTGATGCGCAAGGGAATTTTGAGTTTCAGGGCGTTAAGGACGGACGGTACTTTGTCATTTCTCGAGTAATTTGGCGAGTTCGCATGGACGAAGGCGGTATGTTGGCTTCCTTGGTCGCTGTCCAGAATGGCAAAGCCAGCCGAATAATCATGTCCAAGTGATTTAGTTAAATCCGCCTTCGGGCGGTTTTCATTTGCCCGAAAGGGCTATTACCCGCCACGGGCAACCTGGCGGGTTTTTCTTTGCCTGAAAGGGGCACAACCATGCGCAAAGTTCCTCTGCCCGATGGGGCAAAACTCTATCTGTACACCGCTGCTCTTACTGCCCTGGCTGCTGGTGCCATGTCCAATGCCGCACATGCGGTGGTGACAGTGGCCAATGATTTGCAGGCCAAGGCTGTAGTCGTCATCACCAGCGAGGACTACCCTGAGCTGGAAGGTCGTGTGGCCCGCGTGAAGGCCGCAACGGTCGACAGCGTGACTCTGGACGGTGTTGATACCAGTGATCTCACAAAATTTCCGGAGGGTGGTGAGGTTTCGCTGATCCCTTTGGTTGCCGACAAATGGCAGCGCCTGCCGTATGTGCCCAGTTTCGGGTTGAGCGGTGGCGAGCTCAAGACTGGCAGTAGCAGCTATCTGGACGTTGAAGACGAGCAGGAATTCAGTCAAGGCCGCTCGGCGCGACGCCTGGAATACACCCTCAGCTGGAAGCAGGATGGCGTGGCCCGCGCTGCTTTGAAGGCTGCTAATGGCCTGGAGACCGTGCACCGCTTGGACTTCAAGGAAGGCTCTGCCAGTTACTACGTGGGCGAGCTGGCCTATGACGATGTGCCCAGCACAGAAAAGGGCAGCGAGCAGACCACCAAGTCCACGTCTCTGCTGCGTGGCGCTCCGACCACTCTGGCGAAGGCTGCTTGATCATGAGCGAGCAGATCGCACGCCAGATCGTGCTGGGACAGCGGCCCAAGGGCATCGTTCATTCCCTCAAGGTTGCCATGCCGGACGGCACCGAGGGCTTGCTACCTGTGACCTTTCGATACCGCGACCGCGTGGAGTTCGGTGCATTCCTCGACGGCCTTTTTTCGGTGGAGCCACCGGCTTTCGATGTTGCCGCAGGTCAGCCGTCCACTCAGCAGCAGCGCGGCGTGGTGCAGATCAATGGACAGTATCTGCACAGCTGCCTGGAAGGCTGGGGCCTGGATGCGCCGTTCACCCTGGATAGCTGTATTCAATTGGCAAGTGAGCTGCCAGCAGCTGCCCAGGCCGTGATGAACACCTACAAGCAGCTGTGCATGGAGGGCCGCTTGGGAAACTGATTGCGGCAGCGCGTGCGCGATACATGCAGCTCCCGGATGCCCAGTACCTCAAGGAATGGGGGCTGCCGGTGAGCCAGTACGCCGACATGTTCAACGTCAAAGTCTGGCCCGAAAACTGGACTGCCTGGTGCCTGTTCGATGCCCTGCAAACGCAGTGGCGTGTCGGCGCCGGCGGTGTGGTGGGGCTGGACTACGGCGTGCTGGCCGACGAACTACGCGCCCGCGAAATCCCCCATGAAGACCACGACCGGCTGCGCGCCGAGGTGCGCGTCATGGAGGCTGCCGCACTTCAAGAAATCTATGCTGAGGCCGAAAAATGAGCGATACCGACCGCCGTAAAGTCCAGATTGAGGCCTCGCTAGATGCCACGGGCGTGCGCGAGGGGGCGGATGACGCTCTCAAAGCCGTCAAGGGCATGGCCAACGGGATGGAGAGCGAGGGCCAGCGCGGGGCGAGGGGCATGAAGCTGCCGGAGGAGCAGTCGAAGCAGACCTCTGCGGCAATGTCTCGTGCCGAAAAGAGCATGGTCGGCAGCATCCAGCGCGCCACTGCCGCCATGCAGTCTGGGGGCAAAGCTGGAGCCGACTACTACGACATGCTGGCAAAGCAGCGTGGAATCTCAGGTGACGTCCTCAAGCCCTATATCGACCAACTGCGTCAGGCTGAGGCGGCGCAAAAGCGCCTGAGCCAGTCGGGCGACTACGTCATGAGCGACCGCGCCAAGGCTGCAGCTCTGCGTGGCGTGCCTGCGCAGTTTCAGGACATCATCGTGTCGTTGCAGGGCGGACAGAATGCAATGACTGTGGCCCTGCAGCAGGGCTCGCAGCTGATGACCATGCTGGGTGGGGCGGGGGAAGCAGCAAAAGCGCTGGGCGGTTATGTGCTGGGCCTGGTGAATCCGTTCACGCTTGCCGCCGTAGCAGCTGGCGTCTTCTCTTATGGTCTTTACTCGGGCGCCAAAGAGGCCCATGCATTCCTGGTCGTGCTGCAAAAGACTGGCAATCAGGCCGGCACCAGCGTCCAGCAACTGGTGGACATGTCCGCTGCCATGGATAACGTGGCAGGCATTACCCAAGCCAAAGCGGCCGAGGCCCTGGTCACATTTGCAGCGAATGCGGGTGTGGGGGCTGACCGCCTGCAGCGCTACACCACGACAGCGATTGAGTGGGAGCGTGCCACCGGGCAATCCGTGGAGGAGGTGGCCAAGGACTTCAAGAAGTTGGGCGAAGACCCCGTCAAGGCGGTGCTTGAGCTGAACAAGCAAATGGACTTCCTGACGTCGGCAACCTTTGAACAGATCAAGTCGTTGCAGGAAGTGGGGCGCGAGACGGATGCCGCCCGCGTGGCCCAGGACGCCTACGATTCGGCCATGGCCGGCGCTACCAGCACGATCACCGCCAACTTGGGGTCGGTTGAAAAGGCCTGGATTGCCATCCGCAATGTGGGTGCCGAGGTGATCGACATGATCAAGTCTCTCGGCCGTCAGGAGGGCATGCATGCTGTGGTGGAGCGGCTGCAGAAGGAGGTCAATGACTACCAGGACCGTGGCCCGACCAACTCTGTGACCGAGAGCACGGGCAGCTATGCCAAGGGCCTCAAGACCCGTCAGAACAGGCTTGACAAGGCGCGCGAGATGTTGGGGCTCTCGGAGTCGGCCAACACTTATGTGCAAGGCTCTCGGGAACGTGAGCAGGCACTTATCAATCTGAGTGCTGAAGCCAGCAAGCACTATGACAAGCAGACGCAAAAGCGCCTGGAGCTGGCCGCTGCTGAGAAGAAATACGGAGAGGCCGCCAAGACCAGCGCAGAGGCCCAGAAACAATATGACCTGGTCGTCGCCGGCATCAATAAGAAGTATGAGGAGAAAGAGAAGAAGGGGGGGTAGCACGGCGCCTGCTTCCCGTCGCCTTGATCTTTCAGAGATCCAGAATGCTGCCCGCGAAGAAGTCCGCATCATTGACGGCAAACAAAAGGATCTGGAGCGCCTGCGCCAGTCCGGGCTGATTGATGACCAAGGCTACTACAGCCAAAGGCGCGACCTGATCCAGCAATCCAGCAAGGTGGAGGAGGCTGCTCTGCAGGAGCAGATAGCCCGTCTACAGCAGGAGAAGGTCAAGGGCAGTGATGCGCTGGCCGTCAAGAAGCAGATTGCGGATACCGAGTCCAAGCTCGCAGCAAAGCGCCTGGAGACTGGGGAAAAGCTCAAGGCTCTGAGCCATGAGGAAACCATTGCCTCTGATCGCCAGCGCATGGCAATGGAGTCTTTGGCGGAGTCGCACAAGCGTGCCATGGAGCAGATGCGGGAGCAGCAGCAGCGCACTATCAGCGCGGCATGGATGGGCACCAAGGATCGCCAGCGTGCTGAAGGCATATGGAGTATCAAGGACAGCTACCTTGCAGAAGAGCGCAACTTGCGCGACCGGCGCATGTACACGCCGAATCTCTCCAAAGAGCAGCAGGCACAGATCGATCAGCGCTTGGCTGACCTAAAGGCGGAGAAGGAAGAGCGAATCCGCATCGCTGAGGCCACCTATGCAGAGCTGGACCACCTGCAGACAAGGTGGGAGTTGGGTGCCAGTTTCGCGCTACAGAACTATGTCGACCAGGCCGCAAATGTGGCGCAGCAGACGGCCGATGCCTTCACCAATGCATTCAAGGGCATGGAGGATGCGCTGGTCAACTTTGTGATGACGGGCAAGCTGGATTTCAAGTCCCTTGCCAATTCGATCATTGCTGACCTAGTGCGGATTCAAGCTCGCCAGATGCTTGCAGGCCTGGCTACGGGCGCGCGTGGCCTTCTGGGCTTTGCCACGGGCGGCTACACGGGCGACGGCGGCAAGTATGAGCCGGCTGGTGTGGTGCACCGTGGCGAGTACGTCATCAATGCTGAAAGCACCAAGCGTGTCGGCCTCGGCTTGCTCAATCGCCTCAATGGTTACGCCGAGGGCGGGCTGGTGGGTGGGCCGCCATCAATCGCCCGCCAGGCGGGTAGCGGTGATGCAGCTGGCGGGGATGTCCATGTCTCCGTGACGGTGGATGCCAGGGGCTCCAGCGTGAAAGGCGATGACGCCAAATCCAACCAGCTCGGCAAGATGATCGGCAGCGCCGTGCGCGAGGTCATTCTGCAGGAGAAGATGCCCGGAGGAATGCTTTCATGAGTACTTTTAACTGGCGCCCGAATAGCGGGCCGACTCAGGCCAGGCAGCCCAAAGTCAGGACGGCGGCGTTTGGCGATGGCTATCAGCAGCGCGTGGCCAGCGGCATCAACGCCAGTCCGCGCAGCTGGTCGCTGCAGTTCACAAGGCGTGAGGCGGATATCGATGCGATCGAGGTGTTTCTGAATGCCCATAACGGCGTGACCTCCTTTGACTGGCAGCCGCCCACCGGCTTGCCGGGCAAGTGGATCTGCCGATCCTGGTCGCGCACAGTCACGGTCAGAAAGGTGCAAGGCCTGGAAGCCACTTTTGAGGAGGTGTTCGGTGATTGAATCCGATGTGCAAAAACTCAATCCGGGTGCGCTGGTCGAGATGTTCGAGCTAGATGCTACCGCCGTCGGTGGCGATGTGCTGCGCTGGCATTCCGGGGTGAACTTCGTTGGCAACGACTTGGTGTGGAACGGGAAGCTCTATGCGCGCTTCCCGGTTGAGGCCTCGGGTTTCGAGAAGTCCGGCAAGGGCCCCATGCCGCGCCCCAGGGTGCGGGTAGCCAATGTCTCCGGCTTGATCGGTGCGTTGGCGCGCGGACTGGATGACTTGATGGGGGCCAAGGTCACGCGGCGGCGCACCTTTGTCAAGTATCTGGACGCAGTCAACTTCCCCGGCGGTGTGAATCCACAGGCCGACCCGAACTGCGCATTCGCCGATGAGATCTGGTTCGTGGACCGCAAGGCCAACGAGAACGGGGTCTTCATCGAATTCGAGCTGGCGGCGGCCTTTGATGTGCGCGGTGTCAAGCTGCCGAGGCGCCAGTGCATCCAGAACTCCTGTATCTGGATTTATCGCGGCCCCGAGTGCGGCTACGCCGGCGGCCCGGTAGCTGACAAAAACGATGTGCCCACCACCAATCCCGCCAAAGACGGCTGTGGCAAACGCCTGGCCAGCTGCAAGGCCCGCTTTGGCGCTTATGCCGAATTGCCCTTTGGCGCCATGCCAGGGGTGGGACTGATCCGCTGACTGTGCCGGCCTGTCCGACGCTTTCTGAGTTCAACGCCAGCTTAGTCGCTGGCTTTTTTGTTTGTGCCATGAAGCCTACCGAATCCATCCTGGCCGAGATCCGCTCCCATGCCGAGCGCGAATATCCGCGCGAGTCCTGCGGGCTGGTCATTGTGTGCAAGGGCCGCCAGCGCTACGTGCCGGTGCGTAACATCGCCGATCGCAACGAGCATTTTGTGATGCACCCCCTGGACCAGGCTGCAGCCGAAGACTTGGGCGAGGTGGTGCTGGTGGTGCACTCGCACCCCAATCTGCCGCCACTGCCGTCCCAGGCCGACCTGGTGGGCTGCGAGGCCTCGGGCCTGCCGTGGCTGATCGTCAACTGGCCGACCGGGGCGATACACCAGTTTGCGCCGTCCGGCTATGTGCCGCCGCTGTACGGGCGCGAGTTTGCCCACGGCGTGCTCGACTGCTACTCGTTCATCCAGGCCTACTACCAGCAGACGTTGGGCTTGGTTCTGCCGGATTTTGAGCGCGACGACGAATGGTGGCTCAAGGGCCAGAGCCTGTACCTGGATGGATTTGCCTCTGCCGGCTTTGAGCAGGTGCAGGGATCGCCTCAGCAGCATGACGTGTTGCTGATGCGGGTAGCCGCACCCGTGCCCAACCATGGCGCCGTGTACCTGGGCGATGGCTGCATAGGGCAGCACCAGATGGGGCGCCTGTCCAGCCGTGATGTGTACGGCGGCTGGTACGAAAAAATCACCACGCATGTTTTGCGCCACAGGAGCTTGATGCCATGAAGACAGTGATGCTGTACGGCTTTCTGGGCCGCCAGTTCGGTCGCGTGCACCGCTACGACGTGCGCACGCCGGCCGAAGCGGTGAGGGCTCTGTCCGTGACGTTGCAGGGCTTTCGCCAGGCCCTGATCGATGGTGGCGCCTACCAGGTGCTGATTGGCGGCAAGAGCAATATTGGCCGTGAGCAGTTGTGTGACCCGGTATCGGGCCGCGAAACCATTCGCATCATTCCCGTGGTAGCGGGGGCGGGGCGTGGCATTGGGCAAACCATTCTTGGCGCTGTTTTAGTGGTCGCAGGTTACTGGACGGGCAATGCTTATCTAGCCAATACAGGGATAGCGATGATGATCGGCGGGGTATCGCAGATGCTATTTGCGCCAAAACAGACAAGCGGCCCCGCAGACCGCCCAGAGAACAGACCAAGTTTTTCGTTTGACGGCGCCGTCAACACGGCCGCTCAGGGCAACCCTGTCCCCGTCCTGTATGGCGGGCCTTTGATCGTCGGCTCGCAGGTGATCTCTGCCGGCTTGTCCGTGGAGCAGATCTAATGCGACAAATTCGTGGAGCGGGCGGTGGTGGCAAGGGCGGCGGTGGCGGTGGCGGCCGCACGCCTGTCGAATCCCCCGACAGCCTGCGCTCGCGCCAATATGCGCGGGTGCTGGATTTGGTTTCCGAGGGCGAGGTCTCGGGCCTGGTCAATGGCCTGCAGTCTGTGTACCTGGATGACACCCCGGTTCAGAATGCTGATGGCAGCTACAACTTTACAGGGGTCACCCTGGACACGCGGCCCGGCACGCAGTCCCAGTCCTATATCCCCGGCTTTGGCGCCGTGGAGTCTGAAACGGCGGTGTCTGTGGCCGTGACGGCGGCGCTGCCCGTCGTGCGCTCTATCAGCAATGCCAACGCCAACGCGGTGCGCGTGACGGTCTCGGTGTCGCAGCTGAGCCAGCAGAACATAGAGAACGGTGATGTGAGCGGCACGTCCGTGACCCTGGCCATCGACGTGCAGACGGTTGGCGGCGGCTATGTGCAAATGGTCTATGACACGATCAGCGGCAAGACCACTAGCCGCTACCAGCGCTCCTATCGCATCGATCTGAGCGGCAGTGGCCCCTGGGATATCCGTGTACGCCGAATCACTGCCGACTCCACCACGCAGACGCTGCAAAACGCCACCTACTGGGACAGCTACACCGAGATCATCGACGCCAAGCTGCGCTACCCCAACTCGGCGCTGGTGGCGCTCTCGGTGGATGCCGAGCGATTCCGCTCCATTCCGAGCCGCGGCTACGAGATGCGAGGCGTCCATGTCCGCATTCCGAGCAACTACAACCCGGCCACCCGGGTCTACAGCGGGGTCTGGAACGGAACCTTCACCACAGCCTGGACTAACAACCCTGCTTGGTGTTTCTACGATATGTTGACCTCGGCGCGGTACGGCCTTGGCGCTTTCATCCAGGCACAGCAGGTGGACAAGTGGGCGCTGTACCAGATTGCCCGGTATTGCGACGAGCTGGTCAGCGACGGTTATGGCGGAAAGGAGCCGCGTTTTACCTGCAATCTCTATCTGCAGACCCGCGAGGAAGCCTATAACCTCGTCAATACCTTCGCTTCGATTTTCTGCGGTCTGAGCTTTTGGGCGGGCGGCTCCATTGTCACCACCCAGGACGCGCCCTCGGCTCCGGTGAAGCTGTTCACGCCGGCCAACGTGATCGATACCGACGCTGGTCCATTCAGCTACAGCGGCTCCAGCATCAAGACCCGGCACACCGTGGCGCTGGTGACATGGAACGATCCGGCCGACCGCTACCGCCAGAAAATCGAGTATGTCGAAGACCCGGACGGTATCGCTCGCTACGGCGTCGTGCAGACTGAGGTGGTTGCCATCGGCTGCAGCTCGCGCGGCCAGGCGCACCGGTTCGGCCGGCGCATTCTGTATGCCGAGCGCATGGAAACCGAGGTCATCGCGTTCCGCACGGGGCTGGACGGCTTAGACATTGTCCCGGGCGACATCATCCAGACTAGTGACCCGGTGCGCGCTGGCGTGCGCATGGGCGGGCGTGTTCTCGCCGCCACGCCTGGCGCCGTGACCCTGGATGCACCGGTCACGCTGGAGCCTGGCAAGGCCTATACCCTGTGGGTAACCTTGCCCGACGGCTCGGTACAAAGCCGCGCGGTGTCGACGGCCGCAGGTTCTGTTGGTGAGCTGAATGTCACGCCCGGCTTTAGCGCGGCACCCCAGGCCATGGCGGTGTGGGTGCTGGCTGCCGTCGACCTGGTTCCCGAGACCTGGCGCGTGGTGTCCGTCACCGAGAGCGACGGCACCCAGGCCGATATCACGGCTCTGGCCTACCGGGCCGACAAGTACGCAGCCATCGAGCGGGATCTGATTTTGGAGCCACTGCCGACCAGCTCGCTCGATACCGCGCAGGCGGCGCCCACGGATCTGACGATCGCCGAGTCGCTGTACCTGATCACCCCCGTGGTGGTCGGTGCACGCATGACCGTGTCCTGGGCGGGGTCGGCCGCCTACTACGAGCTGCAGTACCGCCGCCAAGGCGGCAACTGGCAGATCCTCTCCAGCAGCACGCCGTCGGTCGATATCCAGCCGGTGGAGGCTGGCTACTACGATTTCAGCCTGGTGGCCGTGAATGCGCTCGGACGGCGCTCGCGCCCTGTGCTGCTGGCCAAGGAAATCCAAGGCAAATACGCTCCGCCTGACGATGTGAGCGGCTTCACGGTGACCAAGGTGTCGGGTGTGGCCATGGCCAGATGGGTACAGCACCCGGATCTGGATGTGCAGATTGGCGGCCGGATTGTGGTGCGCTACTCGCCGGTCATTGGCGATGTGGGCTGGAATGATGGCTATGTGGTGGAGGAGTTTCCGGGGGCGACGATATCGGGCCTCATGCCTTTGATGACGGGAACCTACTTTGCCAAGGCTTTGGACTCGTCGGGCAACTGGTCCCGCAATGCCATCTCGTTTGTGGCAACTGAGGGCATGGTCACCGGCTTCATCACCGTAGCCACCACCGTCCAGGCCCCCGCCTTTGCTGGCACAAGGACCGGTGTTGCGGTGGTCAGCGGGGCGCTGCAGATCGATGGATCCGTACTGGTCGATTCGATGGCGTCATCCATGGACGAGTGGTCGGTGATGGATACGTTGGGGGGCGTGGCGGGAGAGGGCGGCTACGACTTCAGCGCCGTGATGGATTTGACGACGGTTGCCACGCGCCGGTTCGAGGTGGACATTGCTGCGCGCAGCTTTGATATGGGCGACTTCATCGATGCCCGCGAAGCGCTCATAGACGCCTGGGATTCAGTGGACGGCGACGTGATCAATGACTGCGACGTGACCTTGTATGCCGCCACCACCCAGGACGACCCTGCCGTCGCACCGGTCTGGAGCGACTGGACACCGTTCTTTGTGAGCGACTTCACCAGCCGTGCCATGAAGTTCAGGCTCGAGTTCGTGAGTGGTCAGCCGACCCACAACATCGCCGTATCGCGGCTCACTGTAAGGGCCAAGGTCCCTGCATGAGCCCTTGTCACTACCCATCATCCCGCTTCGCGGGGCCTTTTAAATCCAAGGAAGTGCATGCAACACAAGTATGAAATCCCCAATCAGGCGGGAGCAGGGTTCCGGGCCGATCTCAACGAAGCGCTGGCGGCCATCGCCAGCAACAACAGCGGTCTCACGGAGCCCATCCAGACCTTCGCATACCAATGGTGGGCGGACACCACGACAGGGGTGCTTAAGCAGCGCAATGCAGGCAATACCGAGTGGGTGCCTGTTTTTAATATGAACCTGGGGCACGCGTTCAGTGCTGGATTTACCGCTGTGCCGGCGACATACATGGGTATGGAAATTGTTGTCACATCTCCGCATCTGCGCAAGATGGTGTGGAACAGTGCTCAGAAAAAGTACATCCGTGCGCCTTGGCACCGAGCGGGAGACATCCACTTCGCATATGCGAATGTGACCAGTTGGCCTGGCGCACTTCCCCTGCGTTCCGACCTCGTCTGGAACACGGCCGATTACCCGGATCTGGCTGCCTTGCTCGGAGTGGTCGGCCCTACGTTCACGTTAGCTGAGGCGCGGGCCCGCGTGCTGCGCGCTCTAGATAACGGGCTGGGCATCGATGCTGGACGCACCTGGGCTTCGCTGCAGGAAGACGCCATTCGCAATATCACCGGTGAGATGTACCTTCGCGATGGTTCTGCGCGTGGCATAGGTCGGCCTGAGGGTTACTCAGGAGCTCTAACAGCCTCGACCACGACCGGAACCATCGCGAACCCGTCGCTGGGAGGAACGGAGACCGGGCAGCGCGGTATTACACGATTTGACGCTTCGCTGGTCACTCCGACCGCCTCTGAAATCCGTGTCAAGAGTATCGCCTTTAACATTTTTGTGGACTACTGAACATGAGCGATCTAATCCATTCATTTGACCAAGCTGGCTACTACACAGGAAGCGCCGACCGCCCCATTGATCCGGTGCGCGGTGAGCCCGCGGCGGTCAATGAGGCCGTGGCCACATTGGATCCGCTGCCTCAGTTTGATGACCAAACCCACCGGCTGCGCCGCGTGGGTGGGGTTTGGGCGCTGGAGATGCTGCCGGAGCCGGAGCCGGAGCCGGAGCCTGAGCAGGAGCCTGAACCAGCATCTCAAATTTGGCCGATCTTTACGGGCAATGCGAAGCTCGATCTGTTTACGCCTGAGGAGCAACTGGCTGTCGTCACGGCCACGATGCAAGACCCTGTGGTCAAGCTGCTCTATGACCGACTGCTGGGGGCGGCGTACTGGAGCTACGAAGACCCCGAGACCGAGCAAGGCCTGGCTGTGCTGGTCGATAAGGGCCTACTGACGCTCGAGCGTAAGGCGGCCATCGTTGCCGAGATGCAGCCGCGCTGAGCCAACATCAATGCGAACAGACCCGCTTTGGCGGATTTATCACCCGGGGAGGGTTATGGAACCAACAACAAGTACTGGCGCCGCTGGCATTGCCGGCTGGAAATTGATCGGCGGCCTGGCCGGGCTGGGAGCCATTGGCGCAGGCCTGGCAGCCATCGTCGTGATGTGCATCACAACGCCGCGAGATCCCAAGGAATGGGCCGTAGGGATCATTAGCACGGTGATGGCCAGCGTTGCAGGGGGCTCTGCAGTTGTGCAGTACCTGGGCATCCAGCATTGGGCAAACAGCCACTTTGGACTGATTGCTCTGCTGGGTCTGTGCTTTACCTGTGGCCTGCCTGGTTGGGCCCTGGTGCGGTGGATCTTCAACGCGATTCGCAAGCGCGAAGGGCAGGGGATTGATGAATTGATCAAGGAGGCTCGTGATGGACTTCGATAAAGCATTTGACCGCCTGATCGGTCATGAAGGCAAGTTCACCAACAATCCCAAGGACGATGGCAACTGGACCGGCGGAAAACAGGGCAGGGGTGAGCTCAAGGGCACCAAGTTCGGCATTGCCGCCAACACCTATCCGCACTTGGATATCAAAAATCTGACCGTAGAGCAGGCCAAGGTCATCTACCGTGAGGACTTCTGGGACGTGATCGGCAAGGCGCACCCGTCTATCAAGTTCCAGCTGTTCGATGCGGCCGTAAACCATGGGCGCGGAAACGCTATCCGCATCTTGCAGCGTGCAGTTCAGGTTGCCGACGATGGCGCATGGGGGCCGCGCTCTCAGGCGGCGCTCGACGGCATGCAAAACCTGCGAGGCCATAACGATGTGCTGCTGCGCTTCATGGGATACCGCTTCAAGTTCTGGGCCAGCCTGGCCAAGTTCGACACCTTCGGGCGTGGCTGGACGAACCGCGGCGCCGACAACCTGCTATTCGCGGCGGAGGACAACTGATGCCGGCCCGCGCTCCGGCTATCGCTTATGGGCTGCTGCTCGTGCTCGCATTTGCTGCAGGCTGGCTCGTCAATGGTTGGCGTGCCGATTCGCGGATTGCGCGATCTGAAAGCACACAAGCCAAACAGAACGCAGACCAAGCTCAGCAATCGCAAGTAGCTACTGAAAACAAAGCGGTTGCCGTGGTCACGCACGGAGCCGCTCAACAGGAAAACACCCATGACTACACGCAAGAAATGGCCCGCCTGGAGGCTGGCCGCACTGCTGATGCTGCCCGCATTGCAGGCCTGCAGCACGACATCCGAGCAGCAGCCACTCGCAACGCACAGCTTGCCAGTGATGCCGCTGCCTACCGAGATCTCGCAGATCAGCATCAGCGACTCGCAGACATCGCTGCAGAAGGCGCGGAAGTGGTTAGCGAGCTTAGCGGCCTGGTCCAAAAGCGAGATGCTCAAGTAGGGCTGCTGAGCGGTCAGATTGCTGCAGACCGCAGGCTGCTCGCACAGATCCAATAAAGACAAAACGCCCCGATACCAATCACGGTATCGGGGCGTTTTTCTTGTTTGGTGTGGCTGAAATTTTGCGGGAGGCCGGAAAGGCCTGCAACGTGTCACCTAACTGATAGTTAAGTGATTGATTTCATTTGTGTGAAAAACACGCTATCAACAGGCTTCAACTCCTGTGCGATTGATGCTGCAAGTTATTGATTTAAGTGATTAAATGCCTGTGATTAACTCGTTTTTGCGTGTCCGCTTCCGGTGCAGACCATGAGAACGCGAACGGGTTTGGCGGCAGTCATGGCTGATCTTTCACTGTGGCTTGTACCTCGGCCATCCTGGTTTCCAGTGTGCGGATCTGGGTCTTGAGCTGGCGCATGCTGCTTTGCATGGTCACGCCCAGCAGGCGACGCATGCCTTCGAAGAACAGCACCATGAAAAGCACCACGGGCAGGACACCCCAGCGCAGCCAGGGCGAAGCCTGGTTGATCCAGGCGACGGCGCAGACCACCACGGCCATGGCGACAGCAAGATAGTTCCATTTCCTCGAGCTTTGCATCTTGCTTTCGTACTTCTGCGCGGTGGCTTCGAGCTGCTGTTCGGTGACTCTGAGTTTGGCAATGGACGCCTGAATCTCTTCAAGGCTGGAGGGCTTGTCTGACGGCATAGGGCAGATGGTCGTTAAGAGAAGAGGCGGGTGTTCTGCCTGCTTGAATTGATTTTGATAGCTGAAGGCACTTTATGGGAAAGCGCTGCAGCGATATTTGATTAGAAGTGGTGTGTGCTGCTCAATGCATCGAACTCTGCGCTCCACTGCTGGCGCAGGCTGCGCTTTTCGCTCTCGTCTATCCAGGCCGCATCGATGCCGTTGAGCATGAAGTCCCTGAGGTCGGCAATCGAAAAACCAAAGTCGCTGACCATCTTGGTCCAGGCCCCTGTGGGGTCCACATGGTGCAGCGTGGGGTCGTCGGTGTTGGGATGCACGCGAAGGCCCAGGCCGGGCATCTGGCGTATCGGGTGGTCCAGCGCCCAGCGCTCGGGTGCCAGCGTGCGCAGGTAGTAGGAATTGGTCGGCACCACGGTGAACACAATGCCCAGATCGGCGCAGCGCCGGGCCAGCTCGGGGTTGTCGATGACGGTGTAGCCGTGGTCGACGCGGTCCACCTTGAGAGTCTCTATGGCCGTTTGCAGATTGTTCCAGGGCAGGCCGAACTCGCTGGCATGGGCTGTGGTCTTGAGGCCGTTGCGACGCGCCAGCGCATAGGCTTCGACAAACAGCTCGGGCGGGCGCTCGTTTTCGCGGTAGTCGATGCCGATGCCGGGCACATCGTCGTGGCGGTTGTCCAGCATCCATTGCACCATCTGCACGGCGGCCTCGGCCGGGGCTTCGCGGTCGATGGACGGCACCAGGCGGCCACGTATGCCGCAATCCTTTTGCGCGGCTGCGGCGCCGGCCAGGATGGCTTGCTGGGCGGCGGCATAGCTCATGCCCGAGCATTGCACCGTGCCCGTGGGGTTCCAGAAGAATTCGGCATAGCGCACATGGTGGGCAGCGGCATCCTGCAGATATTCATAGGTAATGCGCTCCAGATCGGCCGGCGTCTGCAGCAGCCACTCGTCGAGTGCGCGCAGCACGCGCAGCACGCCCACGGGCTTTTCGCCGCGCGTGTAGAAAGCCTCGATCTCTTCGGCAGTCAGCGGCGCCTTGGCGCGCTGCACCAGTTCGATGAAGGTGTTTTTTCTGACCGTGCCCAGCAGATGGCAGTGCAACTCCATCTTGGGGATGGCGTGGGCAAAGGCGGTCAGTTCAGGTGTGGGGGCAGTAGGCGCGGCATTCATGCCGCAGATGGTAGTGGCTTGCGATCAGCCTTGCCGTAGGCAGTTTTACGTTACGGTGCCAGGAACAGCCGCGGCACGGACGCCGCCAGCATGGCGATGCCCGAGCAGGTCAGCAGGCTCAGCACGATCTGGCGAAAGCGGGCATCGCTCACGCCTTTGTAGACGCGGGTGCCGAAGATCACGGGCACCAGCACGGCCGGCAGCACGATGGCGAACGAGGGCCACATGGCGGGCTTGACCAGGCCGGTGGCCAGATAGCTGGCCATGGTGACGGCCAGCACCGAGAGGTTGAAGTTCTGGATCACCGTGCGTTGCACATGGCGCTCAAAGCCGCGCAGCGTGCACCACAGCGTGGGCACGGTGCCGCTGAAGCCGCCCAGCCCACCCATGGCGCCGCCGATCAGCCCCGCAATCGCATCGCTGCAGCGGGCCAGCAGGCCGCCGCCCAGCGTCAGCCGGGGCAGGTGGGCGCTGAGCAGCATGGTGGGGCACCACAGCACCAGCAGGCAGCCCAGGCCGAACTTGAACCAGTCCATATTGAGATGCGGCATCACGGCCACGCCTATGGGAATGCCGGCCAGACCGCCCGCGATGAAGGGCAGCAGCGACTTCCAGTGAAATTCGCGCCGCACGGTGAAGGCCGCAATGATCTGCCCCGTCAGCGAGCCGAACACCGAGAGCACGGCGGCCAGCTGCGGCTCCAGCACCCAGGCCCAGAACGACATGGCCACCATGCCGAAGGCAAAGCCCGACAGCCCCTGTACAAAGCCTGCCACCGCAGCCCCCAGGGCCACCACCAAGATCACTTCCACGTTCTGGCCTCCGTCTGAAGGCATCGATTATCGTCCCGCTCAAGCATGGCATTGCCATGCAGTTCTGGCATGGCGGCAGGCCGCTGCGCTATCGTGCAGACCATGCAAGCATCATCTGTCTGGATTCTGGGGCTGCGCAATCTCTGGCGCGATCTGCGCGCTGGCGAGCTACGCCTGATCATCGTGGCCGTGCTGCTGGCCGTGGCGGCACTGAGCTCGGTGGGTTTTTTTGCCGACCGCCTGCAGGCCGGCCTGCAGCGTGACGCCCGCCAGTTGCTGGGCGGCGATGTGGTGGTGGTCAGCGACAACCCCGCTCCCGCGGTTTTTATGCAGCAGGCCAGGCAGCAGGGGCTGCAGACCGTGGCCACGGCCAGCTTTCCGACCATGGCGCGGGCCGCTCAGGAGCAGGGTGGTGCCAGCCGTCTGGTGGCGCTCAAAAGCGTGGAGCCCGGCTACCCGTTGCGCGGCGTGCTGCATCTGAACCAGGGGACGGGCCAGCCGGATCTGGAAGTGCGGGCGATTCCCGAAAGCGGCCATGCCTGGGTCGATGCGCCGCTGCTGGAGGCGCTGGGCCTGAAGCTCGGCGACAGACTGCTGCTGGGCGATGCGAGCTTTCATATCTCGCACATCATCGCCATCGAGCCCGATCGTGGCGCGGGTTTCATGAGCTTTGCCCCGCGCGTGATGATCAACAGCGCCGACCTGCCCGCCACGCGCCTGGTGCAGCCGGCCAGCCGCATCACCTATCGACTGGCCGTGGCTGCGCAGGCAGACGCCGGGCGCGGCGCAGAACGGGCTGCGCAAGACTATCTGGGCTGGGCGCAGGAGCTGGCCAAGAGCCTGCATGGCGTGCGTGTGGAATCGCTGGAAAGCGGCCGCCCCGAAATGCGCCAGACCCTGGACAGGGCCGAGAAGTTCCTGAGTCTGGTGGCGCTGCTATCGGCGCTGCTGTCGGCTGTGGCCGTGGCACTGGCGGCGCGTGCTTTTGCCAACAGCCATCTCGATGCGTCGGCCATGCTGCGCGTGCTCGGCCAGAGTCAGCGCCGTATTGCCCTGGCCTATGTCGTGGAATTCGTGAGCATTGCCCTGGCCGCCAGCGCGGCCGGCGTGCTGCTGGGCTGGGCCGTGCACCATGTCTTCATCTGGCTGCTGGCCGGACTGGTCGAGTCCGCCCTGCCTGGCGCGAGCCTGTGGCCCGCATTGTTCGGCATGGGCATGGGGCTGACCCTGTTGCTGGCGTTTGGCCTGCCGCCCGTGCTGCAGCTGGCCCAGGTGCCACCGCTGCGCGTGATGCGGCGCGATCTGGGGGCACTCAAACCCGCCTCATGGCTGGTGCTGGGCGTGGGCGTGACGGGGTTTGCGGCCTTGCTGATGGTGGCTAGCCGAGACATCAAGCTGGGCCTGATTGCCGTGGGCGGCTTCGCCGTCGCCGTGTTGCTGTTCGCGGGCCTGGCCTGGCTGGCCGTCAAGCTGCTGCGCCAGGTGGTCAATGAGGCCACGGCGCCGCGATGGCTGGTCATGGCCACGCGCCAGGTCTCGGCCAAGCCCGTGTATGCCGTGGTGCAGGTCAGCTCGCTGGCCGTGGGGCTGCTGGCCCTGGTGCTGCTGGTACTGCTGCGCACCGATCTGATTGCCAGCTGGCGCAAGGCCACCCCTGCCAATGCGCCCGACCGCTTTGTGATCAATGTCCAGCCCGATCAGGCGCAGGACTTTCAGGCCGCGCTGAAAAAGGCTGGCGTGCACAGCTATGACTGGTATCCCATGATTCGCGGCCGGCTGATCGCCGTTAACGACAAGGCTGTCAGCCCCGATGATTATGAGGAGGATCGCGCCAAGCGACTGGTGGACCGGGAGTTCAATATCTCCGCTGCCGAAACCATGCCGGATCACAACCAGATCGTGGGCGGCCGCTGGCAGGCGGGCGAGCAGGGCGCGATCAGCATGGAGGAAGGCATTGCCAAGACCCTGGGCTTGAAGCTGGGCGATACGCTGCGCTTCGATATCGGCGGCGAGGAAAGTGAAGCCCGCATCACCAGTCTGCGCAAGGTGGACTGGAGTTCCATGCGCGCCAACTTCTTTGTGATCTACCCCGTGCAGCACCTGGAGAACGTGGCCGTGACCTATCTGGCGGCCTATCGCGCGCCCGATATCAAGGGCTTTGACAATGCGCTGGTCAATGAATTTCCCAACATCACCAATGTCGATCTGAGCAGCACGCTGGCCCAGGTGCAGCAGGTGATGGACCAGGTCATACGCGCCGTGGAGTTTCTGTTCGGCTTCACGCTGGTGGCGGGGCTGGTCGTGCTGTTTGCTTCCGTCACCGGCACGCGTGAGGAAAGAGCGCGCGAATACGCCATCATGCGCGCCGTGGGAGCCAGGTCGGGCCTGCTGCAGCAGGTGCAGAGCGCCGAGCTGGCCGGAGTGGGCCTGATGGCCGGCTTTCTGGCCAGCTGCGTGGCCCTTGCCGTGGGCTGGGCGCTGGCGCGCTGGGTGTTTGATTTCGAGTGGAATGTGCTCTGGTGGGTGCCCCTGGTGGGCGCGCTGGCGGGCGCATTGCTGGCCTGGCTGGCCGGCTGGTGGGCCTTGCGCGAGGTGGTCAGCCGCCCCGTGATGATCACGCTGCGCCAGGCGGCGGAATAAGAATGTTCTAAGGCTAGCCCTTGAACAGCCGCTCGCTCGCAAAGTCCACAAAAGCCCGGACCTTGGGCGAGAGCTGGCGACTGGAGGGCCAGAGTGCCGAGAACTGCCCGCTATGCGTGAGCTGCTCGGCCAGCACCTGCTGGAGCTCGCCACGCGCCAGTGCGTCGCGGGCCAGGAAGTCGGGCATATAGGCCAGGCCCAGGCCTGAGACGGCTGCGCCCAGCATGGCTTCCATATTGTTGCAGACCAGGGCGATGGGCATGGCCGGCAGTCCGGGCAGCATCCACTCTTCGAGCTTGCCGCTGTTCAGAAAGCGATAGCGCAGGCTGCTGTGTCCGGCAAGGTCGGCCGGCGTCAGCGGCAGGCCGCGCTCGGACAGATAGGCCGGCGAGGCTGCCAGAATGAAGCGAAACGGCCCGAGTCGGCGGGCCACCAGCCGCGAGTCGGCCAGCTCGCCGCTGCGGATGACCACATCGAGGCCGGCTTCGACGACATCGACCAGATGGTCGTTGAAGTCCAGATCCAGCTCCACCTCGGGATAGCGGGCCTGAAATTCGGGCAGCACGGGCAGCAGAAAACGGTAGCCGATAGTGGGCAGGCTCACGCGCAGCCGGCCGCGTGGCGCCTCGGCAGCGGCCTGCATGGCGGCGCGTGCATCGTGCAGCTCGTCGAGGATGCGCCGGCAGCGCTCGTGGAACAGGCTGCCTTCCTGAGTGAGGCGAACCTGGCGCGTGGTGCGATGGAACAGGCGCAGGCCTAGCTGCTGCTCCAGGCGCGCCACGTTCTTGCCCACGGCCGAGGCCGAGATGCCGAGTGCGCGACCGGCCTCGGCAAAGCTCAGAAGATCGGCGGCACGTACAAAGGACTCAAGTCCGCTGAAGCTGTCCATGGTAATTGGCAACCTTTGGTTGGGATTGTGGGGAGTTCTAACGCTATTTTCGTTTCATTGGAGAGCTTTTATCTTTCATGTCTGATTGATTCACGACGCCAGCCCTCCATGTCTTGCCCCACTTCCCCATCCCGCCCGCACGCGGACCTTTCTTTTTGCACCCGCCGCGCATCGCCTGTCTGGGTGCTGCTGTCGGTCTGCCTGGCCGCGCTGGCCATGCCGCTGAGCTTTACCGGGCCGGCCGTGGCGCTGCCGGCGCTGCGTGAGGCTCTGGGCGGTGGCCCTCTGGCGCTGAACTGGGTCACCAATGCCTTCATGCTGAGTTTCGGCTCCACTCTGATGGCGGCAGGAGCACTGGCCGACATCTACGGGCGGCGGCGTGTGTTTCTTGCGGGGCTGGCAGCCGTGGTTGGCAGCGTGCTGCTGCAGGTCTGCCTGCAGGGCAAGGGGGCCATCATCGGCTTCGATCTGCTGCGGGCGCTGCAGGGACTGGGGGCGGCTGCTGCACTGGCGGCAGGCACGGCAGGCCTGGCCCAGGCCTACGATGGTGCCAGGCGTACCCGGGCTTTCAGTTTCGTGGGTACCTCCTTTGGTGTCGGGCTGGCCTTCGGGCCATTGCTGTCGGGCTGGTTGCTGCAAAGCTGGGGCTGGCGCAGCGTGGTGCTCAGCGCAGCCGCCGCGGCATTCGCTGCGCTGCTGCTGGGTCTGCACCATATGCCGGAGTCGCGCAATCCGCAGGCACAGCGGCTGGACCTGCCGGGCGCGCTGTCGTTCACGCTGGCGCTGGCCCTGCTGACCTGGGGCATGCTGCAAGTCCCGGAAACGGGCTGGTCGCATGGCCGCACATGGCTGCCGCTGGCGGCCGCCCTGCTGGCGGCAGCGGCCTTTGTACAGATCGAGCGACGCAGCCCCCATCCCATGCTGGATCTGTCGCTGTTCCGCTATCCGCGCTTTGTCGGTGTGCAACTGCTGGCCGCTGCGCCCGCGTATGGATTTGTCGTGCTGCTGGTGCTGCTGCCTCTGCGTTTTATCGGAGTGGAAGGTCTGGCACCGCTCGCGGCCGGGCAGCGCATGTTCGTGCTGTCGCTGCCCATGCTGTTCGTACCGCTGCTGGCGGGCTGGCTCTCGCGCTGGCTGTCGGCGGCCCTGTTGTGCGGCGCGGGGCTGCTGGTCTGCGCCGCGGGCCTGCTGTGGCTGGGGCGCTGTGCGCCAGACTCGGACCTGACGCAGATGGCCGCGCCGCTGCTGCTGATCGGTCTGGGCATAGGACTGCCCTGGGGACTGATGGACGGGCTGGCCGTGACGGTGGTGCCGCGCGAGCGTGCCGGCATGGCCACGGGCATCTTCAGCACCGTGCGTGTGGCAGGCGAAGGCATTGCCCTGGCCGTGGTCGGGGCGGCGCTGGCAGCGCTGCTGGCGCGGGAGCTGGCGGTCATCTGGCCGTCCATGCCGCATGGCTCGGCCGTGGCCCAGATGCTGGTCACCGGAAATATGCAGGGAGCGCTGGCGCTGATGCAAGACGCATCAGCCGCCGAGCTGCTCAAGGCCTATGGCCTGGCTTTTGCCAGCTTGCTCGATGTGCTGGCCTGCGTGACGGTACTGACGGCCATTGGGGTTTTCGCATTCCTGCGCTTGGGTACGGACATGCAGCATGTCCGACAATCGGGACTGACTCGCAAAGCCGCTACACATGCAGATTGAAGAAAAGCCCCCGTTTGACACCCCCTACGAATGGATAGGCGGGGAAGAGAAAGTCCAGCAACTGGTGACCCGCTTCTATGACCTCATGGATCTGGAGCCCGGCTACAAGGAGCTGCGCGCCGCCCATGGCAGCACGCTGGCCGACGCGCGCCAGAAGCTGTTCTGGTTTCTCTGCGGCTGGCTGGGCGGCCCCGACTATTATCAGGATCGTTTCGGCCATCCGCGTCTGCGCATGCGCCATATGCCGTTTTCCATCGGCATCCAGGAGCGCGACCAGTGGGTGGCGTGCATGGATCAGGCCATGGGCGAGACCGAGGTGCCCGAGGCCTTGCGCACGCGTCTCAAGGCCAGCTTCATGAACACGGCGGACTGGATGCGCAATCGCGGCGCCTGAGTTCCTGAGCCCAGTTTCAAAGCGTCAAATTTCCTTCACGATGCTGTAAGAAGCCCTGCCGACACTGCCTGTTTTTCAACAAGCAGGGTCAACCATGCAGGATTTCGATTTGCCTGGCGCAAAGCTGCGCTCGGGCGGTTTCTTCTCGGCATTGCAACAACGCCGCCATGTGCTGACGGCCGTGGGCTGTGCCGCATTGCTGGCTGCCTGCGGCGGCAGCGACGACAGCAGCACAACGCCTGTCAGCGCGCAGCCTGCCACGGCGACGCTGGCCGTTCTGGAGACCACGGACCTGCACTTCAATGTGCGCAGCTATGACTATTTCAAGCTGGCCGAGGACAAGACCTATGGCTTCGAGCGCACGGCCACGCTGATCCGTGCGGCTCGCAAGGAATTTGCCAACACGCTGCTGGTGGACAACGGCGACACCATTCAGGGAACGGCCCAGGCCGACTACGAGGCCGAGGTCAAGCCCATCCCCTGCACGCAGCAGCTGTCCATGTACAAGGCCATGGGCGCGTTGAGCTTTGACGCGGGCACGCTGGGCAATCACGAATTCAACTACGGCCTGCCCTTTCTCAACCAGGTGCTGGGCGGCGGTCTGGATGTGGATGGCGTGGATGCCAGCCAGAAATGCGCGGGCAACGGCTATCCAGCCGTACTGGCCAATGTCTACAGCAGCAAGACCAGGAAGCCGCTGGTTCAGCCCTATGCCGTGCTGGAGCGCACCATGGTGGCCAAGGGCAGTGACGGCAAGGAAGTCAAGCTGCCCATCAAGATCGGCGTGATCGGCTTCACCACGCCGGGCATCATGAACTGGGACAAGCGCTATCTCGAAGGCAAGGTCTACACCGAAGGTGCGGTGGAGGCTGCCGGCAAATACGTGCCAGAGTTGCGCGCCAAGGGTGCCGATGTGGTGGTGGCGCTGCTGCACGGTGGTCTGGACGGCTCGGCCTATTCGGCCACCATGGAGAACCCCGGCCTGTATCTGTCCAAGGTGGCGGGCATCGACGCCATGGTCATGGGCCATCAGCACAGCGTGTTCCCCGACTTGTCGGCCAAGCCTGCCTACAGCCAGAACGGTGTGGACAACCAGGCTGGCACCATCAACGGCGTGCCTGCGGTCATGGCCAGCTCCTGGGGCAAGGCTCTGGGCGTGATCCAGCTGCCGCTGCAATGGGACGGCAAGAAGTGGAGCGTGGCCAAGACCGGCAGCAAGAGCGAGCTGCGCAACATCCAGAACAAGGATGCCGCGGGTGCCACGGTGTTTGTGGATGCCGACCCGGCCGTCGCGCCGCTGATCGAGGCACAGCATCAGGCGGCCATCAGCTACGTGAAGACGCCCATAGGCAGCACTGACTTCCGCATGAGCACGCTGTTTGCCGATGTGGGCGACCCCGGTGCCATCCAGATCGTCAACCAGGCCCAGCAGGCTTATGTGGCCAGCTACATCAAGGCCAATCTGCCCCAGTACGCCAGCCTGCCCGTGCTCTCGGTGAGCGCGCCGTTCAAGTCCGGCTTCCAGGGCGGCAAGGACTTCACCGATGTGGCTGCCGGCTCGCTCGCCATCTACAACGCGGCCGACCTGTATCTCTACCCCAACACCGTATACGCGGTGAAGGTCAACGGCGCCGACATCAAGAGCTGGCTGGAAGCTGCAGCCAAGCGCTTCAACCAGATCGACGTGAACAAGACCGCCGAGCAGCCCTTGATCAGCAGCTTCCCGGGCTACAACTTCGATATGTTCACCACCGCCGATGTGCAGTACGAGATCGATGTGACCCAGCCGCTGGGCAGCCGTATCAAGAACCTCAGCTATCTGGGCAAGCCCATCGATACGGCGCAGGAGTTTGTGATCGCCACCAACAACTACCGGGCCACCAGCGGTGCCAGCTTCATCCCCAAGCTCGACGGCTCGTCGGCCATCTGGGCATCGCCCGATGCGAACCGTGATGTGGTGATCGAGTATGTGCGCAAGAATCCGCAGATCACCAGAGCGGCCAATGGCGCAGCCAAGAGCTGGCGCTTTGCCAAGGTGACGACGGCCGGCCCGGTGGTGTTCAGCTCCGGCACCAATGCCTTGAGCGTGGCCCAGGCGGCAGGCCTGACGGGAGTGTCTGTGCTGGCGGCCGATGACGGCTCGGGCAAGGGCATGAGCAAATACCAGCTCGATCTATCCAAGTAGGCGGCGTTGCCGCAATGACTGCCGCCGTGGCTCCAGAGGCCACGGCGGCTTTTTTCTGGGACTGGCTATGATGCGAGAAAATTTTCAGGGAGAGGGTATGACGGCATATATCGCGCTGGCAGTGGTTGTGGTGATCGTGATCTGGGCAATTGCCCTCTACAACCGCTTGCGCACGCACAAGAACCAGGTGGAGAACGCGTTTGCGCAGATCGACGTGCAACTCAAGCGCCGTCATGACCTGATTCCCAATCTTGTGGAGGTTGCACGCGGCTATATGCAGCACGAAGCCCAGACGCTGGAGGCTGTGATTCGAGCACGAGGCGAGGCCGTCAGCGCTGCCGACAAGGCCCGTCAGTCGCCGGGCAAGGCGCAGGCCATGGGGGCTCTGATGGCTGCGGAGCAGGTGTTGGGCGGTCAGGTGGGCCGTCTGATGGCGCTGGCCGAGGCCTATCCCACGCTCAAGGCCGATGCCCGCATGCAGCAGCTCAGCGAAGAGATCACCAGTACCGAGAACCGCATCGGTTTTGCGCGTCAGTCCTATAACGACGAGGTGCTGGAATTCAACAACCAGGCCGGACAGTTCCCGGATCTGATCGTGGCGCGGCTGGTGGGTTTTGTGCATATGGACATGCTGGCTTCGACCCAGAGCGAGCAGGAGCGCGCCGTTCCTCAGGTCAGGTTCTGAGCGCATGCGTTTCTGGGAGCGACAGCGCCATGCCAGGCGGAGCACGCGCTGGTTGCTGCTGGTGTTCGGCCTGTGCGTGTTGGCCGTGGTGGCATCGGTGCACCTGGGCCTGATGCTGGCCTGGTGGCTGGGCACTCTGGCATTCGGCGGCTGGGACTATCCCACGGGCTTTGCGGCTGTGAATATCGGCGTGACCTTGCTGCTGGTGCTGGGCGGCTGCTGGATAGAGCTGGATCAGCTGCGTCACGGTGGGCGCCAACTGGCTCAGCGCGTGGGTGCGCGCGAGGCCAGGCCCGGCAGCTCGCTGGCCGAGCAGCAACTGTGCAATATCGTCGATGAAATGTGCATTGCGGCGCACTGGCCTGTGCCCCAGGTCGCGGTGCTGGCGCGGACCGAGGCCATCAATGCCTTTGCGGCGGGCTGGGATGCGGAAGATGCCGTCATCGCCGTGACCCAGGGTGCGCTGGACCAGCTCAGTCGCGAGGAAATGCAGGGCCTGGTGGCGCATGAGCTATCGCATCTGCGCGAGGGCGACACGCGCCTGAACATGCAGCTGGCCGGCATGGTCTACGGCCTGGAGCTGATTCACAACTTCGGCCAGAACCTGCGCGAGCGCGACAGCATTCTTACGCAATGGTTCGGCCTCTTCATCCAGGCTGCGGGCTTTGTCGGCTGGCTCGGCGGCCAGTTGCTCAAGGCCGCCGTATCGCGCCAGCGCGAATACCTGGCCGATGCCCGCGCCGTGCAGTGGACGCGCAGCAAGGACGGGCTGGGCGGCGTGCTGCGCAAGGTGCTTACGCAGCGTGAGCTGGCCGAGCAGCAGTACGGCAGCTGGCAGCAGGATGCGCGCAGCCACCAGGGGCTGGACAAGCGCATCGTGCAGCATATGCTGCTGGCCGAAACACCCCATGCCAGCCGCCTCGAAGACTGGCTGGAATCCCACCCAACGGTGTCCGAACGCATACGCCGCATCTACGGCCGCGATATGCGGCCGCTGCCCTTGCCGCTCAATACCGTGCCGCAGGGGAGATAAGCTGTTTCAGGCCTGAAACCCAATGCACATAGGTGCAGGTGGCTATCAGATTGAATCCTAAAACAGTTAGAACAGCTTGCGCTTGCCCGGCTGCAGCAGCACCACCAGCGCGCCCGCGCCACCCTCGGCCGGGCGGGCCTGGACAAAGGCCAGCACTTCTTTTTTCTGGACCAGCCAGCGCTGCACCTTGCCCTTGAGCACGGGGGTGCGGCCCGGCGATCCCAGGCCCTTGCCGTGGACGATGCGCACGCAGCGCACGCCCGTGCGGTGCGACAGCCGGATGAACTGGCCCAGCGCCTCGCGGGCTTCGTCCGAGCGCAGGCCGTGCAGGTCCAGCTGGCGCTGAATGCTCCAGTGGCCGCCACGCAGCTTGCGGGTCACGTCGAGACCGATGCCGGGGCGGCGAAAGCTCAGCTGATCGTCCACGTCCAGCAGGGTGCTGACGTCGAACTCGTCGCTCATGGCTTCGCGCAGCACATTCTGTTCGTCCAGCACCATCTGCAGCGGCAGCGGGGAGGGGGCCGGCTCCAGAAAGCTGACTTCGTTGCGCGAGCGCAGTGGCGTGACCTTGCCGACGCTGAGCGCAAACAGATTGCGTTCACGCTCGCGCGCTGCACGAGCCTCGGCCTGGGCGAGGGCCAGGGTTTCGGCCTGTTCGCGCATCTGCTTGAGATGGCGGGAGATGCCGGCCAGATCCTGCAGCGAGCGGTGTGCGTGGCTCATAGCAGACCCTCCTCGGCCATGGAGCAGTCAGCGCCCGGCCCGACGATGATGTGGTCGAGCACGAGAACATCGATCAATGCCAGGGCGGCCTTCAGTGTGTTGGTCAGAGACCTGTCGGCACTGCTGGGCTGCACGCTGCCGCTGGGGTGGTTGTGCGCGAGGATCACCGCGCCGGCCTGATGGTGCAGGGCGCGCAGCACGACTTCACGAGGGTAGACGGAGGTTTGCGTCAAGGTACCGCGAAACATTTCTTCAAGAGCCAGCAAGCGGTTCTGACTGTCCAAAAACAGCACGGCAAACACCTCGTGCGGCCTGGCCGCCAGATGCAGCTGCAGATAGTGCTTGACGGCTTCGGGGGAGGAGAGCACTTCCCGCTCGCGCAGTTGCTGCGCCGTGGCACGGCGGGCCAGCTCCAGCACGGCCATCAGCTCGGCGCGCTTGGCCGGGCCCAGGCCTTTGACGGCTGTCAAAGCCTGGTAGTCGGCGGCCAGCAGCCCGGCCAGACCGCCTGTTCCCTGGTGATCACCGGGTAGCTCCAGCAGCTCCTGCGCCATCTGCAGCACCGTCTTGCCGGCCATGCCGGTGCGCAGAATGACGGCCAGCAGCTCGGCATCCGAGAGCGCAGCCGCGCCCCGCTGCGCGAGCTTTTCGCGCGGCTGGGCATCCAGGGGCAGGTCTTTGATGGGCATGGGCGTCAGTGCTCGCTTGCACAAGGGGGGAGGGGCGGGCCGTCCAACTCAACGCAGCCGCGAAGAGGTTATAGGCTCGCTCTTACAATGCAGCCCAGTTTATCGGGACTTTCATGACCACAAGCGCAACCCCTTCGGATCTGCCCGTCGTGCAGGCAGGCTCTTTTCTCACGCTGCATTACCGCCTGGCGGGCCCTGCGGGCGATGTGATCAATACCTTCAACGAAAAGCCGGCGACGCTGTCGCTGGGTGCGGGCGAGCTGTCGCCGGCCATGGAAGACAAGCTGATCGGCCTGGCCGAGGGCACGCACACGACTTTCGAGCTGCCTGCAGGCGAGGCTTTTGGCGAGCGCAACCCCGACATGATGCAATGGGTGGCCCGCAAGCTCATGAACGAGCTCGGCGACCCGCATGAGCAATACACCGCTGGCGATGTGGTGCAGTTCCCCACGCCCGACGGCAGCGGCAGCTACGCCGGCGCCGTGGTGCAGGTGCGCGAGGACGGCGCCGTGCTGTTCGACTTCAACCACCCGCTGGCCGGCCAGCCCGTGACGTTTGAAGTGAAGCTGATCGGGGTACTTTGAGGTGGTAGGAGCCAAGGAAGTCCTGCTGGCCGAGCCGCGCGGCTTTTGCGCCGGGGTGGATCGCGCCATCGAGATCGTGGAGCGGGCGCTGGCCAAGTTCGGCGCGCCCATCTACGTGCGCCACGAGATCGTGCACAACAGCTTTGTGGTCAACGATCTCAAGGCCAAGGGCGCCATCTTCATCGAGGAGCTGGACGAGGTGCCGCCCGGCGCCACGCTGATCTTCTCGGCCCACGGCGTCTCCAAGGCCGTGCAGCAGGAGGCCGAGCGCCGCGGCTTTGCCATCTTCGATGCGACCTGCCCGCTGGTCACCAAGGTGCATGTGGAAGTCGCCAAGCTGGCCAAGGAAGGCTACGAATTCCTCATGATCGGCCACAAGGGCCATCCGGAGGTCGAAGGCACCATGGGCCAGCTCTCCGAAGGCATTCACCTGGTCGAGGACGAGGGCGATGTGGCCAAGGTGGCGCCGCGCCAGACCGAAAAGCTGGCCGTGGTGACGCAGACCACTCTGTCGGTCGATGATGCCGCAGGCATCAAGGCCGCCATCAAGGCACGCTTTCCGCTGGTGCGCGAGCCCAAGCAGCAGGACATCTGCTATGCCACGCAGAACCGCCAGGACGCCGTGAAGGTGCTGGCACCCCAGGTGGATCTGGTCATCGTCGTCGGCAGCCCGACCAGCTCCAACAGCAATCGCCTGCGCGAGCTGGCCGATCGTCTGGGCACGCCCGCCTATATGGTGGACAACGCGCTCGAGCTCAGGGAAGAGTGGTTTGCCGATGCGGCCCGCGTGGGCCTGACCGCTGGTGCCTCGGCGCCCGAAGTGCTGGTCGACGAGGTCATCGCCCGCATCCGGCAACTGGGGGCCGTCGCCGTGCGCAAGATGGACGGCATCGAGGAAACCATCAAGTTCCCGCTGCCCAAGGGTCTGAAGATCGACGCGGCCACGGGCCTGGAGATCGAAGTGCGCAAGGCGCCCGAGACCGGACATTGAGTCATGGCAAGCTGACTGCTTGCAACTTCATAGCGCCTTGCGCATGGTATTCAAAGATTCCAGATGGGTTTTATCTGAAAATCTATGAATGGCCTGCGCAAGGCGCTTTGCTTTTGATAGCTGACTGCTGCCATCCCCCGTGTATCGGCCGGGTGCGGCCAGTCGCTCTAAAATCCCCCTCTATGCTCGACATTCAACTTCTCCGCAAAGACCTGGATTCAGTCGTCGCCCGACTGCAAACCCGCAAGAACCCCCAAGCCTTCCTGAACGTGGAAGCCTTCAAGGCGCTGGAATCCGAACGCAAGTCCATCCAGACGCGCACGGAGGAGCTGCAGTCCAAGCGCAACCAGCTGTCCAAGCAGATCGGCATGTTGATGGGCAAGGGCGAAAAGGACGCCGCCGAAGCCGCCAAGGCCGAAGTGGCCGCCATGAAGACCGAGCTGGAACAATCGGCCACGCGCCTGGACCAGATCCAGACCGAGCTGCAGGCCATGCTGGCGGCCGTGCCCAATCTGCCTCATGAGTCCGTGCCCGTGGGCGCCGACGAAGAAGGCAATGTGGAAGTGCGCCGCTTCGGCACGCCGAGGAATTTCGACTTCGAGATCAAGGATCACGTCGATCTGGGTGCGCCCATCGGCCTGGACTTCGAAGCCGGCGTCAAGCTCTCCGGTGCCCGCTTCACCGTGATGCAGGGCCAGATCGCGCGCCTGCACCGTGCGCTTGCCCAGTTCATGCTGGATCTGCAGACCGAGCAGCATGGCTACACCGAATGCTATGTGCCTTACATCGTCAACAGCGATTCGCTCAAGGGTACGGGCCAACTGCCCAAGTTCGAAGGCGATCTGTTTGCTGCCCAGAAGGGCGGCCAGGATGCCGAGCCTCTGCCCGATACCGCGGCTCTGTACCTGATTCCCACGGCCGAAGTGCCGCTGACGAATCTGGTGCGCGACGAAGTGCTGGCTGAAGACCGCCTGCCCATCAAGCTGACCGCACACAGCCCCTGCTTCCGTTCCGAAGCCGGCTCCGGCGGTCGCGACACGCGCGGTCTGATCCGTCAGCACCAGTTCGACAAGGTCGAGATGGTGCAGATCGTGCATCCCGAAAAAAGCTATGAAGCGCTGGAAGAGATGACCGGTCACGCCGAAGCCGTGCTGCAGAAGTTGGGTCTGCCGTACCGCGTGATGAGCCTGTGCACGGGCGACATGGGCTTTGGCTCCGCCAAGACCTATGACCTCGAAGTCTGGGTGCCGGCACAGGGCACCTATCGCGAAATCAGCTCGGTCTCCAACTGCGAAGCCTTCCAGGCGCGCCGCATGCAGGCCCGCTTCAAGAATGCGCAGGGCAAGAACGAACTGGTGCACACGCTCAATGGCTCCGGCCTGGCTGTGGGCCGTACGCTGGTCGCCGTGCTGGAGAACTATCAGAACGCCGACGGCTCGATCACCGTTCCCGAAGCACTGGTTTCGTACATGGGCGGCAAAACTTTGCTGAAGGCCTGATTTTTTAGGCTACAATAGATGCTTCGACACAGGAGAGGTGGCAGAGTGGTCGAATGTACCTGACTCGAAATCAGGCGTACGTGCAAACGTACCGTGGGTTCGAATCCCACCCTCTCCGCCAAGCGCCATAAGTCTTTGATTTTTAAGGACTTATCGCTGAAACGGCTTCAAGGATGTATATCAAAAGATGTACCAAACTTGAAGCCTTTTCTTTTTTCTCGGGGCATAAAGCACTATGTCCGCTTCTTTGTTCCTACTGCGCTACAGGAACACTTCAAGAAGAAATATCTTGTCTTCGCTCTCGGCTCAGGTGCAGGGCATGAAATCAGGTTGAAAGCCCATCAGCTTGAACACGAGCTAACGAACCACTGCAACAGCTTGTTGCAGAATGATGGAATGAAGAATTCAAGGCATAGGCGCAAATTAACAACCCAAGAATTTGATGTGTCGTTTGATGACGATGGCATTCATTTCAGTGACATAGACAGCGATGAAGACCTAGAGAGAGCTAAAGAGCTTTTAGTATTTGCTAACTCTTTACCTAAGAAGCCTCGTGTCCTTTCTCCTGAAGAGAAGAAACATCAAGAGAAATTAAGAGCAATGGCTGATGCTCTCGCTAAGCTACAAGCACCCAAGCAAAAGAAAGAAAAAGAAAAAGAAAAAGGCTTAAAGCTCATGGGCTTGGTTGATAAGTACTTTCTGCTGAAATCTCACCTATTACCCGCGACTGCACAGTCATATAAAAATTGCTGTCAAGAGTTTCAAGATTTTTTAAAAAATCCAAACATTACTAACATTATGGCTAGTGATGTGTCACGGTTTCAAGAGCATTTAGCAAGAAAAAATAACTCAGTAAGAACTATTGAAAATAAAATCGGCCTACTGAGTTCGTTGTTTAATTTTGCAATTAAACAATCGCATTACTTCGCAGAGAATCCAGCCCAAGGAAGAGCACTGCTGACTAAAAAACAAAGAATCGCACGAGGTTATGAAAGCTTTGAGTTAGAAGAAATCAAGCAGATTTTCACGGCAGAAGAATTTACACGAGAAAAAGAACGTGACCCTGATTTCTATTGCCTGTGCATTTTGGGTTTAGTCACTGGTTGCCGTGTAGGCGAACTGTCAAGCCTTAAGAAAAGCGATTTTAAGAAGACCCCATCAGGTACAGATTATTTGACTATTAGAGTTGCTAAAACCCTAGCTGGTGTTCGCAGTGTTCCATTTCATTCAGGAATTTTAGAACTAGGCTTACAGGAGTTTATAGACAGTAAAAAAGATAATGTATTTAAATATACAGACCGAGAGGGTAAAGGTGCGGGGAATGCCTCTGGCAAGAAGTTTACAAGACTTCTTGAGACATTAAAGCTCAAACGAGAGAAACTAGTTTTTCACTCATTAAGAAAATACTTTAATGATTATCTGCTAAAAAATGATGTTCCTTATGAACCTAGGTGTCAATACATTGGACATGAAATTGATGATACTAATGTGAAATCATACACAAAGCAGTTTAGTGAGGACGAACTGCTAAGGTATGTAGAGAAATCACAAAAAGATATTTTAATTGCCTGTAACTTGACTTTAAAAAAATAATACTGTAAAAAGAAAAGGGTAAGCAGTTTACCAGACTACCTACCCAGTTAAAAAGCATCGCATTGCTCAGTAACTCTTTAAACAAGTATAGATATACTAAATTAAAAAGTCAACAGAATAACCAATACGATGCTTAAATTTAAAGCATCGTTTTTTTTTCAAAAGCATATTTAAAACAATAAAGCACATATTAAATATAACTTTATGCGTCCGAAAGCACGATTCAAGTTATAGCTAAAAATGGTCAGAATGAGAACTGCACAAAGCCATACCTAAGACAAGTCAAACAGGGTGCAGGTAGTAAGGACACTACGAATTGATAAATTGCGACAGTCCAAGTAATCCCAAAAGAAAGGGAAAGAAATTTGTTCGCGTGGCGGTAGATGTGCATAAAGTACACGATTTACAAAAAGCCTGAAGTCCAAGCCTGTTTTTTTATAACGGGTAAGGGAAAACTTTGGGCGGATCGTGTGCTAAAGCGAAGCTAAAGCTAAAGCTACTGCGTAGCTTAAGTAAGAAAAATGCCTATATAAGACAAGTAAAGACTAATGCGAAGCTAAAGAGAAAGCTAATAGCGAAGCCAAAGAGGCTGTAAGCCATTTTTTATACAAAGTATAAAAAAATCTACCGACCCGCAATTTCAGTTAAGCCCCAACATGGGGCTTTTTTTATTTTCGTTCAAAAATTTGACTATTAAAAATAATTCGCTAAGTTAAGTTAAGTAGAGCAGTTCTACTAAATTTACAAAGGATTAAAAAATGGGTGATTTACAAAACTAAAGCAATGCTTGAACTGGAAGAAGAGCTAAAAGATATACAGCTATCTTTTAATATTAAAACAGTTCACTTGAAAAGCTGCGAAAGCTATAACGAGCAGTTGAAAAAGGAGTTTTGGTGGTGGCACAAAACTTACTACGAAGTTTCATATGTGGAAAATGGCGAAAAAGAAATTAAGGCTATCAAACACTTGAGCAGAGCATTTCATACTGGAGGGGACGAAGAATGATAATAGAGAAAACAGAAAAAAAACTGCCAAGTATGCGGAGCAGAAAGGCCGGTATAAATATATGGATGCTCAAACAATTGGCGATGTAGCCAAATCATTTACCTACGGATTTTCGCTTTTCCCTGCGGTCCTGATGGCATTTTGCATAGTATCTGGCTTAGTGCTTTGCATTAAAGGGATTTTAAAGCTCAAGGCGCATAGCGACACAAAAGGCCAGGTAAAACTCTCTGAAGCTCTTTTATATGTTGGTGCTGGTACTGCACTCCTGTGCATCCCAGCAGTTTTAACGGTAGGCAAAGAGGTTATGGGTGTTGGAGAAACCAACGCAAAAGACGTACTTAAATACGTGGAAAAACAAGAAAAATATTAAAAAAGGATTTAAATATGAATAAAAATAAGAAATGGGCGAAAAAATCAAGAAAAGAGTTTATGAAAGATTTAGCGATATTAGTTCAGTCTTTTAGTGATAACTTAGAAGAATATAGAAAGCTTGAATTTTCAATAGATGAGATAAAAGAGTTTTGCGAGTTAGATTTTGCAATTCACAGAACGATAATGCTGCAAAAATACGAAGATTATCTTACTTTTGAGCAGTTTATGAAAATTATTCATGAGTTAATGGAGAAATATCCAGAAAATTATAGCAAGAGCTATAACAACAATAACCCGCAGGGTTAAAAATAATATCGCTTTAGCGTGGGGGTATTTGGATGTTTAGATTTATGCAATTCCTTGCATAAATCACTGCACCAAAGGTGCAGTAAATCCCCTGGCAGGGGGTAGGGGGTGGAGCATATCTATGGTATTTGGGTGTTTATTGAATCTTCGATATACACTCACTATACCGAATTGCTACGCATTCGGTGTTCGCCCTTCGGGAAATACCACTGGCATACTGCCAGTAAATACAAAATACACTACCGCGTTTCACTTGGTGGGTCATTAATTTAGATGGCCTATCCATCTAAATAAACGACCTTTAAAAAGTCACTTTCATAACATAATAATAAGGATAATATATGGAAGCATTCGCAATATTAAGAGCTGAGAAAATCAGCCAAGAAAAAGAGACAGCAGTTCACAATCATAATTTGAGAGCCAGCTCAACTAAAAAGGAAAATAACATAGACTATAAAAAGAGCCATTTAAACAAGTTAATTCTTGGAGACTCCCACACAGTCAAATCGATAAATCAAAAAATAGAGGCACTTGGGCAAAAAAAGAAAATGCGAAGCAATATCAATAGAGCTATTGAACTCGTATTAAGTGCCAGTCCTGAACACTTCTACGATTTTGAGAAATCAGGAATGACTCGCGAGGAATGGGATAAGTTAATTCCCGCTAACTTTGAAGGAAGGATGGATAAATATTGGTCAAGACTTAACGAAGTTAAAAGTCATTTGAAAATAGACAATTTGAAGCAATGGCTAGAGGATTCCAAAAACTGGGTAGTTCAAGAGTTTGGGGATAACATTGTTAATGTGATTGCTCACTTTGATGAGAAGACGCCTCACCTACATATGGTATGTACTCCAATAGTTAACGGCAGATTATCCGCAAGAGATTTCTACACGCCAGAGAAAGCACGCCATTGGCAAGCTTCATATGCACTTGCCACTGGCTTAAAAAAAGGCATATCTAGCGATAAGAAACACGAAGACCTCAAGAGCAAAAACTTTGAAGCTGGAAAACTAGAAGGGTACGACCTGGGTCGAATAGAAGGCTATGACTCAGGGAAGGTTCAAGGACACCAAGAAGGCTACGACGAAGGCCACTCACAGGGCTACCAAGAAGGAAGCGACGAGGGAAGAGCAATGGGCTTTGAGGATGGCAAACGCAAAGGCTACGAGGTAGGTAAAAAGAAAGGCTTTGACCGTGGCTATGAAAAGGGCTATGCAGATGGCCAGGAACAAGGAAACCAAGGCGCAAGGACAGTAGGCAACTTCTTTGCAACTGTGAAGGACAAGCTCAGTGGTCCGACTGAGCGAGAACAGCAAGCAATTGCAGAAGCTCAGAAGAAAGCACAGCAAGCTGAAGAAAAAGCACAGAGGACCCAGAACAGGGCAGACAACAGAGTGACGACTGTTGCAGATGAACTGAGAGCAGAGAAGCTCAGGACTGAGCAACTGGAGAAAGAGTTACTTGACACGCAAGCCAAGCTTGAAGCAATAGCTACAGTCAATATACCAAAGCAAGGTCTAAAAATTAAGTGATTACTTGCAAACAATTGGGCCAACGGTTGCTCTGGGTGAAATTCCTAGAATGAGCATCAAGAATCATTTCTATAAGTTATAGTTTTTCAGTAGTAGAAGTTTTACGACTCTTTTCTAAATCCAAAAAATATAGTTATGTTCCTTGGCATCGCTCTTCTAATTCTTGCTCTATTTTTCCCGCCAGCTTGGTTGGCACTTATTGCATATATTGCCTATCTGGTTTTAACAAAAAAGTCAAGAAGAAATAGAATTATCATCTACGAAATTCGCAGATTGATTATGGAAAGTAAAGAGCAGGCAATTATTGAATCTCTCTACTATGAGGCGGCTAAGAGCTTTGCTGCGGACCATGGTGCCCAAATGTCTCCGTACAAAAATGATCCAGAGGACGACTGCTTGCTCGTAGATCTGACCGTGGATGGACGTGACTACCGAGTTTGTTTCCAGCGTTGGGAGTTGGGAGGCACGTTGCTTAGTGTTTCGCCAAGCTAACCTGATATGTCTTATATCTTATAGAAGAGTGCTGGCAACCTACGTTGTTAGCACTCTTTTTTACTGAAGTCAACTTTCAAAAAATTGTGTGTACTAGTTTATGTACCAAAAAATTGGGTTACAATAGACGCTTCAACACGGCAAGTGATTGTTTTAATTAACATTCTTGATGGGGTGGAACATTGTCCCACCCTCTCCGCCAATGCGGCTGTAGCTCAGCTGGATAGAGTACTTGGCTACGAACCAAGGGGTCGTGGGTTCGATTCCTGCCAGCCGCACCAAACGTTAAGCCTCAGAGTAGAAATACTCTGAGGCTTTTTCGTTTCTGGCGTCTGCGGGAGATAGGCGTTTGACAGAAAGGCCCGGACACAGCAGTGTCCGGTCGGGCCTTGATCAGGTCTTGCTCTATGCCTGCATCCCTGCGCTGGCCAGCACGGCCAGGGCGCAGGAAGCGATGCGGCTGGCCACGGAGTCGGAGCGGCTGGTCAGCACGATGGGCACGCGCATGCCCAGAACCAGGCCCGCGCATTCGGCGTCGGCCATGTAGACCAGCTGCTTGTAGATCATGTTGCCGGCTTCCAGATTGGGGGCCAGCAAGATATCGGGGCGACCGGCGACATCGGAGACTATGCCCTTGTTGTGTGCCGAATGCAGGGAGATGGCGTTGTCGTAGGCCAGCGGACCATCAAAGATGCCGCCCGTAATCTGGCCGCGGTCGGCCATCTTGCACAGGGCTGCCGCATCGATGGTGCCGGGAATGGCCGGGTTGACGGTCTCCACCGCCGACAGCAGGGCCACGCGCGGCTGGACTATGCCGATGGCATGGGCCAGATCGACCGCGTTCTGGGCGATGTCGCGCTTTTCCATCAGGCTGGGGAAGATGTTGACCACGCAGTCGGTCATCAACAGCGGGCGGTCATAGCCGGGGATGTCCATGATGAATACATGGCTGGCCCGGCGGCTGCCGCGCAGGCCGGCTTCGCGCGCCACGGCCGCGCCGAGCAGATCGTCGCTGTGCAGGCTGCCCTTCATCAGGGACCGGGCCTGGCCATCGCGGCACAGGGCTGCGGCCTGGGCCGCAGCGATGCGAGGGTCGTCCGCCGTGGAGTGGATCTCGGCGGCAGACAGATCGAGACCCGCAGAGCGAGCCGCGGCTTCGATGCGCTGACGCGGTCCTACCAGCAGTGGCCTGATCAGGCCGGCCTCCGCCGCTTGCAGGGCCGCCTGCACAGAGCCGGTATCGCAGGAGTAGGCCACGGCCACGGCGACCGGACCTTTGGCGCGGGCGAGCTCCTGCAGGTGCTGCAGATGAGGGCGAGGCGTGGCGGGCGCGTCGTCGGCGGCCACGGCAAGAGAGAGTGGGGGAGTCATGAATGCTCCTGCGGGAAGTACAGGGCCCGGCGCGAGCAACGCAGGGGGGCTGGGAGTCGGCTTTCGAGGGCCTTGTGCTTTACCCAAGGCGCATGAAGCTGGCGCGGCCCGACCAAGGGACACCGAGGAAGGGCCGCCCCGCACCGAGGGTGTCGTCCCCCTCCCCCGCGCAGCGGGTAGAGAGGGGGAAGGCGCGCAGCGCCTCAGGGGGTGTCAGACGGCGTCAGACAAAGTCCTTGTACTTGTCCAGCATGCGCACAGGCTTGGACAAGGCGTCGCGGCGGAAGGGATCGCCGAGCTCGCGGGTGCACATGATCTCGATCACGCAGGTCTTGCCTTCCTTCATCTGCATGTCGATGGCTTTTTGCAGTGCCGGGCCCACGTCCTCGATGTGATCCACCACGATGCCTTCGGCGCCCATGGCCTTGGCGATGTCGGAGAAGCTTTCGCTCTCCAGCTCGCCGGCCACGAAGCGGCGGTTGTAGAAGTCCACCTGGTTCTTCTTTTCCGCGCCCCACTGGCGGTTGTGGAACACTACGGCGGTCACGGGAATGTCGTGGCGCACGGCGGTCATGATTTCCATCATGCTCATGCCCCAGGCGCCGTCACCCGCGTAGGCAATGGCCGGGCGATCGGGTGCTGCGCACTTGGCGCCGATGATGGTGGGCAGGGCATAGCCGCAGTTGCCGAAGCTCATGGGAGCGAAGAAGCTGCGCGGTTCGTCGAAGCGCAGATAGCTGTTGGCCACCGAGTTGATATTGCCGATGTCGGTGGACACCATGACGCGCGCCGGCATGGCTTTTTCGAGTTCGCGCAGCACCTGGCGGGGATGCAGATAGCTGCCGCCGGTCGGCGTGCGTTCGCCCTTGGCCTCTTCGATCATGTCCAGGCTGTAGGGGTCGCGCTCGTGGGTCCAGCCGTCGAGCTCCTTCTCCCAGGCGGCTTTTTCCGTGGCGATGGTGTCGGCGCGCGCTGCCTTGGTGGCATCGCAGCCCAGTGTCACATCGGCCAGGCGCCTGCTCAGTTCGGCCGCCACGGCCTTGGCATCGCCGTTGATACCCACGGCGATCTTCTTGACCAGGCCCAGATTGGTGTGATCGGCCTCGATCTGGATGATCTTGGCGGCCTTGGGCCAGTAGTCCATGCCATGCTGGGGCAGGGTGCCGAAGGGACCCATGCGCGAGCCCAGCGCAATCACCACGTCGGCCTGGGCGATCAGCTTCATGGCGGCCTTGGAGCCCTGGTAGCCCAGAGGGCCGGCCCACAGCGGGTGCTTGGCAGGGAAGGCGTCGTTGCGCAGATAGCCTGTGGCCACGGGTGCGCCCAGGCGCTCGGCCAGTTGCTTCGCTTCCTCCACGGCATCGCCCATGACCACGCCACCGCCGGCCAGGATCACCGGGAACTTGGCAGTCTTGAGCAGCTCCACGGCGGCCTGCAGGCTGGCTTCGCCGCCATGGCCGCGGTCCACGCGCATGGGCTTGGGGATCTCGCACTCGATCTCGCCGTAGAAGTAGTCACGCGGAATATTGAGCTGGGTCGGGCCCATCTCGGACATGGCGCGGTCGAAGACGCGGCCCGTGAACTCGGCCATGCGCTTGGGGTTGCAGACATGGCCCTGGTACTTGGTGAACTCCTGGAACATGGGAAGCTGATTGGCTTCCTGGAAGCCGCCCAGGCCCATGCCCATGGTGCCGGTCTCGGGGGTCACGATCACCACCGGGCTGTGCGCCCAGTAGGCTGCGGCAATCCCGGTCACGCAGTTGCTGATGCCGGGGCCGTTCTGGCCGATCACCACGCCGTGGCGACCCGAGACGCGGGCATAGCCGTCGGCCATGTGGGCCGCACCTTGCTCATGCACCACCGGGATCAGGCGAATGCCTGCGGGGGCGAAGATGTCCATGGCATCCATGAAGGCGGAACCCATGATGCCGAACATCTCGCTGACGCCATTGGCGACACAGGTTTCCACGAATGCTTCCGAAGGGGTCATCTTGTGAACGCCTTCAACCACTTTACGATTGTCCGTTGCAGCCATCTCTGCCTCCTTGAAAATTTGAAACCCATGGTTCCGAAAAAAGAAATAACGATGTCAGTCTATGGCATTTTTTTGTTTTCGTGCAAATAAATTTCTTTTTATGGAATAAATTGACTCGAAAAATGGAAATTAATATGATCGACAACGATATGAAGCACAGCGAAGACACCCCCTCGGCTCGCCTGGACGGAGACACGCCCAATCTGCGTTTGTTCGCGCTGCTGGAGGCCGTGGCGCAGAAGAGCCAGCCCTTCACCTTGCAAACCATGGTGGAAGAGACAGGCTTGCCCAAGCCGACCATGCACCGCATGCTTGCGCAGCTGGAGGGCGCCGGAATCCTGCAAAGAGATGGCAACGGTCGCCACTACGGCACGGGCCAGCGGCTGATGCGGCTGGCGGAGAACGTGTTGCTCAACAACACCACGCATGGCGCGCGGCATGCGGTGCTGACCCAGCTAGTACGCGAGCTCGGCGAGAGCTGCAACATCACGGCTTTTTCGGGCAGCGAGGTGCTGTATCTGGACCGCGTGGAGACGCCGGCGCCGCTGCGCTTTTATCTGCATCCGGGCTCGCGCGTGCCCGCGCACTGTTCGGCCACGGGCAAGCTGTTCCTGAGCCAGATGTCGCCAGCCCAGCGCCGCCGGCTGCTGGCCAATGTGCCGCTGGAAGCGTTCACCGGCAATACGCTGACGACCTTCGAGGCGCTGGACCAGGAGCTCGATCAGGTGCGCGCCCAGGGCTATGCCTTCGACAACGAGGAGTTCCTGCCCGGGCTGCTGTGCCTTGGCGTGCTGGTGCCCGCACCCCATGGCAACTCCAATATGGGGCTTGCGGTGCAGGCGCCCATCATGCGCTTTTCCAAGGAGAAGGCCTTGTCCTTTCTTCCCAAGCTGCAGGCGGCCGTCGCGGCGATCGCCCGCATTAACGATGACGTTCCACCGGAAGCCGATGATGACTGACCTGAGCCTGCTGCAGCCCACCCGTACCGTCAGCGTGCGCGATGTATTTGGCATCGACACGGACATGAGCGTGCCGGCTTTTGCCGAGCCGGGCGAACATGTTCCCGCCATTGACAAGGCCTACCGCCTGAATCCGCAGGTGACGCAAGCCATTTTGGCGGGCTTCTCGCACAACCGGCGCGTCGTCATTCAGGGCCTGCACGGCACGGGCAAATCCACGCATATAGAGCAGGTGGCCGCCAGGTTGAACTGGCCCTGCGTGCGAGTGAATCTGGACGGTCATATCAGCCGCCTGGATCTGGTGGGCAAGGACAGCATCGTGCTGCAGGATGGCAAGCAGGTGACCCAGTTCCAGGAAGGCATTCTGCCCTGGGCGCTGCAGCGGCCCGTGGCCATGGTGTTTGACGAGTACGACGCCGGACGCCCCGATGTGATGTTCGTCATCCAGCGGGTTCTGGAGCGTGAAGGCAGCTTTACCCTGCTCGATCAGAAGCGGGTGATCCAGCCGCATCCCTGTTTTCGGCTGTTTGCCACCATGAACACTCTGGGACAGGGCAATCTCAACGGGCTCTATCACGGCACGCAGCAGCTCAACCATGCCCAGCTCGATCGCTGGAATCTGGTCACCAGCCTGAACTATCTGCCCCCGGCCGAGGAGGCGGCCATCGTGCTGGCACGTGTGCCGGAGCTTGCCACGACCGATGGGCGTCGCAAGGTGGACGCCATGGTGGCGCTGGCCGGGCTGACACGCAAGGGCTTTGCAGTGGGGGATCTGTCCTTGCTGATGTCTCCGCGCACGGTGATTACCTGGGCCGAGAACATCGCCATCTTCCATGACCTGAAGCAGGCCTTCGAGCTGTCATTCCTCAACAAATGCGAGCCTGCAGAGCGCGCCATCGTGAGCGAATATTTCCAGCGCTGCTTTGCCCAGGAGCTTATGCAGCCCGCAGAACCAGCACTGGCGTTTCTGGCATGAGCGCCGGGACCTCCGGCCCTGCCTCGCTGTCCCGCATGGAAGCCTGGGGTGGCGCCATGCTGCGCGCCGTAACCGGCGACGCCGGCCTGCAATGGAGCGGTCAGACGCTGTACCGCGGCACCACTCCCATACCCCAGGCGGCGGCCCATCATAGCCAGGTGCCGGCGCAGCAGACGGATCAGCGCGGCATGCTCGACAGCATGGGACTGCGTCTGCATTGGAGCGACCAGGCACTGTTCCAGGCCCACCTGCCCCAGGACCCGGTGGAGCGCATGGTGTTCGAGCTGCTGGAGCAGTTGCGCGTGGAGAGCCTGGTTCCCGAGGCCTGGCCCGGAGCGCGCAAGAACATGCGCCAGCGCTTTGTGAACTGGTGCCAGGCCTTCATGGATTCCGGCCTGACGGAGAGCAGTCTGGGAATTTTGCTGTTTACGGTGGCCATCACGGCCTGGAGCCGGTTGACCGGGCATGAGATACCGGAACGCATGGCCGATCTGGTGGAGTCCACGCGGATGTCCATGGCTTCTCCGCTGGGCCGGCACTGGGATCGGCTGCGGCGCTTCAGAGACCGGCAGCTGGAGTTTATCGAGCCTGCCCTGGCCGTCAGCCGCTGGGTCGGCATGGCGGTGCGTGCGGCGCAGGAGGATGCGCCGCGCGGTGCCGGCGGCCCCAGGCGGCGCAGCAGTTTTGCCCTGCCTCTGCACTTTGAATCCCAGAGTCAGGACGGCATGCCCGTGGCGCAAAGCGGCGATAGCCGGGCCTGGGCCGGCACCGCGCAAAGCTACCGGGTTTTCACGCGTGAGTTCGATAGGGAGGTGCAGGCCGCTGAGCTGATCCGTGCGTTGCAGCTGGCCCAGTTCCGGGAGCAGATGGATGAGGAGTTGGCGCGTTCGGGATTGCTGCAGGCCGGGCGGCTGGCACGTTATCTGCAGCAGTGCTTGGCCAGCACGCAGCGCAATGGCTGGAGCTTCGGGCTGGAGGAAGGCCATCTGGACGGCAGCCGCCTGTCCCAGCTGGTAACGGACCCGCAGCAGCGCGCGATCTTCAAGGACGAGATGCAGCGTCCCGTCAACGAGACCGCTGTCACCATTCTCATGGACTGCTCGGGTTCGATGAAAACCTTTGCCAGGCCCCTGTCGCTATTGCTCGACGTGCTGGGGCGGGCGCTGGAGATGGCTGGAGCGAGCGTGGAGATACTGGGCTTTTCCACGCAGGCCTGGAATGGCGGCAGAGCACGCCGCCGCTGGCAGCGCGCCGGCCAGCCGCAGTTTCCGGGGCGTCTCAACGAGCGCCTGCACATTGTCTTCAAGGACGGGGCCAAGCCCTGGCGTCATGCCCGGCGCGGCATTGCGGCACTGCGCAAGCCCGACATCTTTCGTGAAGGCATTGACGGCGAGGCCGTGGAATGGGCGTGCCAGAGGCTGCGTGCAAAGACCGCGCAGCGTCGCATCCTGCTGGTCATCTCCGATGGCTGTCCCATGGATACGGCCACCCATCAGGCCAATGACGAGCATTATCTGGATCAGCATTTGAGGCAGGTTCTTGCCGCCCAGGAACGCATGGGAGGCGTGAAGGTCTGCGCCCTGGGCGTCGGGCTGGACCTGGGGGTCTTCTACCGTCAAAGGCTTGCCGTCGATCTGCAGCAAGATCTCGACGAGGCCTTGCTGTTTTCGGTGGCCGAGATGCTGTGCAAACGATGACGGGAATGGCGCGTGCGACAGGTATCGCACAAGGCCGGGCAAGCTCAGGCGACCAGCCGAAACAACGGAACACAGAAAAGCGGGAAGGCGCAATGCCTGCCCGCTGTCTGCTTGCCGGAGCCATCCCCGCGGGGGAATCGGCAGCACTTACATGCGTCCCTTCCAGGGAACCAGGCGCTTTTCGACCCAGCGCATGAACAGGTCGAAGACATAGGCGATCACACCGATGACGATGATGCCCATGATCACGATGTCCGTGCGCAGGAAGTTCGAGGCGTTGAGCACCATCTGACCCAGACCCACGTTCGCCGCCACCATTTCGGCGGCAACCAGAGTCGTCCAGCCAAAGCCGATGGCAATGCGCATGCCCACCAGAATGTCGGGCAGGGCCGCCGGCAAGATCACATGGCGAATCACCTGGAAGTAGCTCGCTCCCATCGAATAGGCGGCGTTGATCTGCTCCTGTGCTGCGCTGCGCATGCCCGAGCGGGCTGCCAGAGCCAGGGGCGCAAAACAGCTCAGGAAGATCAGCAGGATCTTCGGCGTTTCATCGATGCCGAACCAGATGATGATCAGCGGCAGGTAGGCCAGCGGCGGCAGGGGACGGTAGAACTCGATGGGGGGGTCGAAGATGCCGCGTGCAACGCGTGACATTCCCATCGCGATGCCCAGCGGAACGGCAATCATGAAGGCCAGCCAGAACGCCACGGTCACGCGCAGCAGACTTGCCGAGAAATGCTGCCACAGCGGTTTGTCGTTGGCCTGCCCGGTCAGGTATTCATAGAACTGCTGGAACACCGCTTGCGGGCTGGGCAGGAACAAGGGCTTGATCCAGCCGAGATTGGTGGCGGCGAACCACAGTGCCAGCAGCAAGGCCACGGTGACGATGCTGATGCCGAGGCTGGAGCCTTCGCCGGGGGTCTTGAAGCGACTGGTCTTCACCGGTCCCGACGCCTGCGGGACAGTGGTCTTGGGCTGCACGCGCGCTGTCGTGGCGGGCAGATGGTTGATTTGGACTGCTTCAGACATTGGCAGGCTCCCGGTGGTGAATCAGACTCAGAACTTCTTCGCGCATCCTGATGAAGTCGGGGCGCGACTTGACGGCACGCGCATCGCCGGTGCGCAGAAACTCATGGCAGAACGGCATGTCGTCGTAGACATGGGAGATGCGGCCCGGGCTGGGGCTCATGACGATCAGCCGGCTGGCGAGAAACAGCGCCTCCTCCACCGAATGGGTGATGAAGAACACCATCTTGTGGGTGGCATGCCAGACACGCAGCAGGATTTCCTGAACCTGCTCGCGCGTGAAGGCGTCCAGCGCACCCATGGGTTCATCCATCAGCAGCAGTGCAGGATCGTTGGCCAGTGCACGGGCAATGCCGACACGCTGCTGCATGCCACCCGAGAGTTCATAGACGGCACGCCTGGCGTAGTTCTGCAAGCCCACGAGGCCCAGTTTTTCTTCCGCGATCTGTGTGCGCTGCTTCAGATCCATGCCGCGCATGCGCAGTCCCAGCGCGACGTTGTCGATCACATTGAGCCAAGGCATCAGCGCATGCTTTTGAAACACCACCCCTTGGTTGGCTCCGGGGCCCTGAATGGGTTTGCCGTCCAGCAGGATCTGGCCGCTGGAAGGCGCCAGAAAGCCAGCCATGCAGTTGAGCAGTGTTGTCTTGCCGCAGCCCGATGCACCCAGAGCGACCACGAAGTCGCCTTCGTTCATGGTCAGGTTGACGGGCGCCAGGGCTTGCAAGTGTCCGCCCTTGACCTCGTAATTGACGGTCAGGTCACGTATATCCAGAGTCGGCATGACATTGCCCTCCTATGTGAAACAAAGCTGGGAGCCACGACGGGGCTGGCCGTCGTGGGCGGGCAGTCAGCGGCCGAGAGCCTGCTTGACATAGCTGCTGGTCACGTACGCGGCGTAGTCGGGCCTGACCTCCTGGATTCGTCCCTGGGACTTCAGAAACGTTGCGGTATTGGTCATTGCCTTGGCCGCACCGCCTTCCAGCCACTGCACGCCGAGCTGCTCTTCGGCACTGGGGAAGCGGTAAAGCGCCATGGCTGCGGGCACGTCCTTGGGGTCGGCCTTGCTCCATTTGGCAATCGCCTTGATCTCGGGCGAGTCGGGAGTCCACCTGGCCAGGTTGTCGCGCACCTGGGCGCTGGCCCGATTCAGGGCCTTGATGAACGCCACCATGAACTGGGGATTTTCCTGGGCGAACTTGCTGCTCACGGCAATGCCCTCGAAGGTGGGATAGCCCATCTGCGCAATGGAGCCGGAGGTGGCAATCACCTTGCCCTTTTGTTTGACCTTGGCCAGTACCGGATCCCAGACAAAGGTGGCATCGATATCGCCGCGCTCCCATGCCGCAGCAATCTCTGGCGGGCGCATGTTCATGATGTTGACCTTGCGCGCGTCGACGCCTTCCTTGCCCAGGGCAGCGACCAGCTGGTAGTGCGCGGTGGAGACGAACGGCACGCCTATGCGCTTGCCTTCCATGCTCTTGAAATTGCTGATGCCGCCGCCATCGCGTGCCACCAGGGCTTCGGCACCGGCGATATCCGCGGAGATCCAGAGCAGCTTGATGTCCTGCCCCTGGCTGGCCGCAGCGGTCAGCGGGCTGGATCCCACCTCTCCCATCTGCACGTCGCCCGAGGCCATGGCCCGTATCACGTCGCCGCCGCCCGAGAACATGCGCCAGTTGATCTTGTAGCCCGTCTCCTTTTCTACTTCGCCCGACTCCATGACCAGGCGCAGAGGCACCAGCATGTCCTGGTTGGCGAAGGTCACGGTTTTCTGCTGCGCCAGCGCGAAGCCGGTCATGGCCAGTGCTGCTGTTGCGGCACCCGCTTTCAGCACCCATCGTTTTTGCATTTTCATTGCCAATTTCTCCATGGTTAGAGCGATATCGGTTGAAGACTTAGACCAGAGAACCCTTGCTGTGCTCACTCTTGCTGACTTGCTTTCCCATTCCCGCTTCTGGCTGAACCGGTTGAAAGCCGCATCGCGAGGCTCAAAGAGCTTTCTGAGCGGATCGTAGTGAGCAACCTTGCGCAGCCAGTAGGGCCAGTTGATGTGAATCGTTAGGTCCAGTCGCACACGGTCCCGGATGGTGCGCGCAGCATGGGTTGGCGTGCACCGCGACCGTGCATTGCAAAGCCTTGCAGGGCGCGGCTTGCGCGGTATATCTCGGTCCTGGTGAAGGGCGTTTTTGCGGCATCTGCTTGGGCTTAGGTGGTTTCACTGATCGCAGACAGATGAGGGAGGATTGGGCTGTCCGAGAGGCATGAATGCTTGCGCAATATGCGTGCCAGAGAGGCGGTTTTTCCTGTGGCCGGGGCGCCGGGATGTGCGCCGCACCGCATCCGTAGATAGCATGAAAAAAAGCACCTTCCTGGCGGAAGGTGCTCTTCGTTGCGTGAAGCCCGAACGGCTGCTGGCAGGGTCAGTTCTTCTCGTCGTTCATGTGATACCAGTGGTAGAGAAAGCGCTGCCCCATGCGGCGAAATGGTGCAAATGCCTCCGAGCGCACCATATTGAACACATTCGGATATTCGAGCGATGAGTTGTAGATTGGCAACTCGAAGGCCTTGAGGTTCTGGCCTACGATGCGCTGGGCCATGCGCCGGCCCGCATGCGCAGAGAACGACACGCCGTTGCCGCCATAGCCGACCGCATAGAAGACGCTTTCCCTTGGATCGGGCTGGGTGATACGCGGCATCATGTCGTGGCTCACATCGACCCAGCCCCACCAGGAGTAGTCCACCTGGATTCCCTTGAGGGCCGGGAACTTGTGGTGCAGGCCCTCGACCAGCTTGGCCATATGGACCGGATTGGGCGCATCGGCGCCGGTGACGGCGCTGCGGCTGCCGATCTGCACGCGGTTGTCGGGCAGCTTGCGGTAGTAAAAGCGCAGCGTGCGCGTGTCGGTGATGACTTGCGTGGTCTTGAAATTGGTGGCGGCCAGCTCTTCTTCCGTCAAGGGTCTGGTGACCAGCGAGTTCGAGAGAATCGGCATGATCTTGGAGCGCAGACTGCGGTGAAGGCCGTTGCTGGTATAGCCGCCGGTGGCAAAGCCGACGGCGCGTGCCTTGACCGTGCCGCCCGGTGTCTGGAGGTAATGCACGCCGTTGCGTGTCTCCATGCCCAGCACGGGACTGGCGGGATGCACCTTCACTCCCAGCTCGCGGGCCTTGCGCAGATAGCCGAATGCCAGCTTGAGCGGATGCACGCCAATGCCGTCGGGCTCATGCATTGCGCCACGGCAGTCGGCGTCATCGACATAGTCGCGGCGCACCGCATCGACGCTGAGTATGCGGGCGTCGTAGCCGAAGACTTCGCGCATGACGCGGGTCTCGTTGCGCAGAAAATCCATTTTTCTGTCGCGGTGGGCAATATACAAATGCCCTCCCGGTTGCGGCTCGCATTCTGGAAACTCCGCAACCAGTTTCTTGAACGTGTCGAATCCTTCGCGGATCTCCGCATCCAGCTTCAGGGCTGTGTCCTTGCCCCAGCGCTCTATCCACTGCGAGCGATAGAGGCGGCCGCTGGCATTCTGGCCCTGGCCGCCGTTGCGGCTGGTGCAGCCCCAGGCGCTCTGGTTGGCCTCGAGAACCACGGCGCGAATGCCGTGTTCGCGGGCCAGAAACAGCGCAGTGGACAGGCCCGTGAAGCCCGAGCCCACGATGACCACATCGGCTTCCATGTCGCCGCAGACCGGACCATCGTCCTCGGGGGGGCGGCCTGCCGTTCCTACCCAGTAGGTCGGAGCGTAGCCGGCGCCATGTCCGGGGTTTCTTGCCACCAGGGGGTCGTACTGCGGGTCGTATGGATTCAGATGGCTGGGGCGGATGTCCTCGGCTTTCATGGCGGTCGTCTCCTGGTGTGGCTGCGTTTGAAGCGGCGCTCTATTGCTATGGAATTGATGGACGCAAAGTCAATGCAGATGCACTGCTTGCGATGTCCAGAGCAGCATAGCCAGCCCCTTGTGCAGCTGGTTAGGGCCACGGCACAGGTTTTGATGGAGCCAGCGCGCAAGCCTGGCCATCCGAATCTCGGGATTGCCGCAGACGGGCGGCAGCGAGTCTCCTGCAAACCGGGCGACCCACCGAGTCGCGCTCGCCGGGCGGGGCTGCGCGCCGGCCTGCTTCAGATCGGCATGACACAGGCTGTGTCAGCCGCAACCTCAGGGGGATGCATTGGAGTCCACTGCCACCTGTGCAGACAGCGGGCGTGGCCGTGAACTGCCCCTGCGCCTGTGGCGGCGATGACCGCATTGAGCGTGTTGATGTTCTCCTATCGTTTTCACCTAAATGAAGCGGCAGAAGAGGCATTTGCCGGCGGGCTTCGGTCTGCATCCGCAAGAGCCGGGGCAGAGCGTCGCGCTCAGAGGAGAAGCGGACTTTCTCAAGGCATCTTTCGGTGCGCGCCGCCGTCATCTCGCGAGGGATCACTGTCTTGCGCGGCAAGGCCTTGGACTTAACGATTGCCGGCAACTGGCCCTACGAAATAGAGCCAGTGCTACCTACCATGAGCCATCGGAATTTCAGGCATTTTTCGATAGAAAGGGGGGCGCTTTTGCAATGGTCGCCCCCCATGACATGACAGCAATCTGGAGAGCATATGAGCAAGCAAGAATCCCAACCCGATGTCCAGTTTCTGGCGCGTTTCTCCGACGCGTGGAATCGCCATGACATTGACGCATTGATGGACTTCATGGCCGACGAGTGCGAGTTTCATGCCGTTGCCGGCCCTGATCTGATGGGACGCAGCTTCGTGGGGCGTGAAGCCGTGCGTGAGGGCTTTCAGCTGGCCTGGCAGGCATTCCCCGATGCGGCCTGGGTGGATGGAGAGCATTTTGTGCAAGGCACGCGCGGTGTTTCGGAGAGCACCTTCAAGGGCACCAAGGCCGACGGCCTGCGTGTAGAGGCACGCATGGTCGATGTGTTCACCTTCCGCGACGGCAAGATCGCCGTCAAGAACGCCTACCGCAAGGATCGCCCGCCTGTGGCGATTTCCTGACACGAGCCTGGTTTGCGTGCGCGCATTCTTGTCTCGCGGCAAGGGGCGCTGCACGCATGGCTTCGCGCAACAATTTTCAAGCAGATAACTGAACGACCACGGCAACGGCCTGCATGGGCAGCAAGGCACAGCCAGATACATAAAGCCGTGGCGACCGGCATTTCCAGGCCGGCAAGACAGGAGACAAAAATGATTGGAAATCCGCATTCGTCGCCGGACGGGCTGTCGCACAGTCTCAAGCAGCGGCACATGACCATGATTGCCCTGGGCGGCGTCATCGGTGCCGGGCTCTTCGTCGGCAGTGGCGTGGTCATCAAGTCGGCCGGGCCGGCGGCCGTCATCTCTTTTCTGATCACCGGCCTGCTGGTGGTGCTGGTCATGCGCATGCTGGGCGAGATGGCCTGCTCCATGACGGGAGGCTCGTTTTACGAGTACGCCCGGGAAGCCTGGCGCGACCGGCCCGCCGTGGGCCAGCTGGCGGGATTTCTCACGGGCTGGATGTACTGGTATTTCTGGGTCATCGTCGTGGCGATCGAAGCGGTGGCGGGGGCCGAGCTGGTGCGCTACTGGCTGCCCGACGTGCCGGCCTGGAGCATCAGCCTGGTCCTGCTGATCATGATGACGCTGACCAATCTGGTCTCGGTCAAATCCTTTGGCGAGTGCGAGTTCTGGCTGGCATCCGTGAAGGTGGCCGCCATCGTGGTGTTTCTGTTCATCGCCGGCGTCTATGTGCTGGGCCTGACACCAGGCGGCAGCGGAATGCATGTCGCCAATCTGAGCCAGAACGGCGGCTTCATGCCCAACGGCATTGTTCCGGTGCTCACGGGCGCCGTGGCTGCAACCGGCTTCTATTTCGGCGCGGAGATCGTGACGATTGCGGCCGCCGAAACCGCCGAGCCCCAGAAGGCCGTGGCCAAGGCCACGAATTCGGTCATCCTGCGCGTGCTGGTGTTCTATGTGGGATCGGTGCTGCTGGTGGCATGCCTGGTGCCATGGAACTCCACCGGCATGTCCACGCCCTATGTCAGTGCTCTCGATGCCATGGGCGTGCCGGCCGCTGCCCAGATCATGAATGCCGTGGTGCTGACCGCCGTGCTGTCGGCGCTCAACTCCGGGCTTTATGCCTCTTCGCGCATGCTGTTTGCGCTGACGCGACGCGGCGATGCACCCAAGGTGCTGGCCCAGGTCAGCCGCAACGGCGTGCCCGTGTACGCGATTCTGGTGGCCACCTTGTTCGGCTACGGTGCCATCGTCATGTCCTATCTGTCTCCCGACAAGGTGTTCGCCTTTCTCGTGAACTCCTATGGCACCGTGGCCATCTTCGTCTACATCCTGATTGCGATATCCCAGCTGCGCCTGCGCTATCGATTGGAGAACGAGGCTCCGCATCTGCTCAAGGTGCGCATGTGGTTCTTTCCTTATCTGACTTGGCTGGCGATTGCGGGCATGCTGTCCATCGTGGTGGCCATGGGCTTCATTCCCGAACAGCGCACTCCGCTGGCCCTGGGTGTGGCCAGCCTGTGCATCTTGCTGATTGCCTATCGCGTGCGTCAGACGTTGCGGCGCGGAATCAGTCCCGAGGGGCTGCTCGACGAGCTGGCTCCACCCAAGCTGCGCAAGAATTGATGAGAACGACAAAAAAGCCCCGGACCCTGAGTCCGGGGCTTTTTGTTTTGCGCCTTTACATGCAGTGCATGGCTTCTGCCAGGGCCTTGATGCCGTGGGCGATTTGTCCCGCGGGAATGGACTGATAGCCCAGGCGTATGAAGTTGCCCGTGTTGCGAGGGGAGGTGAAGAACACATCGCCGGGCTCGATCAGCACTCCATGCTCGGCGGCCTGGCGTGCCAGTGCCTGCGCGGGCACATGGTCGGGCAGTTGCACCCAGCACGAGCCGCCGCCGCGTACCGGCGTGATGCGGCATTGGGGCAGGTAGCGAGCCATGGCTGCCGTCAGCTCGGCATGACGCTCTTTCTGGGCCTGGCCGAGGCGGCGCAGCTGGGCCTCGTAGTGGCCCAGCGAGATGAACATGGCCAATGTGCGCTGGATGAAGGTGGAAGGATGGCGGATCATCAGACGGCGCAGCGCGCGCAGCTCCTTGATCAGCTCGGGCGGAGCCACGATATAGCCCACGCGAAGGCCGGGTGCCAGGCTCTTGGAGAGGCTGCCGATATAGATCACGCGGTTGTTGCGGTCCAGGCTTTTGAGTGCCGGGATGGGCTGTTCGTCGAAGCTGCTTTCGCTTTCGTAGTCGTCCTCGATGATGATGAGGTCGTGCTTCTGTGCGGCCTCGAGCAAGGCTTCGCGCCGCTCCAGCGGCATGGTGACGCCCGTGGGGCACTGATGGCTGGGCGTGACGTAGAGGTACTCGAGCTTGCGCATGGCATTGACGATAGGCAGTCCATCGCCATCCACGCCAATGGGGATGACCTGCGAGGTGCGGCTGCTGAAGATATTGCGCGCATCGGGGTAGCAGGGGTTTTCGATGCCGATGGAGGTGCCCTCGCGCATCAGCAAATCGGCCACCATGTACAGCGCATGCTGGGCGCCGACCGTGATGATGATTTCGTCGGGTGACGCCCAGACGCCGCGGCGCGGCAGGATCTTGGTCTGCACCTGCTGGATGAGGCTGTCGTCGTCGCGGGTGATGTGATCGGGCGCCCACATGCGGATGTCCACCACGCCCAGGGACTTGAGGCAGCATTCGCGCCAGGCGGCCGTGGGAAACAGCTCCTTGTCGAACTGGCCGTAGAGAAACGGATAGGGGAACCGCTGCCAGTCGTCTTCCTTCACGATGCTGCGCTGCAGGCTGGGGCGCAGCCACAGGCGGCGCGACCAGTCCGTGTGCGCCTCGGCGTCCGTGCTCCTGCCGCTGCCCGGCGTGCGCTCGGCCGTGCGGCCCTGCAGCACATCGGGGTGTATGAAATGGCCTTTTCTCTCGCGGCTCAGCAAGAAGGCCTCTTCGGTCAGCTGCTGGTAGGCCATGACCACGGTGATGCGACCCACGCCGAGCAGCTTGGCCAGTTCCCGGCTCGAGGGGATAGCGTCGCCGGGCGCGAGAATGCCGCTGAGGATGGCATCGACCAGCATTTCGCGAATCTGACCCTGAAGGCTTAGAGAGGGCCTGGCGCTGCGGCGAAACAGCTGCTCCCACATGGCCACGGATGGAGGAATCGAAGGCGAGGCCTGTTGTCTGTCTGTCGTCATTGATGGTTCTGAATGCACTGCCGCAGCGTGCGGCGGCCTGGAGCGACCGGCTGCCCTGACGCGCGGGGGCCTGGCTCTTTGGGGTCCATGAACGCGGCATTGCAGAGGCCGCCAGCAGCTTGCTGGCGGACCGGTTTCAACGCTCAAGATTAGCGCATATGCATGTGCTTGGAATCAGGCTTTTCATGTGGTCGCAAGCCTGAAGCAGCGCGCGGGATCTGAAATTCCTGGAGACCTTTTCTGCAGGCTCCAAAAACTGTATATAATTTGAGGCTTAGCGGCTGTAGCTCAGCTGGATAGAGTACTTGGCTACGAACCAAGGGGTCGTGGGTTCGATTCCTGCCAGCCGCACCAAACGACAAGCCTCAGAACTGAAAAGTTCTGAGGCTTTTTCGTTTCTGCCTTGCCTGTGGCGGCAGGACTGCCGGTGCTGGATGTCTTTGAAGAAAAATCCGGGTTTTCACCGAGCGGCTCCAAAATCTGTATATAATTCGAGGCTTAGCGGCTGTAGCTCAGCTGGATAGAGTACTTGGCTACGAACCAAGGGGTCGTGGGTTCGATTCCTGCCAGCCGCACCAAACGACAAGCCTCAGAACTGCAAGGTTCTGAGGTTTTTTCGTTTCCGGGCTTTGACGAGCCATGCTCTGATCAGGCCCGGATCTGTGTGAAGATCGGCCTCATGAGCAAGGCTTTCACCAAAGAATCGGATGGCGACGACGATGACGACGTCGGCGCTCTGCCGCCACTGCCCGTCGGCGGCAAGAACTACATCACGCCCCAGGGCTACCAGCGCATCAAGGACGAGCTGCTGGATCTGATCGACAACGAGCGCCCCAAGATCGTGGAGATCGTGCACTGGGCGGCCAGCAACGGCGACCGTTCCGAGAACGGCGACTATCTCTACGGCAAAAAGCGTCTGCGCGAGATCGACCGCCGCATCCGCTTTCTCACCAAGAGACTGGAGATTGCCGAGGTGGTCGACCCTGCCGTGCATGCGGGCAGCGACCAGGTCTTCTTTGGCGCCACGGTCAGCTATGTCGATGACGAGGGCGTGGAGCGCACCATCACCATCATGGGCATTGACGAGGCGGACAGCGCGCAGAATCAGGTCAGCTGGATTGCCCCGGTTTCGCGTGCGCTGCTCAAGGCGCGCGTGGGCGACGAGGTGGCCTTGCCCACGCCGGCCGGTGTGCGCATGCTGGAGATTCTGGACGTCAGCTATCCTCAGCCCACAACTCGATCCTGATTTCAGGGGCAACAAAAAAGCGCGGCTTCCGTGTGGAAGCCGCGCTTTTATTTTGTGAGCTTCACTCGCTTGATGTTCAATGATTTCAGATAATTTTGGTATTGAAATCGTTGATCAACAAGCGCTAAAAGCTATTGTTTTTGAGATGGGTTGCCAGCCTGCAGGCGTTGCAGCAGCTCCAGCGTGGGGTAGCCGTCTGCCACCAGGCCCTCGCTTTGCTGGTATTGGCGCAGCCCGGCCCGGGTGGCCGGACCCATCACGCCGTCGGCCGCTCCGGTGGCAAAGCCGCGCTGGCTGAGTGCGGTCTGCAGCGCCCGTGTCTGCTCACGTGTGAGTGCGCTGAGATCGCGCGGCCATTCGGCGCTGACACCGCCATTGCCTGCCAGCTGCGATGCGAGCAGGCTCACGGCCAGTGCATAGTTGGTGGAGTTGTTGTAGCGCAGGATGGCGCGGAAGTTGCTGCCCACCATGAAGGCCGGACCACGGGCACCGGCCGGTGCAATGATGCTGGCTCCGGCTATCGCAGGCAAGGCCTGAGCGTTCATGCTTTGCACGCCTTCTGCAGCCCAGGCATTGCTGTTCTGGCGCGTGGAAAGCTCGGTGCGCGCGTAATCGAAATTGGCTGGCAGGCGCACTTCAGCGCCCCAGGGCTCGCCGGGGTTCCAGCCCGAGCTTGCAAGATAGTTGGCCGTGGAAGCGGCCACATCGGCCATGGAGCCCCAGATGTCGCGGCGGCCGTCTCCATCGGCATCCACTGCATATTGCAGGAAGACCGAGGGCAGAAACTGGGTGTTGCCCATGGCACCGGCCCACGAGCTGATCATATGGGCGGCGTCGATGTCGCCGTTGTCGATGATGCGCAGCGCGGCAATCAGCTCCTTCTGCGCCCATTCGGCACGGCGGCCGTCGAAGGCCAGAGTGGCTAGAGCATCCACGGCCGAGAAGCTGCCGAAGTTGCTGCCGTAATTGCTCTCCATGCCCCAGATGGCTGCAATCACGGGCGCCGGCACGCCATATCGCTGGCTGGCCGCTTGCAGACTGGCTGCGTATTCCTGCATCTTGAGCTTGCCGGTCCTGATGCGTTGTGCGGAGACGGCGCTGTCCAGATACTGCCAGGGCGTGCGCGTGAACTCGGGCTGGGAGCGGTCGAGCTTGACGATGCTGGGCTGGAGTCTGGCGCCGGCCAATGCGCTGCGCAGTGTGCGCTCCGAAATGCCTGCTGCGCGTGCGCGTGGGGCGAATTCCTGCTTCCAGTGTGCGAAGTTGCTGGCCTGTATAGGACTTTCCATCGCTGCTTCGTCAGTGCCTTGCTCTGTTTTGGCAGGCTGTGCCGGTTCGGGCACCGCCGCCGCAGGAGGCTCGGACCGGGTGGCGCAGCCTGCGAGCAGGGCTGCTGCGATGGCGGTGATCAGCAACGGCTGACGGACATTCAGAAGCGAAGGTGCGGTTTGGAGCATGAATGCCATTGTCGCTTGCTGCCGTGGCCTGGGGACTGTTGCATGGCGGGATAGCTCTCGCAGAATGCAACAAAATCTTTCGCCCATGAAAAAGGCCGCCCGAGGCGGCCTTGTGGAGCATGGAAGAGGTCAGGCCATGACGCGGCTGGCGCGAATGACCGAGTGCAGGCGGCGCAGATTGCGCAGCGCATTCTCCAGCTGAACGCTGTTCTGCACGGAGATGACAAAGCGCAGGTCGGTGGTGCCGATCGCGGCTTCATCGGTCATCTCGACGCGCACGATATCGGCTTCGGCATTCGATAGCTCGGCCGCCACACGGGCCAGCACGCCCTTGTTGTTTTGCACGGTGACCACGATGCCTGCCTCGAACAGGCGCGTGATGTCGTCGGACCAGTCCACGGTGATGAAACGGTCGGCATCCTTTTCACGCAGCTTGATGGCATTGTTGCAATGGGCGTGGTGCACGACCAGGCCCTGACCGCCCAGGTAACCCAGAATCGGGTCGCCAGGCACGGGGCGGCAGCAGTGCGAGTAATAGACCGAGCTGCTCTCGTCGCCGTTGAGCGTGACCGCACCCTGGAAGGGGCGGTTGTGCGTATTGAAGCGCTCCTGCGTGATGAGCAGGGCATCCGGGCGCACCCCCTGCTTGGTCATGAAGGCGGTCATGCGCGCCGCCACCAGCGAGGCGATGCGGCGGCCCATGCCGATATCGACCATGAGGTCTGCGGGCGTGCGGTTGCCCGTGATGCGCAAGATTTCGTCCCAGACGTTCTTGTTGGCATCGTCCTGAGACGGTACGCTGTCAATGCCTTCGGCACGCAGAGCCTGGGCCAGCAGCGTTTCTCCGAGCTGACCGGCTTCGGTCTGGGCCGCATTCTTGAGGTAGGAGCGAATCTTGGAGCGCGCGCGACCGGTTTTCACAAAACTCAGCCAGGCCGGATTGGGCGTGGAGGTTTCGGAGGTGATGATCTGCACCACATCGCCGCTCTTGAGTTCGGTGCGCAGCGGCACTTCCTCGTCATTGATCTTGGCCGCCGTGGTGCGATGCCCGATCTTGCTGTGGATGGCGTAGGCAAAGTCCACTACCGTGGCACCGCGCGGCATGGCCATGATCTCGCTCTTGGGCGTGAACACGTACACGGCATCGGGGAAGAGATCGACCTTGACGTGATCCCAGAACTCCGCCGCGTCGCGGGTCTCGTTCTGGATGTCGAGCAGGGACTGCAGCCACTGGGTGGACAGATGCTCGGAGTCATGACCTTGCTGCGCCTTGTACAGCCAGTGGGCCGCGACGCCGGCCTCGGCCACGATGTTCATCTCTTCCGTTCTAATCTGGAATTCGATGCTGACGCTGGAGGGACCGACCAGCGTGGTGTGCAGCGACTGGTAGCCATTGCTCTTGGCAATGGCGATGTAGTCCTTGAAGCGGCCCGGCATGGGCTTGTACTTCTGGTGCAGCACGCCCAGGGCGGTGTAGCAGTCCAGCGTCTTGGGGACGATGATGCGAAAGCCGTAGATGTCGGTGACCTTGGCAAAGCTCAGCTGGTTCTTCTGCATGCGCTGGTACAGCGAATACAGCGTGCTCTCGCGGCCCAGCAGGCGAACCGACAGGCTGTGCGTGGCAAAAGCGGTGCTGACTTCATCCTGCACGCGATGGACCAGGTCACGGCGGCGTGTACGCGAGCGACCGATGGCTTTTTCCAGCGTGGCATAGCGCCAGGGGTGCAGATGCTTGAACGACAGGTCCTGCAGCTCGCGATAGGTCTGGTTCAGACCCAGGCGGTGAGCGATGGGGGCGTAGATCTCCAGCGTTTCGGACGAGATGCGGCCCCACTTGCTGCGCGGCATGTCGCTCATGGTGCGCATATTGTGGGTGCGGTCGGCCAGCTTGATCAGGATGACGCGCACATCGCGCGCCATGGCCAGCAGCATCTTGCGAAAGGACTCGGCCTGGTTTTCCTCGCGGGTATTGAACTGCAGCTTGTCCAGCTTGGTCAGCCCGTCCACCAGTTCGGCCACATCCTCGCCAAAGCGTTCCTTCAGGTCCAGCTTGGTGATGCCGCAATCCTCCATGGAGTCATGCAGCAGGGCCGCCATCAGGGCAGGGGCATCGAGCTTCCAGTTGGCGCAGATTCCCGTGACCGCGATGGGGTGGGTGATATAGGGGTCTCCACTGCTGCGCCACTGATCGGTATGTGCTTGATCTGCGTAGATATACGCTTGGCGCACGCGCTCGGCGCTGTCGGCATCCAGATAGCCGAGATGCTCCATCAAGCCCTCAAAAGCAGCAGCCGACACACGTGCAGCCTGATCAGCGGGCATGCGCTGAGGCTTGGCCGGTGCCGTAGAGGAAGGAGCAATCGTCGAGTTCTGGGCCGCTGTCATATTCCTTAAATGTAGCCTGCAAGTATGGAGTGCAAGCTGCTAGGCACAAAAAAGCACCGACGAGCGGTGCTTAATTGTCTATTTTGGTGCTGCGATGCAACAGCTCAACCCGGCACCTTCTTCAGCATTTCCAGGCCTACCTTGCCGTCTGCGATTTCACGCAGGGCTGTGACGCTGGCCTTATTCTTGGTTTCAATCTTGGGGGTATGGCCTTGATTGAGCATGCGGGCGCGATAAGTCGCGGCCAAAACGAGCTGGAAGCGGTTGGGGATCTGCTCCAGGCTATCTTCAACAGTAATGCGTGCCATCAGGAACTCCGGGAACGGTCAGTTGGATTCAGGGATATTGAGCGACTCGAAGGTGTCGGCGCGAAGGCGCCGCTGGGCCGCATATTTGAGGCGTTGCGCGTGAATGATCGCCTTGAGATCAAAGAGCGCACTCTCAAACAGTTCGTTGATTATAACGAAGTCGAATTTTGCGACCTGCGCCATTTCCTCTTCGGCGTTCTTCAGGCGCAACTCGATGACTTCGGGAGCGTCCTCGCCACGGTTTTCCAGGCGGGCCCGCAACTCGTCCCAGCTGGGCGGCAGGATGAAGATCAGCACGGCATTGGGAAATGCCCGTTTGACCTGCAATGCGCCCTGGTAGTCGATTTCGAGGAGCACATCGGTGCCGCTCTGGATGCGCTCTTCCAGAGACCTCTTGGCCGTGCCGTAGCGGCGGCTGTGCACATTGGCCCATTCCACAAAGCCGTTGTTGGCGACCATTGCGTCGAATTCGGCGTCCGAGACGAAGTAATACTCACGGCCATGTTTTTCCTGGCCGCGCGGCGCGCGCGTGGTGTGAGAGACGGAGGGGTAGACGCGTGCGTCGAATTCACGCAGGGCGCGTACCAGAGAGGATTTGCCGGCACCGCTGGGTGCCGACACGACAAATAGATTTCCGGGATGGTCCATGACTTTGGGCATGACTTTGGGCATGAATCGAGCGTACGGGGTAGGTACGCCCAGGGCTTGCTTACTCGATGTTCTGCACTTGTTCGCGCATTTGCTCGATCAGCACCTTCATGTCGACGCTGATGCGGGTCAGCTCCAGCGTGGCTGATTTGGAGCCGAGGGTGTTGGCTTCACGGTGCAATTCCTGGATCAGGAAGTCCAGACGCTTGCCGATGTCGCCACCCTTTTTGAGCAGGCGCTCGATTTCGTCGAGGTGAGAGCCCAGGCGCGTGACTTCTTCAGCCACGTCGATGCGGATGGCAAAGGCCGTGGCTTCGGCCAGGGCGCGGTCCTGGGCGGCTTCGGGTGCAACCGAGCCTTCGCCGAGGGCCATGGCCTCCTTCCAGCGCTCCAGGAACTTCTGGCGCTGCTGCTCCACCAACTGCGGCACCAGCGGCGTGGCGGTCTTGGCCAGTTCGCGCAGTTGCTTGATGCGGTCGAGCAGCATGTCGGCCAGGCGCTCGCCCTCACGGGCGCGAGCCGCGAGCAGCTCGGTGACGGCCTGTTCGGCCAGGGCCGGAGCGATTTCGCTCCAGTCCGTGGTGGCGGTGGCGGTGCCGCTGCACAGGCGCAGCACATCGGCCATGGAAAGGTCGCGTGCCTTGGGCAGCCAGGCCTGAACCGAGTCCTGCAGGGTCACCAGGCGTTGCAGCTGGGTGGCTGAGGGAATGGGCAGGGATTGGTTGCTGGAGACGTCGATGGCGGCTCGTACTTCCACCTTGCCGCGCTTGAGGCGCGCGGTGAGCAAGGTGCGCAGGGCCGGTTCAAGGGCGCGCAGTTCGTCGGGAAGGCGGAAGGACAAATCCAGAAAGCGGCTATTGACCGCGCGGATCTCAAGGCCCAGACGGCTGTTGGACTGGGACTCTTGACCACCCTCAACGGATGCGCTGTGCTGGGCACTGGCGTATCCGGTCATGCTGTAAACTGGCATTGGACTTTTGATGGATGCTTGCAATTTCCCGATTATCCGGGTTTCGTATCATCCTTGAGGTTTACCGGTAAAAAATGTCTACAAAAACCAAGCCAGCCCCCCTACCGTCGGGCAGCACAATAGGCGGATACCGGGTGGTGCGCAGGATTTCCTCGGGGGGGTTCGGGATTGTCTACCTGGCTCTGGACGCCGATGGCCAGCAGGTAGCGATCAAGGAGTACCTGCCGGCTTCGCTTGCCACTCGGGCGCCTGCCGAACTGCAGCCCATGGTGGCGCCAGAAAAACTGTCCCTCTATCGCCTCGGGCTCAAGAGCTTTTTCGAGGAAGGGCGCTCGCTGGCGCAGATTTCCCACGCCTCCGTGGTAAGCGTGCTGAATTTCTTTCGCGAAAACGAAACCGTCTACATGGTGATGAACTACCTGGAAGGGGCGACCCTGCAGGAGTTCATCGTCACGGCGCGCGAGCTCAAGGCCGACAAGGTGTTCAGGGAGTCGACCATCCGCTCTCTGTTTGACGAGGTGCTGCGCGGCCTGCGCATCGTGCATCAGCACAAGATGCTGCATCTGGACATCAAGCCCGCCAATATCTTCATCACCAATGACGACAAGGCCGTGTTGATCGATTTCGGCGCCGCGCGCGAAGTGCTGTCCAAGGAGGGCAACTTCATTCGTCCCATGTACACGCCGGGCTTTGCTGCCCCTGAGATGTACCGGCGCGATTCCCAGCTGGGTCCTTGGACCGATATTTACGCCATTGGCGCCTGCATCTATGCCTGCATGCAGGGCATACCGCCCAATGAAGCTCCGCAGCGTCAGGACAAGGACCGACTGGCCCTTGCCTTGAACAAGCTGCGCGGCGTGTATTCGGACAATCTGATCGAGGTGGTGGAGTGGTGCATGGCCATGGATCCGCTCTCGCGCCCGCAGTCGGTGTTTGCCCTGCAAAAAGAGCTGAGCCGCGAAGGCGAGCGTCGCTATACCAAGCTCAGCATGCAGGAGCGCATGCGCATGCAGTTTGACAACATGGTGCATGACGCCAGGAAGAATCTTCAGAAACTCGGCGGCTCCGAACGTGGAGCGGTGACCGACAGCAATCGCAAACCATGAAATTTTCCGTCTTCCAGCTCAGCCGCCGTGGAGGCCGTGCCCTCAACGAAGACCGCATGGGCTACTGCTACACGCGAGAGGCGGCATTGTTCGTGCTGGCGGACGGCATGGGTGGGCATCCGGACGGCGAAGTGGCCGCACAGATAGCATTGCAGGTGGTTTCCACGCTTTTTCAGCAAAAGGCCAAGCCCATGCTGGAAGAGCCTGCCCTGTTTCTGGAAGAGGCGTTGCTGCAGGCCCATCGCCAGATACTGCGTTATGCCAGCACCAAGGGCATGATGGACACGCCGCGCACCACGCTGGTGGCGGCCGTGCTGCAGGACGGCAAGGTGACCTGGATACACTGCGGCGACTCGCGTCTGTACTGGGTGCGCGACGGGCAGCTCGTGGAGCGAACACGTGATCATTCGTACAGCGAGATGCGCAAGGTCTCCGGTGCGCTGGCGCCGGCCAACCGCAATGTGCTGTTCACCTGCCTGGGCTCGCCTTCCAAGCCCATCTTCGATGTGAGCGAGACAAGGCGGCTTGAGGAGGGCGATCAGCTGATGCTGTGCTCCGATGGCCTCTGGGGGGCGGTGCCGACGCCGGAAATTCTCCAGATCATGAACGGCAAGGCCGTGGCCCACTTTGTGCCCATGCTGGTCGATACGGCGCTCAAGCGAGCCGGGGACGGCAGCGACAATGTCACCGTGCTGGCACTGGTATGGGAAACACCGAATAATTTCGAGCCGTCTTCCATTTCCACACAGGAAATCGAGGATCAGGGCTTCGAGTCCACGATACAGGTGGGGCCGATCGAAGACTGCGAGGATGAGCTCGACGACGAGGCCATCGAGCGATCGATTGCCGAAATCAACGAGGCCATACGCCGTTCGGCACAGCGCCAGAAAGCCAAGACCTGAACACGGTTGCACGCTGCAATAGGCGCTGGCTTGAAACTACTGAATCAATAGCTGATTGCGTAAGCGCCATAAGCGCTTCCATGGATTTTTATTATGAAAATTGTGCTGGCATCCAACAACCGCGGAAAGCTCGCCGAGTTGCAAGCCATGTTTGCCCCGCTGGGCGTGGAGCTGATTCGTCAGGGCGAGCTGTTCGAGGGAGAAGCTCCCGAGCCCTATGGCACCTTTGTAGAGAATGCGCTGTCCAAGGCGCGCTTTGCGGCCGAGAAGACCGGCTTGCCCGCCATTGCCGATGATGCCGGCATGTGTGTGGATCATTTTGGCGGTCTGCCCGGTGTGGACACGGCCTACTATTGCACTCAGTTCGGCTACGAGAAAAGCGACGACAACAATGTGCGCGCGCTGCTCGAGCAGATGCAGGGTGTGACCAACCGCCGTGCCGCCATGGTCAGCACCCTGGTGGGCGTGCGCTCGCCCAAGGACCCCGAGCCGCTGATTGCCGTAGGACGCGTGCAGGCTCTGCTCACGACCGAGCGCCGTGGCAGCAATGGCTTTGGCTTTGACCCGGTACTGCTTATTCCCGAGCTGGGCCTGACCTTTGCCGAGATGGAGCCCGAGCTCAAGCATGCGCACAGCCATCGTGGACTTTCTTCGCGCACCATGATCGAGATGGTGAAAGAGCGCTGGTTATAACCAGCGGTTCCCCCTGAGGCGCTTTGCCTAGGCGGCCCCGCGCCTTCCCCCTCTCTCGCTTCGCGGGATGGGGACGACGGCCTTGCTGCGGGGCGGCGGGGCCGCCTGGGCCCTTGCTTGCTGTCCCATGGTTGGGGTGTGCTAGTTTTAGTGGCGTCGGTTTTGTTTGCGCTAGAAAAGCATATTTCCCATGATTCCCATTCAGCATCAAACAGAGACCGCCGAAGCGGCGGTGCAGCGCGATATTCAGCATTACATGCGGCCCGGTACGCTGCAGCTGGGTAGCCTGCCGCCGCTGTCTCTGTATGTGCACCTGCCCTGGTGTCTCAAGAAATGCCCGTATTGCGACTTCAACTCGCATGCCTGGGCCAAGGGAGATGCGCTGCCCGAGGATCGCTACATCGATGCTTTGATGGCCGATCTGGAGTCTGCGCTGCCGCTGATCTGGGGGCGCACGGTGCACAGCGTCTTCATGGGCGGGGGCACGCCCAGCCTGTTTTCTCCCGAATCCATGGACAAGCTGATTGCCGGTCTGCGCGCGCGTCTGCGTATGGAGCCCGATTGCGAGATCACCATGGAAGCCAACCCTGGCACCTTCGAGAAGGACCGTTTCAAGGCCTTCCGTGCGGCTGGCGTGAACCGCCTGTCAATCGGGGTGCAGAGCTTTGACGACCGCTATCTGCAGGCTGTCGGCCGTGTGCATGATGCGGCGCAGGCCCAGGCTGCGGTGCGCGAGGCGGCGGACAATTTCGAGACCTTCAATATCGATCTCATGTATGCGTTGCCCGGCCAGAGCATGGTCGATCTGCAGCGCGATGTGGACACGGCACTGTCGTTTGCACCGCCACATCTGTCGATTTATCACCTGACCATCGAGCCCAACACTTATTTCGCCAAATATCCGCCCGTGGTGCCGGAGGACGATACGGCCTATGAGATGCTGGACCTGATCACGGCCAGCACCAGGGCCGCGGGCATGCAGCGCTATGAGGTCTCGGCCTATGCCAAGGACGGCCATCAGTGCTTTCACAACAGCAACTACTGGCAGTTCGGCGACTATCTGGGCATTGGCGCCGGTGCGCACAGCAAGCTGAGCTTTGCCCATCGCATCGTGCGTCAGGTGCGTTTCCGCGATCCGGCCCGCTATATGGACATGGCACTGGCCGGCACGCCGCTGGCACAGGACAATGAGGTCAAGCGCGCCGATCTGCCGTTCGAATACATGCTCAACGCGCTGCGCCTGCGCGGCGGCTTTGCCTTGCAGGAGTTCATGGAGCGCACGGGCCTGCCCATGTCGGCCATTGCCAAGGGGCTCGATCAGGCCCAGGCCAAGGGCCTGATCAGCCGCGATCTGGGCCGCGTGGTGCCCACCGAACGCGGCTTTGACTTTCTGAGCGACCTGCAGGAAATGTTCCTGTAAGTCCTGGCGGGTGCTCAGCCGCAGCGCAGCGCCGTGATCTTGCCTGCGTCATTGGTGATGACGTTCAGGCGCTCCTGGTTGTATTCCATGGTCGCGGGCTGACCCTCGCGCAGCACGCGCAGCAGGTACGAGCCGGATTTCTGGCGGATGGTTTCCAGCGTCGATGCCACGGTGTTGTGGCCGATGTAGATCTGTACCGGCTCCGCGTGGCATACCTGCAGCTGACGCGCAGGCGGGGCGGTCTTGCCGCCTGCGACCATGCCGTTGCTGGCGCAGCCTGCCATCAGCAGAGCCATGCTGGCAGCAGCCATGCCGAGCAAAGGGCGGGTGGAAATATGCAGAGTGGGTGTTCGATGCTTCATGCCCCACACCATAGCGCCCCCAGGTGCTCGCGCATGCCAGACCAAGCCTTGATGTGCAAGCGGGTGCAACAAAGCAATGCGAAAATTTGATAGCTTCATGCGCAATTCCATCAAGGGAATGATCGCATTTTGACTGTGAATTTTCAGCGCCAGAGTCTATGGCTTGTGGGCTCCTTCTGCACTTTGAAAGATGCCGGCATCGATATTCGCGGCCTGCAGCTTGCGTGCAGCCTTTTCAGCGCGCTTTCGGCTCTCGAAGGGGCCGCTGCGTACTCGGGTGACTTCCCCCTTGTTGCTGGCCATCTTCTGCGTCAGCGCGGGCAGTCTGGACTTTTGCAGCTGCGCCAGCACCTTGTCGGCATTGCCGGCCTCGGAATAGACGCCCAGATTCAGATAGAACTTGCCAGGAACCAGGTCCGAGCCGGCATGGGGTGTCGAGGGGGCAGCTTGTTCCTTTGTATCTGTCGCGGGCCTGGCTGTCGGCTTTTCGCTCAGCTCGGCCTTGACCGCCGCTTTGCTTGGCACTGAGGCAGCTGCGTCGGGCGCAGCCTGCTCTGCGCGTGTGTCTGTCTCGGTGGCGGTCGTAGGCGCTGGCTCTGCCGGGCGGTTTTCTGGCTGGGCGGCAGCAGAGGTCGCCTCGGGGGCGGGCTTTGCCAGGTCCGGGCTGGCAGTTGGACGATTGGCCACGGCGGTGGCTGCAGGCGTTGCGCTCTTGGTCGGTGCCGGGCCATCGGCGGGCAGCAAGGCCAGGCCCGCGCCTGCGGCCGCTGCCACAGGCAGGGCCACCACCAGCATGGCTGCGGTTCTGTTGCGAGGAGAGCCGACCTGCGCCTGCAAGGCAGCATGGGCGGCGGCCATATTGGGTGCGTCCGTAATCGCCTGCAGCGTCTGGGCCCTGATCTTGCGCCAGTACCAGCCATTGCCCAGCAGGCCGGGCACGGCCACAGCCACCAGCCAAAGTGCAATGCCCAGGCCCAGAGCCATGGCCTCGGGCAGAGCCGGGCGCAGGCCAAACCACCAGATCAGCGCGGTTGCCGTGACGGCTGCGAGGTATTTGCCAGCCTCGCGCCATAGACCGTGCAGGCTGCACCAGGCCAGGGTCAGGAAGGCTGCCGCCATATTCCAGCTGGGCAGGCTGCGGTCCAGGGCATCGAAGCGCTTGAACTGGGCCAGGTAAAAGTCGCGTGAACGTGGGCTCAGGCGGCTGGCATAGAGCTGGGGCAGCAGGCCGCTGTCCTCCTCTTCGGGTGCAGTGCTCTGCTCAGCCTCGTGTTGCAGGCTGTGCTGCATGGAATAGGCCGCGGCTGCAAAGGCTCCTGCAATGGAGGCAGGCAAGGGGCTGGCATCCGAGCGCGCAGGCTGGTTCAGTACGGGCTCCTGGCGCTGGTTTCGGCCAGCAGGGGCGAGCGCAGGGGTGGGGGTGTCCGAAGCGGAAGGCATGGCTGCAATTGTGTCATGGCGTTACGAGCAGGCCGAAGGCAGATTCCCAACAAAAAACCGGCGCCAGGCCGGTTTTTTGCGGGATGGCCGAGGCCCGCTCAGGCCTGGTGCGCGGGCAGAACGGTGGCACGGCATTCGCCAAAGCCGATGCGCGCGGCACCGGGCTTTTCGCACCAGCCGGCAAAGACCACGGCGTCTCCGTCGAGCAGGAAGGTGCGGGTTTCGCCGTTGCTCAGGCTCAGGGGCTTTTTGCCGCCTTCGGTGATTTCCAGCAGGGCGCCGGCTTCGGCCATGGTGGGGCCGGACAGCGTGCCTGTGCCCAGCAGGTCACCGGGTTGCAGATCGCAGCCGTTGACGGTGTGGTGGGCAATCAGCTGGGCCATGGTCCAGTAGGCGTGGCGGTAGCTGGTCCGGGTGATCTGCTCGGCGGCCTTGCCTTCGGCGCGCATCTTCTCGGTCTGGATGGCAACCGTGAGTTGCACGTCGAGCGCACCGCGCTGCGAGTTGGCTTCGGAGCTGAGGTAGGGCAGGGGCTGTGGGTCCTCGGACGGGCGGACAAAGGCCGTGCGATAGGGCTCCAGTGCTTCCAGCGTCACAATCCAGGGCGAGATGCTGGTGGCGAAGTTCTTGGACAGGAAGGGGCCCAGTGGCTGGTATTCCCAGGCCTGAACGTCGCGTGCCGACCAGTCGTTGAGCAGGCACAGACCGAAGATATGGTTTTCGGCGTCCTCGATGCCGATGGCCTCGCCCCAGGCATTGGCCGAGCCGGCATAGATGCCCATCTCCAGCTCATAGTCGAGGCGGTTGCAGGGCTTGAGCACGGGGTCGGCATCGGGAGCCTTGAGCTGGCCGTTGGGGCGCTTGAAGTCCACGCCCGAGATGCGGATGCTGGAGGCACGACCGTGGTAGCCGATGGGCACCCACTTGTAGTTTTCCATCAGCGGGTTGGTGGGGCGGAAAAGCTTGCCCACATTGGTGGCGTGGTGCACGGAGGTGTAGAAGTCCGTGTAGTCGCCCACCTGTGCGGGTACGCCGTATTCCACATCGGCCTGGGGCACGAGGCAGGCCTTGAGGGCGGCTTCCTGGGCAGCGCCGGCACGCAGGGCGCGCGACAGGGCCAGGCGCAGGGCCGACCAAGACGCCGGGCCCATGGCCATCAAGCTGTTGAGCTGAGCTTGCGCCGCTGCGTCGACCTGGGCCTGCACATCGCCGCCCAGTGCCTTGGCATCGCGAACAGCCGCCATGTCCAGCACCTGGTCGCCAATCGCCACGCCGCCGCGAAAGGCCTCGCTGCTGCTCTTGCGACGAAAGACTGCAAACGGCAGGTTCTGGATGGGGAAGTCGCTGCTGCCCGTGTTGGCGCTGGCGACCCAGCTTTGCAGGCCGGCGTCGTGGGTTTCGTTCAATGCCATGTTCGTCTCCTTAAACGATTTGAATAAAAACAGGCTGCAGCGCTGATCTGCTGTGCGCTGTCAGCCATCGATCTATGACTGATCTATGGGATCTGGCTTGTGCTGGCTTGTGGATCTTTCATGCTGCGGTAAAGCCTCCATCCATATTCCACTGTGCACCACGCACCTGGGCGGCGTTGTCGCTGGCCAGAAAGCCGACCAGTGCCGCGACCTGTTCCACCGTCACAAAAGCCTGCGAGGGCTGCTTGGCGCCCAGCAGCCTGGCGCGGGCTGCCGCCTCGTCCAGCTGCTCGCGCTGCGCCAGGGCATCGATCTGGGCCTGCACCAGCGGCGTGAGCACCCAGCCGGGGCAAATGGCGTTGCAGGTCACGGGCGTGGTGGCCAGCTCCAGCGCCACGGATTTGGTCAGGCCCAGCAGGCCGTGCTTGCTGGCCACATAGGCGGGCTTGTGGGCCACGCCGACCAGGCCGCTGACGGATGCCATATTGATGATGCGCCCCCAGCCGTGCTCCAGCATGGCCGGCGTGCAGGCCTGTATGGTGTGAAACGGTGCGCTCAGGTTGACGGCCAGCATGGTGTTCCATCGGTCTGGCGGAAAGCTGAGCACGGATTCCACATGCTGCATGCCCGCGTTGTTGACCAGAATGTCCACGGCGCCGAGCTCGGCGGCGATGCGCCGGGCCAGCGGGACAATGGCCAGGCCGTCGCTCAGATCCAGTGGGTAATAGCGGGCGGCCACACCCAGTGCGTGCAGCTCGGCGAGCTGCGCATCGGTGCAGGCAGACGCCTGGGCGCTGCCATGCAGGGCAATGGCGGCGCCTTCGCCGGCCAGTTGCCTGGCAATGGCCCAGCCGATGCCGCTGGTGGAGCCGGTGATCCAGGCCACACGGCCGCTATGGGGCCTGGAGAGCTGCCGGACTTGGGGCAGGACGATGGTCATTTGAGCAGGTCCATTTCGATATGCACGTATTCGCTGATAAAGCGTACCTTGGCCCAGTAGACGATCAAGCCCTGTGGATTGCAGGCCCAGCGCAGCGCCTGCATCAACGGCGTGCCCAGCGGCACGCCCAGATGCTCGGCAATCAGCTCGTCGGCCGGGGCTACGCTCAGGTACTGGCGGGCCGTGGCGATCTGCGCTGGATCATTTCCCAGCGCCTGAGCCAGCGTGGTGCGCTCCAGCTGTTCCTGCAGCCTGGGGTAGAGGTTTTGTTCCAGGTACAGCTCGGACAGGCAAAAGCGTGCATCGCCGTGCTTGTGTACGCGCAAAAAATAGGTATAGGCAGAGGCCAGTTCGCCAGGGGAAGGGAAGCCGGCCGGAATGGGCGGCACGCAGTCATTCGCTTGCTGCAGCGTGGTCTGCTGAATCTGCTCACCAAAGGCCACCAGCTCCTGCCAGGTCGTTGGCAGCAAAAAGGATGGGGGCTTGTAGGGCTGGCCTACGACCTTGGTGCCGCCGCGCTTGCGGGTCTGCAGCAGGCCTTCATCGACCAGCGCATGTACGGCCATGCGCACCGTGGTGCGCGAGACGCTGTGCAGGGCCTCGAGCTCCTCGACGGTGGGGATGCTTTGTCCGACCGTCCACTCGCCCGTCGCTATCTTGTTGCGAAACAGTCGGGCCAGCTGCAGGTGCAGCTTGTCGCGGGATTGGGAGGCGGTGGACGCAGCAGTCATAAGCACGGTTTTGCGGGGCAGTGTAGCAAATAAAGTATCTAAAAAAGTACTTTATTGAAAAAGATCAGCAGACACCCAAGATGGCGCAATAAGACAGCGGACGGGAGTGCAAACCAGCCTCAAGGAGCGCAAGAGTTCACAAATGTCACCATTCATGGGGTGCAAATGACTTTTAAACTCCTCGCTTTTGATAGCGGATAGTGCAGGCAGCCATTGGTTGCAATGTGCTTTGACAAGGGCAATCCTTGCCTGGGAGTTGGTAGTTTCATGCAGAAGCAGTACGAGTGGCAGTTTTTCCGCGCCGGCGAGGTGGACCAGGTGGTGATTCGAACGGGCCAGGACATTGCCCATATTGGTGAGCTGGATCAGAAGCTGTGGGTGGCTCTGGCCTGTCCCACGCGAGGTATCGAGTTCGACAGCGCAACGCTGGATTTGATTGACGAGAGCAAGGACGGCCGTATTCGCCCCCCGGAGCTGGTGGCCGCCTGTGAATGGGCCGTGGCAAGAGTGCGTGATCCGCAGGTTCTGGCCGATGGCGGCGATGTGCTGCAACTGAACAGCATCAACGATGCGACGGAGGAAGGCGCGCTGTTGCTGGCAGAGGCCAGACGCGTGCTGGAGCTCGCGGGCCTGCCCGATGTCCAGGCCATCACGCTGGCCCAGGTGCAGGAGCGCATGGCTTCGCTGCAGGCCCTGCGTTTCAATGGCGACGGCGTCGTCAGTGCAGCCACGGCCGAAGGCGATGAGGCCCTGGCTGGTCTGATTGCCCGCATTCAGGAGCTTTACGGCGCGGTGGACGGCAGCGATGGCGTTCCAGGCATCGATCGCAGCAAGGCCGAGGCCTTCTGGGAGGACGTGCAAGCCCTGCAGACCTGGTTTGCCCAGGCGGCAGAGCTGGGTTGCAATCTGCAGCCGCGTGCACTGGCGTTGGCAGCTGCGGAGGCCGTGAACGCAGTGCAGGCCAAAGTCGATGACTTTTTTGCCCGCACGCGCCTGGTGGAGTTCGATGCCAATGCACGTGCACCGCTCAACCCAACGGAAGAAGGCTATGCCGCTTTGGGCGCGCAGGTGCTCAGCAATGCCTCGGAGTCTCTGGCGGCGCTGCCGCTGGCCGCCGTCACCGGCGAGCGCAGCCTGCCGCTGGTGCATGGCGTCAACCCCGCCTGGGCGGCAGCCCTGCAGACCCTGCGCGAGCAGGCCGTGCAGCCCGTGTTCGGCGAAGCGTTGACGGCGCTGACCGAAGACCAGTGGGAGCAGCTCAAGACCATGCTGGCCCATTGCCAGCAATGGCTGGCCGAGTGCCCGGCAACGCCGCTGGGCTCGATCGCCGAGGCCGAGGTGCAGCAGTTGCTGGCCAGCGGCCTGAAGGACGCGCTGATGCAGCTGCTGGACCATGACGATGCCGAAAAAGAGCATGCCGTCCAGGCCATGGCTCTGGAAAAGCTGATCCGTCTGCAACGCGATCTGCTGGAGCTGCTCAACAACTTTGTCTCCTTCTCCCGCTTCTATCGCCGCGAAGGCGCGGCCTTCCAGGCCGGTACCTTGTTCCTGGACGGCCGCAGCTGCGATCTGACCGTGGAGGTTGCCGATGCGGCAGCCCACTCCACGCTGGCCGCCATGGCCAAAACCTATCTGGCCTACTGCGAATGCAAGCGCGAGGGGCAGAAAAAGACGATCGTCGCGGCCTTCACGGCAGGCGATGTGGACTTTCTGTTCGTGGGGCGCAACGGCGTCTTCTACGACCGTGCGGGCAATGACTGGGATGCCACCATCGTCAAGCTCATCGACAACCCGACCAGCATCGGCCAGGCCTTTTTTTCGCCCTACAAGAAGTTCCTGCGCATGATCGAGGAGCAGGTCGCCAAGCATGCCGCAGCCAAGAACGATGTGGTCAATACCAGCCTCAGCGACAACGCGACCAAGCTGGTGACGGCGCCCAAGGACCTGGCCCAGGCACCTGTTCCAGCGCGCAAAACCGATGTGGGGACGGTGGCTGCCATCGGCGTGGCGCTGGGCTCGCTGAGCGCCGTGATCGTTGGCATCTTCGGCAAGTTCATCGAACTGGGGCCGTGGATTCCGGTGGCCATACTGGGCCTTATCCTGGCCATCTCCGGTCCCAGCATGCTGATTGCCTGGCTCAAGCTGCGTCAGCGCAGCCTGGGACCGATTCTCGATGCCAGCGGCTGGGCCATCAATGGCCGCATGAATATCAATCTGGGCCTGGGCCGCAGCCTGTCGCAGACGGCTAAGGTACCGGTCAACGCCAAGCGCAATATTGCCGACCCTTATGCGGACAGTCACGGCCTGCGCAACAGCCTGTGTGTGCTGGCTCTGATGGCAGCCGCCGCGCTGCTGGCCTGGCGCATGCACTGGCTGGATGCTGTTCTGCCCGTCAGTTGGCAGCACGGCCCGGCGGCGGCCAGCGCGCCAGCGGTCACCGCACCGGCAGCGGCCGCAGCAGAGTCCGCTGTCAGGTAAGCCAGAGGCGCGCGCCGTCTGCAGAGGCTGGCGGAAGGCCCATCGCTTCGCTGCACCACCCAATACCGCTTGCATGGGTGCGGTATTGGGGGCTGGAGCCGGAATCTGTCCTAGAGTGCTGTTCTGTACTCACCGAAGCATCTTGGATGTGCATGCATTCAAGGTGCTTTTTCATTGCATTTGATGACAGGAGCAAGCCATGGGACGTGCCATCCATTCCGCGCATGAACTTCTCGCCACCAATGAGCGTGAGCTCTACGATCTTTCCCAGTCCGATACGGCCCTGGTCAGGCTGAGCCCGGCCCAGCGCCGCCTGCAGCTGCAGCGCGCCCGCGCCATGCGCGATCGGGCACGTGCGCTGTACCGCCGGCAAGTCGGCCATACGTTGCACCACACGGCCACCAAGCGTGGCTTCACGGGCATGGCCAATGAGCGCACCCGCCAGAAGGCCCAGGTGCTGTCCGAGGTGGTGCGCCGGCTGGCGGGCGAGCCGGCCTGAGCTCCCTGCAATCTCTGTGGAGTTTTGTGGCTATTGAAAAGTGAGCTTGTTGCGCTCGTCATTCATGGATTTCAATATCAAATGCTATTGAAATCATTGAATGACTTACGTAGTAAGCTCATTTTTTATGCTTGAGGCAGATGTACGGCCGACAGCAGCGGCATGCCGGTGCGGCGCGTGAACTCCTCGTAGCTGATGGGCGGGCCCATGCGGGTGTCGGCACTATTGGCCTGCCAGTACACCCAGCTTTTGCCGGTGCTGGCGTCATAGACCAGCTTGAAGAGGTAGTCGGGCACCGCCACCTTGCTCTCACCGATGGTGGAGGCGTTCTTGTTGAATACAGGGCCGGTGAAGACAAAGACATCGCCCCGGGCGCGCAGCGCATATTTGCGCGTGGCCTGTTCCACCTGGCTCCAGGCGCCCGCGTTGTGCACCTGGTTCTGCGGCACCATGTTCGCGAGGCTGAAGCTTTGGGCCATGGCCTCGGGCGTGCTCATGTCGGCCGCCGGCGCCATATGGCCGCGTGAGAACCCGGAGCGCTTGTAGTCGTCAAGCTCGGAGCGCTCGGCGCGCGGCAGGCGGGCGTCGGCATAGAACTTGTCGCTGCGCTGCAAGCCCTGGGCCTGCTGCAGCATCTGGCGATTCAGGCGCTCGGCCACAAACACCGGGGTCTTGGTGCTGCCGTTGTGCAGCACGGCAAAACCCGAAAAGCACAGCTCGCGCTCACGGGGTTGAAGCTGCAGGGCCGGAGCCTTGCCGCCGGGAAAGAACTGGGGGCAGCGGGCAAAGTGCGTGGGCAGGGCTGTGGCCGTGACATCGGCCTTGTCCACCTTGCCGCCCACGCTGGGCGTGTGGGCGCCGGAACCGGAACCGGAACCGGAACGCAGATCATCCAGATCCGGCCAGCCGTTCTTGCGAAAGGCCTGCAGGGTCTGGCCGAGCGCATCGAGTGCGGGAATATGCAGGGCTGCCAGCGCCTGGCCCAGCAGTCTCTCGGCGGAGACGCTGGGATTGAAGCTGCAACTGGCGATCTGGAAGCTGGCCAGTGCCGCAGCGCCCGCAGACAGGGCAAAGCGCCTGATGCGGGAGAGGCTGTTGCCAGCAGTCCTGGAAGCTTTGCCGCGCTTGCGCGCAGGCGTTTTCTTTTTCTTGGCGGTCGTCATTGAGGCGGCAATGGTACGCCGCTTGAATGCTGCTTGAAGCGAGGTGCGGGCCGCAGGCCGCACTTTGTGTGTCCGGCAATGAAACCGTATGTGAACCATAGGCCCAGAGGCCTGCGACTCAGGGGCAGTCTGCGTGCTTCAGACCGTGATGTTGCCGGTACTGGCCTGGCGTCAGGCCCAGGTGTTTGCGAAACACATGGCCCATATGCGACTGGTGGTTGAAGCCGCAGTCCAGTGCAATTTGCGGAAGGGGCTGATCAGAGCCTTGAATCATGGTGCGGGCCGCCTGCAGCCGGGTCTCCATGATCCAGGCATGCGGCGTCATGCCCGTGAGCCGTGTGAACTCACGCAGAAAGCGCAAGGGGCTGGTGCCCACCATGGCGGACAGATCGGCAATGCTCAGCGACCGCTCGAACTCGGCGGCAATGCGGTCCAGCACGCGCGCATAGCCGGCGCCGGGGCGTGCGTCGGCCCCGCAGGCGCTGCCCTCCTGACAGGCCATGAAGCGCAGCGCAGCCTGCTCGATGGCCAGAGCGTCCGGCCGGGGGCTGAGCAGCAGCAGGCGCAGATGCTGCGCTATCTGCAAGGCAGCGCGCTGACCGTGTCGTGTGACGCGCTGCGATGGCCTGGGGGCGTCAGTCTCATGGACCGAATGGCGCAGCACCAGATATTCACCGCCGGCGGCTGACTCGGAAAATACCTCGACGCCCGGCGGCGTATAGCTCAGGGTGCCGGGCCAGGTGTCGAAGTCCACGCGCCTGTCGGAGGCAATGGCGTGAACGCCTTGCTGTCTTTGCAGCGCAATGCCCAGTGCATGCATGCGCACCGGGTCGCGGCTGCTGTAGGGCGCGCGGCCTAGCAAATGGATCTGCACCGCTGGCGTATCGGTTGCAGAAGGCTGAATCAAATGGGTCTTCATGGCTTGCTGAAATTTCATGATAGACGATGGTGGCCGGCCGGCATCACACTGCCGCTCATGAATCAAAACCTGCAAGCAAGCGCCGAGTTGCATGGCGTCATAGGCCTGATCGGCGGCATGAGCTGGGAGTCCAGCGCCGAGTACTATCGCCTGATCAACCAGGGTGTCCGGGAGCGTCTGGGCGCATTGCGCTCGGCCAGGCTGCTGATGTACAGCGTGGACTTCGGCCCTGTCGAGCAGGCCCAGCATGAAGGACGCTGGGACGATGCGGCAGCGCTGCTGGCCGATGCCGCCCGGCGTCTGCAAGCCGGAGGCGCCGACTGTGTGCTGCTTTGCACCAACACCATGCACAAGGTGGCGGATCAGGTGGCAGCAGCCGTATCGATCCCGTTTGTGCACATAGCCGACCCGGTCGGTGCGGCCGCGCGCGCAGCCGGTGTCCAGGTGCTGGGGCTGCTGGGTACGCGCTTCACCATGGAGCAGCCGTTCATGCGCGAGAGGCTGGAGCAGCAGTTCGGCCTGAAGGTGCTGGTGCCAGGCGAAGCCGAGCGCGCGCAGGTGCATCGCATCATCTATGAGGAGCTTTGCGCGGGGCAGATCAGCGATGTGTCGCGCAAGCTCTATCAGCGTGCCATCGAGTCATTGGCGGCCCGTGGCGCGCAGGCCGTGGTGCTGGGATGCACGGAAATCGGCTTGCTCATCAAGAGCGAAGACAGCGTGTTGCCGGTGCTGGACACCACGGCCTTGCACGCCGCAGCGGCCGTGGATTTTGCGCTACGGGCCTGAACCGCCGGATATCAGCGCGCCGAGCCCGGCTGGAGGATTTCCGGAATGGCGCAATGCGTGCTGGCCTCGTTCATGGCGATGTCATGCTCGTGCTTGGCTACTTCCACCGACATGGCCTGCGGCAGCGGCACGGCGTTTTTCACGGCCAGAATCTCGGCCATTACGCTCACCGCGATCTCTGCCGGAGTCTTGCTGCCGATATAGAGACCGATGGGACCGCGCAGCCTGGCTAGCGAGGCTTCGGTCTCGCCAAAGTGTTCCATCATGCGCTCGCGCCTGGAGTGGTTGTTGCGGCGCGAGCCGATGGCGCCCACATAGAAGGCCGGGCTGTGCAGGGCTTCGAGCAGGGCCAGGTCGTCGAGCTTGGGGTCATGGGTGAGGGCGACGATGCAGCTGCGCGCATCGGGCTTGAAGGCTGTGACCGCATCGTCCGGCATGTCGGTGACGGTGTTGACCTGGGCCACCGACCAGCTGCCCATATATTCCTCGCGCGGGTCGCAGACGGTGACCGAGAAGCCGTTGAACAAGGCCATGGTGGCCAGGTATTCGGCCAGGGCGCCTGCGCCTATCAGCAGCATGCGGTAGCCGGGGCCGAGGTGATTGACGAGTTGCTGGCCGTCAAACTCCAGCGCGTCGGGGTGCTCGGCCGTCTGCAGGCGGACTTCGCCGCTGCTGCAGTCGACGCTGCGTTTCACCAGTGATCCTGCTTCAAGTTCGGCCACCAGTTGCTGCAGGCTGGCCGCATCGGGGTTGAATTCCAGCAGCAGCTCCAGCGTGCCGCCGCAGGGCAGGCCGAAGCGGTGGGCCTCGTCGGCGCTCACGCCGTAACGCACCAGTTGCGGCGGGCCGTCGGGAATTCCCAGGTTCTGGTTCAGGGCCTTGGTGTGGCGAGCTATCAAATCGTCTTCGATGCAGCCGCCCGATACCGAGCCAATGGCGCGACCGTCCTCGCGCAAGGCCATCATGGAGCCCACGGGGCGCGGGGACGAGCCCCAGGTGCGCACCACGGTGGCCAGCAAGGCGTGCTGGCCGGCCGAGCGCCAGTCACGCAGTGCCTTGAGTACCAAGACGTCGATATTGTCCATTGCTTGCTTTCTCTGTTTCTCTCGCTCGCTGCAATTTTGAAGCATCAGGCGGGCACCGGGTAGCGGCGCTACCCGTAAATGATCACGCGCAAAAAGGCCTTCCGAGGCCTGAAGGACAGGGAAGGCCGGCTTGTGCGGAGCTGTGCAGCGCTTTGGCAGCGCCTGCTGTCAATGCGCCTGGGTCTGCTTGCGCAACTGGCCTACCTTGGCGGGCAGGTCCTTCCACTCGTCCACGCCGTACTGGGCACGCATGGTGTTGAGCAGGGTGGCGATCTGTGCATCGCTGAGCGCATGGCGGAAGGCCGGCATGGTGCCCAGGTCGGCATGGGCCGGATGCTGCACGCCTTCGAGCACGGCCATGATGGCGTTGTCGGGCGATGCGGAGTGCAGGCTGGTGCTCAGGGCCAGCTGGGGACGCACGCCGAAGCTGCTGCCCGAAGGGTCTGCCTTGTGGCAGGCCATGCAGGCGCCCTGGTACAGGCGATAGCCTTCGGCATCGAGTGCCAGCTTGGGCTTGGCGGTCTTCTCTTCGATGAGTGTCTTGGCATCGCCGGGGGCGGCGTCGGCCTTGCGGTAGCTCATCAGATAGGTAGCAATGGCGTCGATGTCGGCATCGCTTTGCTGCGACAGGCCGTGGGCCACGGGAGCCATGGGGCCGGCTGCCACACTGTGACGGGCCGAGAAGCCGGTCTTCATATAGTCGACCAGATCCTGCTTGGTCCAGGGCAGGGGCGAGGCCGTCTTGTCCGTCAGAGCGGGGGCATCCCAGCCTTCGGCGATGCCGCCGCTCAGGTGGAATTCACCGGTTTTCTCGGCTGCCAGGCCGTTGCGCGGTGTGTGGCAGGCGCTGCAGTGACCCAGGCCTTCGACCAGATAGGCGCCGCGATTCCACTCGGGAGCCTGCTTTTCATCGTCCTTGACGACGCCGGGCTTGAGGTAGAGCCAGTTCCAGGCCGCAATGCCGCGGCGCACGTTGTAGGGGAAGTTCAGCGCGGTCTTGGGCGCCTCGTTCTCCACGGCGGGCTCGCTCATCAGAAAGGCGTACAAGGCCTTCATGTCCTCATCCGTCACGCGGCTGAAGGCCGTGTAGGGGAAGGCGGGGTAGAGGTACTGGCCTTCGCGGTCCACGCCATGGCGCATGGCGCGCTCGAAGGCTTCATAGCTCCAGCTGCCGATGCCGGTCTGCAGATCGGGCGTGATGTTGCTGGTGTAGATGGTGCCGAAGGGGCTGGGCATGGCCAGACCGCCTGCGTTGGTCTTGCCGTTGGGAGCAGTGTGGCAGACGGCGCAGTCGCCCATGGCGGCCAGCAGCTTGCCCTTGGCAATCTGCTGGGGCGTGAAGTCGGCAGCGGGAATGGCTGATTGGGGCGCAATCTCGCCCTGGTGGGTGAGCGCCAGGCCGGCGGCAGCCAGCACGACCACTACAGCCGCACCGCCCGCCAGAATCTTTTGGAACGTTCGCATATCTATGTTCTTTATCGGTGGAGTCACTTGGACGAGGCGGCGCCGCTCTTGGCGGCCTTGAGCGCGGCCAGCACGCGGCTGGGCGTGAACGGCACTTCCAGCAGGCGCACGCCGGTGGCGTCAAAGATGGCGTTGGCCACGGCGGCGGCGCTGGGCACGGAAGCCGACTCGCCGGCGCCCATGGGCGCTTCGTTGGGGCGCTCGACCAGCAGCGAGTCGATCTCGGGCAGTTCGTCAAAGCGCAGGATGGGGTAGCCGCCCCATTCCACGGAGGTGACGCCGCTCTTGTCGAAGGTGACGAACTCCTTGAGCACGCGGCTGGTGGACTGCACCACGTTGCCGTGCACCTGATGGCGCACGCCAGCGGGGTTGACCATGGCACCGGTGTCCTGGGCGACAAAGACCTTGTCGACCTTGACTTCGCCGGTTTCGCGGTCCACGGTCACGTCGACCACCCAGGTCGCCCAGGCCGCACCGTAGCCGGGGAACTTGCTGTGGAAGTAGCGGGCATAGGCAAAGCCGCGACCCTTGACCAGGCGCTGATCGTCAGCTGCCGCATTGCGGCGTGCCGGGCCTTCCTGCCAGTTGCACTGCTTCTTGGCCTCGGCAATCAGCGCCACGGCACGCGGGTCCTTGAGATAGCGCAGACGGTACTCGATGGGGTCGGCCTTGGCCAGGTAGGCGCATTCGTCGATCCAGGACTCATGGGCGAACACATTGGGCAGGGCGGAGACGCCGCGCATCCACGAGGCGCGCACGATGGGCACGGCGTCCTGGGAGATCACGCGCATCTTGGGATACTCGTACTGCGGGATGGCCGTGCGGTCGCCCATTTGCTGGGCCTCGATCTTGGCGGACACCTTGCCCGTCAGAATCAATGCCAGCGCCGAGGCGTTGTTCGAGGGGTAGCAGGTGCGCAGCTCGTAGGCGGCCACATTGTTTTGCTCATCCAGGCCGCCGCGCACGCGAATCAGCTGGCCCGTGCCCTTGGGCTCCCAGCCGGCTTCCTGCTCGCGCATCAGCTGCACGCGCACGGGCTTGCCCACGGCGGCCGACATCAGCACGGCGTCCGAGCAGACATCGTCGGCGCAGTTGCGGCCGTAGCAGCCAGAGGCTTCGAGGCGGGTGACGTTGATGTTGTCGGCATTCACGTCCATGAGCTTGGCAATGTCCTTGCACACGTCGTGAGGGTTTTGCGAGCCGGTCCAGACCTGGATCTGGCCGTTGCCCACTTCGGCAATCGCACAGGACGGGCCGATGGAGCCATGAGCGTGATAGGGCCAGACATAGTCGCGGGTCAGCGCAGTCTTGACCTGCTCGATGGCCTGCAGCGCGCCTTCGTCTTCCTGCAGCACGCGGTCGGTCTTGGCGTGGTCCACCAGGGTCTGGTGCAGGCCGCTCAGCGACATATCGGGCAGGCCGTTCCATTCCTTCCAGGTGACCTTGAGCTGGCGCATGGCAGCGATGGCCTGCTCTTCACGCTCGGCCACCACACCCACGAAGTCGCCCTTGACCACGACCTTGACGATGCCGGGCAGATGGGCGATGGATTTCTCGTCCACCGACACCAGGCTGGAGCCCAGGGGCGCCGTGGCATCGGCGCCGGTGTAGGGAGGACGGATCACGCGGCCGTGCAGCATGCCGGGCACGCGCAGGTCATGGATATAGGTCAGCGCGCCCAGCACCTTGTTGGGGATGTCCACGCGCTGCACCGATTTGCCGATGTATTCGAAGCCGGACTTGCGCAGCTCGATCTTGTCGTCGACCTCGATCTGCAGATCCTGGCCCTGAACCAGCTCGCCATAGCCGTAGCGCTTGCCGCCGGCGATGACAAAGCCTTTCTGGGTGGTGATGCGGTCAGCGGGAACACCGGATTTCTCGCTGGCCAGCTTGATTAGCAGCTGGCGCACCTGCGCTGCGGCATGGCGCATGGGCAGGGACGACACCTGGATGGTGTTGCTGGCAATGGTGGGGCCCAGATCCGGGGTGCGGGCGGTGTGGCCCAGCACCATGGTCACGGCGGCAAAGTCCACATACAACTCGTCGGCCACCAGTTGGCCCAGAGCCGTGCGCACGCCCGTGCCCAGGTCCACGTGTCCGTTGTAGGCCGTGACGGAGCCGTCGGCGCCAATCGCGATGAAGCTGTCCACCAGCTTGGCCGAGGGAATGGGGAAAGCGCCCTTGGCAGCCGCTTCGGGGGCGGTCTGGGCCATCAGCAGATGGCCGCCTGCCACGGAGCCGACCATCAGCATGCCGCCGGCCTTGAGCAGCTGGCGACGAGTCAGTTGAGCGTGATTGTCTTTGGTGAAGAATTTCATGATCAGGCAGCCTTTGCGGTTGTGGATGCGCCGGCGGCGGGGAGGGCCGGGCTGTGGCCCTTGGCAATCAGCTCACGGGCGCGCGCGGCGGCCTGCATGATTTCCACATGGGTGCCGCAGCGGCACAGATGGCCGGACAGGGCGTGCCTGATTTCTTCGTCGCTGGCCTTGGGCTGCTGGTTGAACAGGGCAACCAGCGCCATGATCATTCCGTTGGTGCAATAGCCGCACTGCGCAGCCTGTGCATCGACAAAGGCTTGCTGCACCACATGCAGGGTGTAGGTGCGTGCGGTGGCAGGCGCCTTTGTCTCGGCGGCGCTGACATCGAGCACGGCGCGGTCCTGCAGAGCCTGCGCGCTGGCGGCCTTGCTGGCGTCAGGCGACAGGCCTTCCAGCGTGGTGACCTTCTTGCCGTCGACCGCCTTCAGGGGCACGGAGCAGGAGCGCGCCACCTTGCCGTCGATCAGCACGGCGCAGGCACCGCATTCGCCCAGGCCGCAGCCGAACTTGGGGCCGTTGAGCTGCATGTCATTGCGCAGCACATACAAAAGAGGTGTGTCGGCAGTGGCGCTTTGCGCGTCCACTTCCTGGCCGTTCAGAGTGAATTTCATGACGTCAACAAATCGTAGGGTTCAAGGGGTCAGTCTTGTATATGTGTAGTCAATTATATGACTAGACAAAAATAAAATGCATTGGCTTGATCTAAAGCAGATTCGATTGCTCTGGTGTGCGCCAGCGAGGCAAGGCCGGGCCGGTGCCCAGGAGTGGCTTCTGAGCCCGGATCTGCGGCAGCAGGGCGGGACTGGCGTGGTTCCGGAGGCGGCCTTGACCGGACTTGAAACCGGCAGGGCTGATGCAGCCTGATCCATTTCCGGCGTCTTCGTGAGAGCAGAGGTGCCATGGCTATATCGGGGGGATGACCCTGCGCCTCTGATATGGGGATTGAAGCGCTGGGGAAATGCGGCTTCAATGCACAGACGCCGAAAGCCGCCAGTGCATCGGTGTCCCGATAGAGAGGGGTCCGCGGTCTGCGGGTTTGCAGACATTCATCAGTCCCTGTTCAGGAGAGCCAAGATGGTCAGCAAAAACACGATTTGTCTCTGGTACGAAGGCGAGGCCCTGGAGGCAGCCAGGTTCTACGCCCAGACTTTTCCCGATAGCGCCGTGGGCGCGGTCCATCACGCACCGGGCGACTACCCCTCCGGCAAGCAGGGCGATGTGCTGACGGTCGAATTCACGGTCATGGGCATTCCCTGCCTGGGCCTGAACGGCGGCCCTGTCTTCAAGCACAACGAGGCGTTTTCGTTTCAGGTTGCGACGGACGATCAGGAGGAAACGGATCGGCTGTGGAACGCCATCGTCGGCAACGGCGGCCAGGAAAGCCAGTGCGGCTGGTGCAAGGACCGCTGGGGGCTGTCCTGGCAGATCACGCCGCGTGTGCTGACCACGGCCATTGCCGACCCGGATCGCGCGGCGGCCAGACGGGCTTTTGAAGCCATGATGGAGATGAGGAAGATCGATATCGCCGCCATCGAGGCTGCCTGGCGCGGCTAGGCGGGCGGCTGCCGATAGGAGCAGCGACAGGCTGGCAGGCTGCATTCATCGTCGCGGCACAGCTGCGACGGTCCGGTTCGGAGCAAGGGCGCATCGGAGTGCCCGCGTGCTCTGGCGCACTTTGCCAAGCTTTGAGCGTCCTAGGGCAAACGCTTTGCAGACAGCTCTCCTACAGTGAAATTGCTTTCAATTTCGACGATTCGGTGCCTGCCGGCCGGTGTTGCCCATGCCTTTTGAATGCCTGGCGGCATTGCACAGGGCGGGCAAGCCGCGGCCATGGCTGTCCGTCGAAGCCCGCATTCACTTGGAGACATGTCATGAACTTCCTCGACGGCCATCTGTTCCCCGAAAACCAGCAACCCCTGATCATTACTGCGGCGCCCTATGCTCCGGGCTGGCTGCCTTCGGACTTCCCCGAAGACATTCCCGTCACCATGGAGGCGCAGATCCAGAAAGCCGTGGACTGCTACAACGCGGGCGCCACGGTGCTGCACCTGCATGTGCGCGAGCTTGACGGCAAGGGCAGCAAGCGCCTGTCCAAGTTCAACGAGCTGATCTCCGGCGTGCGCAAGGCCGTGCCCGAGATGATCATCCAGGTCGGTGGCTCCATCAGCTTTGCTCCCGAAGACGAAGGCCAGGCGGCCAAATGGCTCTCCGACGACACCCGCCACATGCTGGCCGATCTGGACCCGGTGCCCGATCAGGTGACCGTGACGGTGAACACCTCGCAGATGAACGTGACCGATCAGGCCGAAGACGCGGACTTTGCCGGTACCTCGCGCGCCAATCCCACGCTGTTCAATGCCTACAAGGAAATGACCGTGCCCGCCCAGCCGGGCTGGGTGGAGGAGCATGTGCGCCGCCTGACCAAGGCCGGCATCCAGAGCGCTTTCCAGTGCTACAACCTGAACAGCTTCGAGTCGGTGGAGCGCCTGATGCGCCGCGGCTTCTACATGGGCCCGCTGGTCATGAACTGGGTGGCGATCGCCGGCGGCATGGACACGCCCAGCCTGTACAGCCTGGCCAACTTTGTGCGCGCCGTGCCCGATGGCGCCGTGCTGACCGTGGAAAGCAATGTGCGCAACGTGCTGCCCGTGAACATGTGGGGCATTGCCGCCGGTCTGCATGTGCGCTGCGGCACCGAAGACTGTCTGTGGAACCAGACGCGTACCGAGAAGGCCAGCACCGTCTCGCAGATCGAGCAACTGGTGCGCATCTCGCGCGAATTCGGTCGTCCTGTCGCCACCGCCAAGGAGGCGCGCGAGATCAGCAAGATCGGCGTGTTCTACGACAGCGTGGAGGAAAGCCTGGCCGCCAACGGCTTTGCGCCCAACCGGCCCGGTGCCAACCAGGGTTTCCTCAGGAAGACCTCCTGATCTCCCGGGACAGGCTTGCAGGCAAGGCGATCACGCCCTCGCCTGCAAGCGGTCTCTGCTGAACCGACATGCGCAAAAACGGCCTCCGCGATGGAGGCCTTTTTCATGCCCGGATGATTTTGGGCAGGCCTGGAAAAATGGCTCTGGCAAGGCTGGGGCCGGGCCTGAGACAGGCCTGGTGAAGTCGTCTGGGCCGGCGGCTGCGGATGGATGGTCTTGAGCAGGCCTCTGGCCGGCTCACAGCTGTCAAGGCGCGGGAGGAGCGGGAGGTCCGTGATGCGCACGCCGCGCGCCCCACACCGCACGCTGCAGTGCTCGCCAGAGGCTCGCCGAGCAGAGATGCTGCAGGCGCGGTTGACGAGGATCACCATTGTGGTATTTAGGCTCGTCGGGCTCGCGCGTGCCATGGCTCACAGCAATGGCCGGCTGTATCTCTGTATCTTGCAGTGCTGTCGCCCTCCCGGGCCTGCGCTCTGTCATCGGCCTCAGGGCGCGATTGGCGCAAGGCGGGGCCTGGTCAGGCGCACATTCATGCAGGAGGTGATGACAGAAAAAATAATAGCTGCCTGCGCTTGATTTGCAAGCATTTCAGGCAGCTATGACTTTATCTTCAATGGCAGTCAAGCGATACAAGCTATTGTTTTTGCGCAGCGCCGGTGCGATGCGCCGTGTTCCGGCGCCGGCACGCGGCGCAGGTGGCGCTCGCTCAAAAAGGCTTGTCGCCGATGATGGCAGCGCGCTCCATCTTGCGCGCGGCGGGCCAGTAATCCTGCACGGCGTAATGCTGGGTGCAGCGGTTGTCCCACATGGCGACGCTGCCGGGCTTCCAGCGAAAGCGCACCTGGTACTCGGGGATGGCCGCCTGGCTGATCAGATAGTTCAGCAGCATGCTGGCACCGGGCGTCTTGTCCTGGCCATAGCGCACGTTCTCGGGCGTGTGGTAGTTGGCAAAGTGGGTGGTGAAGCTGCAGACGTAGAGAATCTTCTCGCCGGTTTCGGGGTGGGTGCGCACCACGGGATGTTCGACCGGAGGATGCTGGCGGCCCAGCTCCAGACGCTTTTCTTCGGGCATGACGGCGCCGAAGCCGTGCTCGATGCTGGACTTGGCCTTGAGGCCGTCAATCTTTTTCTTGATGTCCTCGGGCAGATTGCGGTAGGCCTCGGCCATATTGACCCAGATGGTGTCGCCACCGACGGCAGGGCCTTCGATGCAGCGCAGCACGCAGCCCATGGTCGGGTTCTCGCGCCACTGACCGTCGGTGTGATAGGTGTTCTCGTAGTTTTCGCGCTTTTCGCTGCGGTAGATCTGCACCAGACCGGGGTGGTCGGGGTCGCTGCCGGCCACGGGGTGATCCTCCAGATCGCCGAAGTGGCGGGCAAAACCCACATGCTCGGCACGCGTGATGTCCTGATCGCGGAAGAACAGCACTTTGTGCTGCAGCAGCAGGGCGCGAATTTCCTCGGCCAGGCCCTTGTCGCGGGACGCATCGCCGAGGTGGATGTCGGAAACCTCAGCGCCGATGCTGCAGGTCAGTTGTTCGACTTTCATGGTCTTCTCCTAAGTACCCGGCAAGGCCTTGATGCAGGGCGCCGCCGTCTGATGGAAAAATTCTCGGCGCAGCAACAGTCCCGGGGCTTGACCGATCGCGTCAGCTTGTTGCCCTCTTGGGTGGGTGCAAGGAAAACCCTAGGGCCGGGCCTGGGGTGTCTTGAAGTGGACGCATCTGCGCGCCGAACCGTCATATCTGTCGTGATCTACTGGTATCCATTGATTGACTGCTTGTTGTGATATTGATAAACATCAACACCCGAAACGCAGGTTGCCCTTAAGGCCTGTGTCCATCCATGAAATCCGGGCCTGTTGCGCAGTACCCGGGTCAACCGTTTTCCTGGTCACGATGAAGCCCCGTATCCGAAGTGTGAGCCTGTGCAAATACGCCAAGGTGGCGAACGAGCTCGGCCTTGACCCGCTGCGCATGTTCCGCCAGGTGGGGCTGGACCACAGCTGCCTGAATTCTCCCGATCTCATGGTTCCCGAAGCTGCGTTTGCGCAGTTGCTCGAGGCTTCTTCCGCCCAGGCCGGGCATGCCTCGCTGGGCCTGCTCATGGGCTCGCATTGGCGTCTGTCCGACTTCGGGCCGATCAGCCTGCTGCTGCAGCACCAGGCCAGCCTCTCCAGCATGCTCAAGACCTTCAAGGACTATGACCACATGATCAGCACCACCGTGGGCACGGAGGTGGTGACCCAGGGGCGCTATTCCATCATCCAGCTGAACCTGGATACCGAGCGCGAGAACCCGGGGCGCCACCCGGTCGAGCTGGGCATCACGGCGCTGATGAGTCTGTGCCGATATCAGCTGGGCAGGGGCTGGAGCCCGGCCAGCATCCACTTCTCGCACAGCTCGCCAGGCAGCACCATGAGCCATCGCCGCGTGCTGGGCAGCGAGATCGTGTTCGGCTCGGACTTCGATGGCATCGTGGTGAGCAACGAGGATCTGGAGGCCATCGATGCCGATCACGACAGCCTCATGGAGAGCCACGCCCGCAGCCTGATGGAGAGCCATGCGCCGCGGCCCACGACCAGATCGCTGGAGCAGCAGGTGCGCAGCACCTTGCAGTCACTGCTGCCCCATGGGCGCCACAGCATTGCCCATGTGGCCGGCGCGCTTGGCTATACGGCCCGCTCGCTGCAGCGGCACCTCGAAACCCAGAACACCAGCTTTCAGGAAACCCTGGACGCCGTACGCAGCCAGGCCGCGCTGCGTGCGCTGCAGAATCCGCAGCTGTCGGTGAGCGAAGCGGCCGCTCAGGCCGGCTTTGCCGAGAACAGCTCGTTCACGCGCTGGTTCAGCAAGCATTTTCAGCAAAGCCCCAGCAGTTGGCGCCAGCAGAATCTGAACCGCAGCCTGTCCTGAGGCCTCTGTCCGAATGAAAACGCCAGCCTGCTCGCTGGCGTTTTGCGTTGCGGCTCAGGGCTGGGGCATCGCGGCCAGCCGGGTTGCCTCGGGCTGGGCCTTGGCCAGCAGAAAATCGATGCAGGTGCGCACGGCCTTGGTCTGATGCCGGTTGGGCAGGTAGAGCAGATACATATGGGTGCCGAAAATGCTGAGCCGGTACTCGTCCAGCGTGCTCAGCACCTCGCCCGTGGCCAGCTTGTCCTGCACCACATAGTCGGGCACCAGGCCTACCCCCAGGCCGGCCAGGATGCCGTCGCGCAGAAAAGGGAAATGCTCGGAGATCATGGTGGGCTCCAGCATCACTTCGTGGCGTTCGGAGCCCAGATAGGCGGCCAGGCGCAATTGCCGCCCCGTGACTCCGGCGGTGATCAGCGGGCTGGCGCGCAGGGCATGCAGGGTTCTGGGCAGGCCGTGGGTCTGCGCATATTCGCGTGAGGCGCAGGCCAGATAGCGCACCGTGCCCAGGCTGCGCGCCACCAGGGACAGGGGTGGCTCCTGGATCACGCGCACGATGATGTCCACATCGTCGCGCAGATTGTCGGCCCGGTTCTCGAACAGCACATCGAGCACGATGCCCGGGTACAGGCGCTTGAACTCGATCAGCCATTCGCTCATCACGATCTGGCCGTAGCCGCTGGGCACGCTGATGCCCACGCGGCCCTGCAGGCTCTGGCCCAGCGCCGTGATGGCCTCGCGTGCGGCCAGCATTTCGTTGTGGATGTTGCGGCCATGCTCGTACAGGCGCATGCCGATCTCCGTAGGCTCCACGCGGCGCGTGGTGCGCTTGACCAGCTGCACGCCCGCTGCCTTTTCCAGCTGGGTCAGGTGATAGCTCACATTGGCACGCGTCATCTTGAGCTTGCGCGCTGCCTGGCTGAGATTGCCGCTATCAATGATTTCGACCAGCAGGGTCAGCGATTGGGAGTCCATGGCGTATTTGTCTAATTTTCTTTGACAGTCTGTCAATGATTCATGGGATTGTTAGAAAACATTGTCGTCGTAAAAATAAAGCCCATTCCATAAAGAGATTCAGGAGACTCGCATGACCGCCCAAGCCAGCACCTCTGTCGTCGAACTCAGGCAAGACGGTGACGTCCTGCTCGTCAGCGTCAACAACCCGCCCGTCAATGCGCTGGGCGCTGCCGTGCGCCAGGGTCTGATGGCGGCCATGGAACAGGCCGATGCCAGCGCCGCGGTCAAGGCCGTGGTCATCGTGGGTCAGGGCAAGGCTTTCATCGCCGGTGCCGATATCCGCGAATTCGGCAAGCCTCCGGTCCTGCCTTTCCTGCCCGATGTCTGCAACCGTATCGAGGCCTGCAGCAAGCCCGTGGTGGCCGTGATTCATGGCGCGGCACTGGGCGGCGGTCTGGAGATCGCCATGTCGGCGCATTACCGTCTGGCGCTGCCTGGCGCGAAGCTGGGTCTGCCCGAAGTCTCTCTGGGTCTGGTGCCCGGCGCCGGCGGCACCCAGCGTGCACCGCGCCTGATGGGTGTCAAGGCCGCAACCGAGCTGATGCTCAGCGGCCAGCAGATCGGTGCCAAGGCCGGACTGGCAGCCGGTCTGGTGGACAAGCTGGAAGAGGGCTCGGACCCCGTCGCCGCGGGCCTGGCCTATGCGCGTGAACTGCTGACCCAGGGCGCGCCGCTGCGTCCCGTCAGCGCCGCGCCGGGTCGTCTGGCCGACAAGGCAGCCGCCCAGGCGGAACTCGATGTGCTGCGTGCCGACACGGCCAAGAAGTCGCGCGGTTTGTTCTCGCCGCTGAAGATCATCGATTGCGTGCAGGCCGCGCTGGATCTGCCTTTTGCGGAAGGCCTGAAGTTCGAGCGTGCCCAGTTTCTGGCCTGTATCGACAGCCCGCAGCGCGCCGGCCTGATCCACGCCTTCTTTGCCGAGCGCGAGACGGCCAAGATTCCCGAGGCCCGCGCTGCCCAGCCGCGCGCCTTCAGCAAGATCGCCATCATCGGTGGCGGCACCATGGGCGCGGGCATCACCGTCTCGGCGCTGGATGCCGGCCTGGTCGTGACCATGATCGAGCGCGATGCCGAATCCATCGCACGCGGTCAGGCCAATGTGGAGAAGGTCTACAACGGCCTGATTGCCAAGGGCCGCATGAGCGAGGAAGCCAAGGCCGCCATCATGGCGCGCTATACGCCCTCGACCCGCTATGACGACATTGCCGATGTGGATCTGGTGATCGAGGCGGTCTTCGAAGACCTGGAGGTCAAGAAGGCCGTGTTCAAGGAGCTGGATCGCGTCTGCAAGAGCGGCGCCGTGCTGGCCACCAACACCTCGTATCTGGACATCGACGCGATTGCCGCCGTCACCAGCCGCCCGCAGGACGTGATCGGTCTGCACTTCTTCAGCCCGGCCAACATCATGAAGCTGCTGGAGATCGTCGTGCCCGCCAAGGTGGCGCCCGATGTGGTGACCACGGCCTTCGAGCTGGCCAAGAAGATGAAGAAGGTGCCCGTGCGTGCCGGCGTCTGCGACGGCTTTATCGGTAACCGCATTCTGGCCACCTACAAGCAGGCCGCCGACTACCTGATGGAAGACGGTGCCAGTCCCTACGAGATCGACGAAGCCGTGCGCGGTTTCGGCTTTGCCATGGGGCCTTTCCAGGTCACCGACCTGGCCGGTGGCGATATCGGCTGGGCCACGCGCAAGCGCCGCGCCGCCACGCGCGACCCCAATGCCCGTTATGTGCAGATTGCCGACCGCATCTGTGAAAACGGCTGGTTCGGCCAGAAGACGGGACGCGGCTTTTATCTCTATCCGCAAGGTGCGCGCATCGGTCAGCCCGACCCCGAGGTGCTGGCGATTGTCGATGCCGAGCGCGCCAAGAAGGGCGTGACGCCGCGCCCGTTCACGGCCGAGGAAATCATGCGCCGCTACATGGCTGCCATGGTCAACGAAGGCGCCAAGGTGGTGGGCGAGGGCATTGCGCTGCGCCCGCTGGATGTGGACGTGACCTTTATCTCCGGCTACGGTTTTCCGCGCCACCGCGGCGGCCCCATGAAATGGGCCGATATGCAGGGCCTTCCCAAGGTGCTGGCCGATATCGAAGCCTTTGCCAAGGAAGACGCGCTGTTCTGGAAGCCTGCGCCGCTGCTGCAGAAGCTGGTGGCCGAGGGCAAGAACTTCGAAAGCCTGAACAAGTAACACCCCTGAGCCGCTGCGCGGCTTCCCCTCTCTCTTCGGGAGGGGACGACGCCATCGCCTGGGCGGCCCCGCCGCGAGGCGGCTCTTGCTCGGCGTCTCGCGCTTGGAGTGCGCCAGTTTTTATCGCCCGGTTAATTTAAAAAAGTAGCTGCTAGCTCTTGATTTGTATGGTTTTCAGTATGGAAAGTATCTGAAAGCAATGAATGACAAGCGAAGACAGCTATCAAAAATAGTTTTCAACATTCACAGAGACAAGCACCATGCGTGAAGCCGTTATCGTTTCCACCGCCCGCACACCGCTGACCAAGTCGCATCGTGGCGAGTTCAACATCACTCCTGCCGCCCAGCTGGCTGCTTTCTCCGTCAAGGCTGCGGTGGAGCGCTCGGGTGTCGATCCCGAAATGATCGAGGACCTGATTCTGGGTTGCGGCAACCCCGACGGCTTCCAGGGCCGCAATCTGGGTCGCCAGACCGTGTTGCGCGCCGGGCTGCCGCTATCGATCGCCGGCACCACCATCACGCGCTTTTGCGCCTCGGGTCTGCAGTCCATCGCCATCGCGGCGGGGCGTGTCGTGGCCGAGGGCGTGGACGTGATGCTGGCCGGCGGTATCGAAACCATCTCCGGCATCCGGGCCGGCAACAATCTGCCCACCGACATGGACCCCTGGCTGGTGGAGCACAAGCCCGAGCTGTACATGGCCATGATCGACACCGCCGATGTGGTGGCCAAGCGCTATGGCATCACGCGTGAAGACCAGGATGTGTTCTCGCTGCAAAGCCAGCAGCGCACGGCTGCGGCCCAGGCCGCCGATCTGTTCAAGGACGAGATCATTGCCTGCTCTACACGCATGATGGAGAAGAACAAGGAAACCGGCGAAGTCACCTACCGCGACGTGGTGGCCACGCAGGACAACTGCAACCGCGCCAGCACCACGCTGGAGGGACTGGCCAAGCTGGAGCCTGTGAAGGGCCCTGGCAACTTCATCACGGCCGGCAATGCCTCGCAGCTGTCCGACGGCTCCAGCGCCTGCGTGGTGATGGAGGCCAGGCTGGCAGAGCGCCTGGGCCTCAAGCCCCTGGGCGCTTTCCGCGGCTTCGCCGTGGCCGGCTGCGAGCCTGACGAGATGGGCATCGGCCCGGTGTTTGCCGTGCCCAAGCTGCTCAAGCGCCACGGCCTTACGGTGGATGACATCGACCTCTGGGAGCTGAACGAAGCCTTTGCCTCGCAGGCCCTGTATTGCCAGCGTCAACTGGGCATTCCCAACGAGCGTCTGAATGTCAACGGCGGCGCGATTGCCATCGGCCACCCCTTCGGCATGACGGGTGCACGCCTGACCGGCCACATCCTGCTTGAAGGCCAGCGCCGCAAGGCCCGCAATCCCAAGGTCAAGTGGGGCGTGGTGACCATGTGCATCGCCGGCGGCATGGGTGCTGCGGGCCTGTTCGAGATTTTCTAAACACCCCCTGAGCGGCTGGCGCCGCTTCCCCCTCTCTCTTCGGGAGGGGGACGACGCCTTTGCTGCGAGACGGCTCTTGCTCGGCGCCTCTGGTTCAGAGCGTGCCGGTGTCAGAGGCTGCAAAGGCGCGCTGCGCCATGGATTACCAGGAAATAGCAATGGATTTGCAATTCACCCCCCAGGAAGAGGCGTTTCGCGCCGAGGTGCAGAGTTTTCTCAAGGAAAAGCTGCCCAAGCATATTTCGGCCAAGGTCAAGGCCGGCCAGCGCCTGAGCAAGGCCGATCAGGACGAGTGGCATGCCATTCTCAACGAGCGCGGCTGGTATGCGAATCACTGGCCCCAGGAGCATGGCGGTCCGGGCTGGGGGGCGGTCGAGAAGTTCATCTTCGACACCGAGTGCGCCCTGGCGGGCGGCCCGCGCATCGTGCCCTTCGGCGTGAACATGCTGGGGCCGGTGCTGATCAAGTACGGCAACGAGCAGCAAAAAAAGTACTGGCTGCCGCGCATTCTGAGCGGGCAGGACTGGTGGTGCCAGGGCTATTCCGAGCCCGGCGCGGGCTCCGATCTGGCCTCGGTGAAGACCACGGCCGTGCGCGATGGAGACTTCTACATCGTCAACGGCCAGAAGACCTGGACCACCCAGGGCCAGCACGCCAATATGATCTTCTGCCTGGTGCGCACCAACCGTGAAGCCAAGGCCCAGGCCGGCATCAGCTTTTTGCTGGTGGACATGAACAGCCCCGGCGTGGAGCTACGCCCCATCCGCACGCTGGACGGCGACAAGGAAGTCAACGAAGTCTTCTTCACCGATGTGAAGGTGCCGGTCGAGAATCTGGTGGGCGAGGAAAACCGGGGCTGGACCTATGCCAAGTATCTGCTGACCTACGAGCGCACCGGCATTGCGGGCGTGGGCTTCTGCATCTCGGCTCTGGCAAAGCTCAAGGTCATCGCCGCCAAGGTTCACAAGAACGGCCAGCCGCTGAACCAGGACCCGCTGTTCGCCGCCCGCATGGCCCGTGTCGAGATCGACCTGGAGAACATGAAGACCACCAATCTGCGCGTGATCGCGGCCGTGGCCGGTGGCGGCGTGCCCGGTGCGGAGAGCTCCATGCTGAAGATCCGCGGCACCGAGATCCGCCAGGAGATCTTGTCGCTGATCCGCCGCGCCATGGGCGTGTATGCCGTGCCCTATATCGACGAGGCCCAGTACGAAGGCTATGACCAGGCGCCCCTGGGCGGTATCGACGAAGCCGCCACGGCCTCGGCCAACTACTTCAACTACCGCAAGCTGTCGATCTTCGGCGGCTCCAACGAAATCCAGAAGAACATCATCTCCAAGATGATTCTGGGCTTGTGAAATCCCCCTGAGTCGCTGCGCGCCTTCCCCCCGGGGAGACGACGCCCTCGCTGCGGGGCGGCCCTTGCTGGGCGTCCCTGGCGAACCGGGCGGTGGCATGCGACACCGATTCGTTCGATTGGGTAGAGAGAATTTGTCATGAACTTCACACACACCGAAGACCGCCGCATGCTGGCGGACAGCCTGAACCGCTTTGTTTCTGAGCAGTACGGTATCGAACAGCGCAACCATTTGGCCTATGGTGCAGAAGGTCACAGCCCCGCGCTGTATGCGCAATTTGCCGAGCTGGGCGCGATCGGCGCGCTGTTCCCGGAAGAGGAGGGCGGCTTTGGCGGCTCGGGCTTTGACATCAGCGTGGTGTTCGAGTCGCTGGGCCGCGGCCTGGTGGCCGAGCCCTTGCTGGGCGCGCTGGTCGTGGGCCAGGCCCTGATTGCGGCAGGCACCGAAGCGCAAAAGCGCCAACTGGAAGACATCATCGCCGGCAGCGCGATCGCCGCTCTGGCGCACGACGAACCGGGCAGCCACTACGAGCTCAACAAGGTCACGGCCACGGCGGCCAGGACCGCCACGGGCTGGGTGCTCAACGGCGCCAAGAGCGTGGTCGCCTTTGGCGAGAAAGCCGATCTGCTGCTGGTGTCCGCGCGCACCGCAGGCGGCATGTTCGATACTGCCGGCATCAGCCTGTTCCTGGTCGACGGCAATGCCGCCGGCATCGCCAAGCGCGGCTATAGCCGCATGGAAGGCGGCCGCGCCGCCGAGCTGACTTTCGAGAATGTGCAACTGGCCGAGGATGCGCTGCTGGGTGCCGAGGGCCAGGGCCATGGCGTGCTCGAGCATGTTCAGGGCTTTGCCTTGCTGGCGCTGGCTGCCGAGGCGCTGGGCGCCATGGATGTGGCCAAGCAGAACACGCTGGAGTATCTGCAGACGCGCAAGCAGTTCGGAGTGGCCATCGGCAGCTTCCAGGCGCTGCAGCATCGCATGGCCGATCTGTTGCTGGAGGTGGAGCAGGTGCGTTCCACCGTCATCAATGCGGCCGATGCCATCGACAACGCCCAGGGCACGCAGCGCGAGAAGATGCTGTCTGCCGCCAAGTACACCGTGGGCTCGGTGGGGACCCTGGTGGCCGAGGAAAGCATACAGATGCATGGCGGCATCGGCATGACCTGGGAGCTGCCGCTGGCGCATTACGCCAAGCGACTGATCATGATCGACCACCAGTTTGGCGACGAGGACCATCATCTGGCGCGTTTCATGGCCTTGAGCTGAAATGAGCTCCCCCCTGAGTCGCTTTGCGCCTTCCCCCTCTCTCTCTACGCGCTGCGCGCTAGGGGAGGGGGACGACAGCCTCGCTGCGGCGCGGCCGGCGGGCTGTCCCTGGCGGAGTGGGTCGGCTACAGGCGGTAAGTGCTGCCTAAAACTGGAGAACGAAGATGAGTGAAGTCCTGCTGACCCGCCGCGAAGCTGCCGTGCTGGTGCTGAGCAACAACAACCCGGCTGCGCGCAATGCGTTGTCGCCCGCGTTCTACGCGGCCGTCACGACCGCGCTGGCGGAGGCTGCGGCTGACGCCAGTGTGGGCGCGGTCGTGCTCACGGGCGAGGGCGGGCATTTCTGCGCCGGTGGCGATTTGCGCCAACTGGCCAGGCGCCGCGAACTGCCCGTGGAGCAGCGCCGTGAAAAGCTTGAAGGCCTGCACGACCTGATTCGAGCCGTGCGCGACTGTCCCAAGCCTGTCATCGCTGCCGTCGAAGGCGCGGCGGCGGGCGCCGGCCTGTCGCTGGCACTGGCCTGCGATATGCTGGTGGCCGCCCGCGACAGCCTGTTCTCCGTGGCCTATGTGAAAGTGGGTCTGACGCCCGACGGCGGCGCCACAGCCTTTCTGGCCGAGTTCGTCTCGCGGCAGGTCTTGACCGAGCTGTGCCTGACCGGCGAGCGCATCAGCGGCGAACGCATGCACGCTTTGGGCCCCGTCAATCGCCTGGCCGAGCCCGGCCAGGCTCTGGCCGATGCCGTTGCGCTGGCCGCCCAGATCGCGACCGGCCCGGACCAGGCCACGGCTCTGATCAAGGACCTGTGCCGCCAGGCACCGCGCAACACGCTGGAGCAGCAGCTGGAGCTGGAGGCACAGCACATGGTGCGCTCCCAGGGCAGCGAAGAGTCCCGTGAAGGCATTGCTGCCTTTCTCGAAAAGCGCAGCGCCGACTTCAGCAAATTGCGTGCTTGAGCGCTCAACAAACCAAGATTTTCCAAGGAGACAAGGCAGATGGCCGACAGCAATACCGAACAGAACCAGGACATCGACTTCCCGCTGGAGGGAGTGAAGGTACTCGATCTGTCCCGCGTCTTCGCCGGGCCGCTGTGCGGCATGGTACTGGCCGACTTCGGCGCCGAGGTGGTCAAGGTCGAGCACCCGGGCCGCGGCGACGACACGCGCGACTGGGGCATTCGCATCGGCAAGACCGAGACCACCTACTACAACAGCATGAACCGCAACAAGCGGTCCATCACGCTGGATCTGCAAACGCCCGAGGGCGTGAAGATCCTCCATGAACTGCTGCCTCAGTTCGACGTGCTCATCCACAACTTCAAGACCGGCGGCGCCGAGAAGCTGGGTCTGGGCTACGAGCAGCTCAAGGCCATCAAGCCCGACCTGATCTATTGCGCAGTGGCTGGCTATGACAGCAGCGGCCCCGAGGCCAAGCGCCCCGGCTACGATCTGGTGATCCAGGGCGAGGCGGGCCTGATGGCGCTCAACGGCGAGGCAGGGATGCCGCCGCTCAAATTCGGCGTGGCCGTGGTGGATCTGGTAACCGGCATGTATGCAGCCCAGGCCGTGCTGGCCGCCTTGTTCCGCCGCGAGCGCACGGGCAAGGGCCGGCTCATAGAGATGGCGCTGTACGACAGCGGCATCACGGTCACCGGCTACTACGGCCTGGATGCCCTGCAACTGGGGCACGACCCCGAGCGCTACGGCAATGCCCACCCCTCCATCGTGCCTTACGGCATGTACGAGGCCGCCGACGGCCCGCTGATCATTGCCGTGGGCAACAACAGCCAGTTCGACAAGTTCTGCCGTCAAGTCATCATGCGCCCCGACATCGTCGAGGATCAGCGCTTCTCCACCAACGTCAACCGGGCCAGGAACCGGCTGGAGTTGCTGCCCATGCTCAAGGCACTGATTGGCAGCTTCCCGCGCGATCTGCTGCTGGAGCGCCTGACGGCTGCAGGCATTCCCTGCGGCCGTGTGGCCGGCCTGCACGAGGCCCTGACCAGCGAGCGCACGCGCCGCAGCGGGCTGCTGCGCGACATGCCCCATCCCGTGGTCGGCGCCACGCCCGTGTTCGCGCCGCCCTACCGCCTGGACGGCCAGCGTCTGCCCATCCGCCATGCACCGCCCACGCTGGGTGAGGGCACGCGAGAAGTGCTGCAGCGCCTGCTGACGCTCGATGATGCGCAACTGCAGGACCTGCAAGCCAAGGGCGTTCTCACGCTGCCCCAGGAGCCCACCCCCTGAGCCGCTGTGCGGCTTCCCCTCTCTCGCTTCGCGGGAGGGGACGACACCCTCGCTGCGGGGGCGGCCCTTGCTCGGTGTCCCTGTTGGGCCGTGTCAGGCTCACAGGCCGCGGACATCTTCTAGAGCCATAAATAACTCAAAAGCAAGATTAAAGGCCGCGCAAGACGGCAGATAAAGACAGCGACTTCATAGGAGACAAACCATGAGCATCCCAGTCACACGCCGCGATCTTCTGCAAGGGCTGGCCGCCATCGGCGGCGGCAGCCTGCTGGCCACGGGCGCCGGCAGCGCCCTCGCGCAGGCAGGCAAGCCGGCCTGGCCCGCAAAGCCCATCCGCGTGGTCGTGCCCTTCAACGCGGGCGGCGCCACCGACATCATCGCGCGCACCATCGGCGAGGTCCTGGCCAAGCGCCTGGGCCAGCCCGTGGTCATCGACAACCGCGGCGGCGCGGCCGGCATCCTCGGCACCGAGGCCGTGGCCAAGGCCGCGCCCGATGGCCACACGCTGATGGTCTCGCTCAGCACCTCCATGCTGATCAACCAGTTCCTCTACACCAAGCTGCCCTACAACCCGCAAAAAGACATCGCGCTGATCAGCCAGATCGCCGCAGCGCCCGTCACGCTGGTCGTCCATCCTTCGGTGCCGGCCAACAATATGAAGGAGCTGCTGGCCTATGTGAAGGCGCACAAGGGAAAGCTCTCGTACGGGTCCTGGGGCGTGGGCTCGTATGCCCATCTGGCCGGTGCCTATATGAGCAAGACCATGGATGCCGACATGAACCATGCCGCCTACAAGGGCGAGGCACCCATGATCCAGGAGCTGATCGGCGGTCAGCTGCAACTGTGCTTTTCCAGCGCGCTCAACACCAAGCCCTTCATTGAGTCGGGTCGTCTCAAGGCCATTGGCGTGACCGGCAAGGAACGCATGGAAATTCTGCCCAAGCTGCCGACCATCTTCGAGCAGGGCGTGACCGACGACGCCTATTCGATCTACGGCTGGGTGGCAATGGGCGCGCCAGCCGGCACGCCCAAGGAGGTCGTGGACCAGCTCTACGGCCACCTGCGCGAAATCATCAAGGACCCCAAGGTGCTGGAGCGCATTACGGGCGCTGGCTTCATACCCATGATGAACAGCCCCCAGGCCTTCCGCGACAACTACCAGCGCGATATGCCGATCTGGAAGGCGCTGGTCGAGCAGGCTGGCGCCAAGCTTGATTGAACCCCCTGAGTCGCTTCGCCTGGGCGGCCCCGCGCCTTCCCCCGTGTGCACGGCGCCCTCTCTCGCTTTGCGGGAGGGGGGCGACACCCTCGGTGCGGGGCGGCGCGGCCGGCGTAGGCCCTTCCTCGGTGTCCCTTGCCTTGGGACATGCCGGATTCATGGGCAGTGGGTGGCGCGCAGCGCCATGGATCACTGAGTGACTGATTTTTACGGCCTGCGGCAGTGGGCCACCACCGACGACTGCTGAGACAGCTTTGACAGGAGACTACATGCACAAGCGCAATCCCGCACTTAAGGCCTGCACCAGCCGGCGCAGCGTTATGGCCCTGGCCGCAGCGCCGTTGCTGGCCGGCCTGGCCGGCGGCGCACTGGCCGAGACCGACTGGCCAGCCAAGATGCTGCGCCTGGTCGTGCCTTTTCCGGCCGGTGGCCCTACCGATACGGCATCGCGCATCGTGGGCCAGAAGCTGGGCGAGCGTCTCAAGCAGACCGTGGTGGTGGAAAACCGCCCCGGCGCCTCGGGCTCCATCGCGGCCGTGCAGGTCGCCAAGAGTCCGGCCGACGGCTACACGCTGATGATGCTGGCCACGCCCACGCTGCTGGCCCCCCATCTGTACAAGAAGGCCGGCTACGACACTGTCAAGGATTTCGCGCCCGTGGCCACGGTCTATGACCTGCCCATCGTCATCGTGGTCAATCCCACGCTTTTGCCCGATGTCACCGATCTCAAGAGCCTGATCGCCCACGCCAAGGCTCAGAAATCAGCGCTCAACTACACCAGCTCGGGCGCCGGAAGCTTCGGCCACCTGAGCATGGAACTGCTCAAGCAGATGGCCGGCTTCGACATGCAGCATGTGCCCTACAAGGGCGGCGTGCCCGCCATCACCGACACCATCGGCGGCCAGGTGCCCATCATGTATGCCGACCTCGTGGCCGCGCTGCCTCATATTCAGGCAGGCAAGCTGCGAGCCATCGCCGTGGGCTCGCCCCAGCGCGTGAGCATGCTGCCCGACATCAAGACCATTGCCGAGCAGGGCATCAAGGGCTATGACGCCGTTTCCTGGGGCGGTCTGCTCGCCCCCAAGGGCACGCCCAAGGCGGTGGTCGAGCGCATCGCCTCCGAAGTCCAGCAGATACTGGCCGACAAGGATGTCCAGAGCAAGCTGCTCCACGCGGGCGCCATCGCCACTTTCCAGAATCCCGCCCAGCTGGGCCAGCGCATCCAGCAGGACTACACGCGCTGGGGCCAGCTGATCCGCGACAAGGGCATTGCAGTGGAGTGACAAGGACATGAAGACACGCATCACCGAACTCTTTGGCATAGAGCACCCCATCATCCAGGGAGGCATGCACCATGTGGGCCTGGCCGAGCTGGCCGCCGCCGTCTCCAACGCGGGCGGCCTGGGCATCATCACGGGCCTGACCCAGCGCACGCCCGAGTTGCTGGCGCGCGAGATTGCGCGTTGCCGCGAAATGACGGACAAGCCCTTTGGCGTGAACCTGACCTTTCTGCCCTCGGTCAACCCGCCCGACTACCCGGGCTATGTCAAGGCCATCATCGAAGGCGGCGTCAAGGTGGTCGAGACGGCCGGCAACAACCCGCAGAAATGGCTGCCCGCGCTCAAGGAAGCCGGCATCAAGGTCATCCACAAGTGCACTTCGGTGCGCCATGCGCTCAAGGCCGAGGCCATCGGCTGCGATGCCATCAGCGTGGACGGCTTCGAATGCGGCGGCCATCCGGGCGAGGACGACATCCCCAACTTCATCCTGCTGCCGCGCGCTGCCGAGGAACTGAAGATTCCCTTTGTCGCCTCGGGCGGGATGGCCGACGGCCGCTCCCTGGTGGCCGCGCTGGCGCTGGGCGCCGAAGGCATCAACATGGGCACGCGCTTCATCGCCACGAAAGAGGCACCCGTGCACGCCAACGTCAAGCAGGCCATCGTCGCGGCCAGCGAGCTCGACACCCGTCTGGTCATGCGCCCGCTGCGCAACACCGAGCGCGTGCTGACCAACTCCGCCACCGAGCGCCTGCTGCAAAAAGAGCGCGAGCTGGGCGCGGCCATCACCTTTGCCGACATTGCGCCTGAAGTGGCCGGCGTCTATCCGCGCATCATGCACGACGGCGACATGGACGCGGGCGTCTGGTCTTGCGGCATGGTCGCGGGCCTGATCCACGATGTGCCGACGGTTGCGCAGCTGATCACCGGCATCATGGACCAGGCCCATGCACTGATCAACGAGCGGCTCGCGGGCCTGGCCCGCTAAGCCTTTCACTCTTCAAAACCAGGAAAGAGCTTTCTCATGAAAATCCTTGTACCCGTCAAGCGTGTCGTGGACTACAACGTCAAGGTCCGCGTGAAGTCGGACGGCACGGGTGTGGACATCGCCAACGTCAAGATGAGCATGAA